>CAYTHG010000198.1:0-7431 GCA_964437525.1 uncultured Myxococcales bacterium | reverse complement strand
ATCCCGGAACCCATCACGGATACTTATTACGGGGACTTCAACGAGATCAAGAATAACTTGAACCAATGTATAAAGGCGGTCAGCCTTTTGGTTCAGGACGCCGGAATGATTGTTCAGGCTGCGCTTGATGGAAAGCTTGGTACGAGAGCTGATGTAAATAATCACAGTGGTGATTATGCTCATATAGTTAAAGGCATCAATGACACTCTTGATGCTGTCGTGGCACCGGTTACCGAAGCTGCTGATGTGTTGAAGTTGGTTGCTGAGGGTGATTTGACAAATCGTGTAAAAGGCAATTACAAGGGTGATCTTGCAATGATAAAGGATGCTCTCAACGCAAGTTGCGATGGTCTTCATGACGCTATGGCACAAGTGACAGAAGCTGTCGACCAGGTAGGATCGGCTTCAGGTCAGATTGCATCTTCGAGTCAGGCGGTAGCTGAAGGCGCATCGGAGCAAGCCTCGTCGCTTGAGGAGACATCTTCAAGTTTGGAAGAAATGGAAAGTATGACTAAGCAGAACGCCGATAACGCTCAGGAGGCAAATACGTTGGCGTTGACAACCAGAGATGTTGCAGGCAAGAGTCGAGAGTCAATGGGCCAGATGGTCGAAGCCATGGACCAGATTAAAGCTTCTGCCGAAGGTACAGCTCAGATCATCCGCGACATCAATGATATCGCTTTCCAGACAAACCTGCTGGCCTTGAACGCCGCTGTCGAGGCGGCGCGCGCCGGCGAGGCGGGACGTGGGTTTGCGGTTGTTGCTGAGGAAGTTCGCAACTTGGCATTGCGTTCGAAAGAGGCTGCTGCAAAAACAGAAAGCCTTATAAACGAGTCGGTTAAACTGTCTGAAAATGGGCAGGGGATTTCCAAGGAAGTCAATGAGCAATTGGTTCAGGTAATAGACTCGATTGGGAAGGTAACGGATATTGTCGGTGAGATTGCAGCCGCAAGTCAGGAACAGTCAAACGGTATCGAACAGGTCAACAAAGCTGTGGCCCAGATGGATCAAGTGACTCAGCAGAACGCCGCAAATTCTGAAGAGTCTTCAAGCGCCGCCGAGGAGCTTTCCAGTCAGGCTCAGGAGTTGGCGGGTATGGTAGGTCGTTTCAAACTTAACCGCAGAAGTCAGGTTTCCAATCTGAGAGTAAGCAATGTAAGGCAGAGAACTGTTAATCTGAAGAAAGGCAATGGAAGCTCAGCCGTAAGCAGTATCAATTCTAAAGATATGATTCCAATGGGCGACGATTCTGACTTTAAGGACTTTTAATATGGGGTGAACCTGATCTCTCCGATTAGCCCCAATGTGGCGGGAGTCTTTTTAAAAAAGGGCTCCCGCCTTTTAGTCTGTCAATAAAATTGCAAATGTTTTGGCGGTAGGCCGCTGTTTGGGTGTGTGATGATCTCGCCCTGTAATATAAAGCCCTCGTTGTCGTAGCTGTAATATATAAGCTTGGGATGTTCAAGGTCCGCATCGCCTATATAGAGAGTGTTGTCGGTGTCGTCGGCCAAAAAACCTCCCAGACCGAAAGGTGTGGAGGCTTCGTGTATAACAGCTTCGCTGTAGTCCTCAATGTCGATTGCAACCAGCTTGTCGTTGATGCCCTCGTCTATGTCGCCGAAGCGCAACGCCAGTAAATAGCGGCTTGAAGCCAGATCCAAATCAAAGCCGTAAGGGCGGGCCGCTCCCTGGGTGCCTTTGCGTATTACTGTGTAGGAAATGTCTTCGCCGGACAAATCGATGCGCGCGATGCCTGAGCGTTCGAGCTGCGATTGCAGGCCGTCTATGAAGACGCCGGAGCAGGAAAGAAAAAGCGCTTGGTGCTGTTCGCTGTATTCCATGTCGGAGCAATTGGCAAGTTCAGGTATATCAAGGATATCTGTAATCGTGTCTGTTTGTGTATCGATAGATGCAAGCCGCGCGGTACCTACTTGCTTGAAGTCGTTTCCCAGCACGTTGAAGGAAACCCACACACTGTCGCCAATCATCAGCAATCTGTCTGGACGCGCGTGAGTTTCGCCTTCATCGCTGTTCAGGATGTTTGAGAAATCGATTCTTCCGAGCAGGTCCAGTGTTTCAGAGTCGATAATTAAAATGTCGTCGCCTTGATCGAAATCGGTTTCTCCCGGATTGGGGTTCTTTTCGTAGCGTGTCAAATAAGCTTTATGTTCGTTTATCATCAAGTAGTCGTGGGGGTTTGAGGCGAAGCCGGTTGATACGGATAGCTGTGCTGAGATTGTAAAGTCGTCGGGTGAGAGGAAAGTCAAGACGCTGTTGGGGTAGCGGTCTATCAAGACAATATCTTGACCGGGGTTTGCTGTCGATGGGAAGACAATGTCGCCTGACAGCGCGGTGGAAAGCTTCGGATCGGCTGAGCCAGAGTGAATGATTCCTTCTGCGTACAATGTTTTGAGTTTGCGATCTATGATGGAAATCGAGGTGGAAGTGTAGTCGCTGCCGACGACCGCAATAGCGCGGAAGTCGTCTTGCTGCTCTGACAACTCGCCATCGGCGTCACCGTTTTCGAAGCTGTTGTTTGTGTCATCTGCACAGGAATAAAGGGAGAGCGTGATAGTGGTTATCGCGAATATGCTTAGAATGTATAAATACGAAGCTTTGTTCATTACAGCATTTTCCAGTTAAAGAACATGTTGAAACTGCGGCCCGGCATGGGGTAGCCTGCCAGATCGAGAGTTTGTTCATTTGTAAGGTTGTTGGCCGCAAAGGTAAGCTTGGCGCGGCCTTCGGCCATTTCTATTGCAAAGCCGCTGTTCAATAAAAAGCGCGAAGCAACAGAAACAAGGTTGGCGTTGTCGAGATAATTGCCGGCGCTCCATTCGCTCTCTATATAGATGCCAAGCTCTTTAAGTTCAGGAATATTGTTGTGGTAGCCCTCGGCGCGAGCGTACCACTTCGAGGCCGGGCGATGCGGAAGTCTATTTCCCTTGCGGGCTGCGATGGAGCCGGTGTTCTCTGTGCGCATGTAGGTGTAGTTGCCGGACAAGCGCAGGTGTCCGAACAGGTCGGCTCTAAGTCCGCTTTCTATGCCCCAGATCTCGGCGCGGTCTATGTTTTCGGCTACAGATACATTCTGTGAGGTCTGTACGAACTGAATCAGGTTGTCGGTCAATGAGTAGAAACCGAAGATTTCTACTCTCAGCCTGTATGGCTGGGGCAGCATGGTCGAATCGTATATCAGTCCGCCGTCGAAATTGTAAGATGATTCGGATTTGAGCGCCGGATTGCCGATCACTTTGCCGGTGTTGCCGAACAACTCGAACAGTGAGGGTAAGCGCAGGCCGCGACCGCCGCTGATGCTCAGGCGGGTGTCGGGAATGGATTCGTTGACGATTGCCAGTCTGAACGACTCTTCTGTTTTGTCGCTGTTATGCTCTATGTTTTTGTCCGCTGTAGCCATGCTGGTTTGGTTTAAGCGACTTTTGGAATGTTTGATGTTGCCCGATGGGATGATGGAAGTGCTTATGGCTTCTATATAAAAGTCGCTTTCAAGTCCGGCTCCGATGTTGTGGCGGTTTGATCCTGAAGCGGACAGGCTGGTTTTTGACGGTTGGTAGCTTTCGTAGTTGTAGCCGGATTGTGCAGTCAGCTTCCACCAATCGAAAATCGCTATCCGCGCCCATGAGTCGATGGATGGGGAATATGTTCTGTCGTTTACGTCGTCGCCGCCCAATCCGATCTCATTGTCAGGGTCGCGGAACTTGGAGTAGGAGAAGCGAAAGGCGGCGGTGCTGTGCCATTCAAGCCTTCCGAACAAATCAAAGGCATCTAGTTTGAAGGCTGTCAGGTTGTCTAAGGAATTGTATGAGGCGCTTCTCGTTTCGAATTGTCCCAGCCCGGCTACGCCTTGCTTGCGAAAGAAGAACCAGTCCGCGATAGTCAGCCGCCAGTTTTCGTTTAAGTGCAGGCGTCCCTTGGTTAGCAGGTTCACTTGATCGAAATGATTGTTTTCTCTCACCACTTCGCGGTCGTCGGATTTGTCGAAGAGTGTGCCGTTGTCGTTTTCATAGGCGAACGAACCTTCCCAGCCGCTGTAATCAAGGCCTAAAGCCATGTCCCACGTCGGCTGAGGGATTCCTGTGAACAGTCGGGCTTCGCGCGCACCGTAAGAACCTCCGCCAGCGCCCAGTGATATCTCGCTGGAATTTCCGTTGCGGGTTGTAATGGCGACCACGCCGCCGATGGCGTTGGCACCGTAAACTACAGGGGCCATGCCACGGTATATCTCGATGCGAGCGATATTGCCAAGCGGCAGACGCGACAAGTCCACTGGTCCGCCGGATGCGGCGTTGATGGGAATTCCGTCTACTATTACCAGAACTTGATCGGATGTGGAGCCGCGTATGGCAAGCGTACTGAACGATCCCGGACCGCCCATTTGGGTGACGCGCACACCTGCCTGCTTATCCAGCACTTCAGGCAGCTTCTCGGCTGCGTCATCGAAGTCTTCGCGCAAGAGTACTGTTCCGGCGGCAGAAGAGGAATGCTGCAACTCCGGGTAACGATGCTTGTCGGAGATTACAACTTCAGGCAGGGCAGGGGCGTTGGATTCCTGCTCTTCATTTTCTTTGTATGTGTCTTCGGAATCTTCTGCAAATGCGCAAAACGACATCAGGCTCAGCAATATCAATGGAAGCGTAATCAGCCTGAAATGTAGTCCTGTCGTCATTGTGTTGGGTTTGCCTGTGAAAGCCTGTCAGTTGTTAAGGACGCCGATTGCGTCTAAGTCGAAGCCGGCGCTGCCGGTCGTCATGTAGGGATCGTAAATTGTGTGTCCGAAGCTGTCGTATGTGCTGCCGTCGCCGACGATATCCAACACTCTTACGTAGCCTATGTTCTCAAGATCAAGCAGGCCGTCGATTGCGCTCTGGCGGTTGGCGAGAGTTTCAAGATCGAAGGGTGTGCCGAATCCTGCCCTGTATTTTCCAGCTAGTCCGTTCATATGTGTAGGAGAATGAGCGCCGAAAGCGCCGATGCTGCTTTCTCCGAGATAGGCGCTGTCGAATCTTTCGAAGTGCTCGCCGTCGCTTGAAACCTCAATAAAAGCCAGTTCTAAAAATGTGTCGTTGAAGCCGTTTTCGAACACCGCAAAGTCAAAGCCTTCGCCGTTTGTGATGGGGGGATCGAATGTCAGAACGATATGCCCTCCGCGTCCCAGGCTGACAATATCGGTAGATCCGCCCAGAGCTTGGCCCAGAGCCTTTTCCGGGGTTTTCCATGCTTCGTCAAGATTCTCACCCCACAAGACAGGCTCGACAAAACCTGTGGCCCAGGAAACTATCGCGCTGTCGTCTTTTGATATGGCCGTTGTGCCGTCGCTGCCTGCTGCCGAAGGATATGTCTCCTGCACGGTGTAGACGAAATCGAATAAATATTCCGTACGGCATGTATCTGCCGTGCTTTTCGCAAAAAGCCTCATCTGGCAGCATTGATCGAATTCATAACTGTATGCACTTGTCCACGATTCGGGCTGGTCCGCTTGCATGTCGCTGTTGAAACCGATTTCGATTTCATAATTATCGTCTGCGGCGAAAACGATTTGCGCTCCATGATGAATGACGCTCATGGTGACGGCTTGCGGTACCGGGCAGGCAGGTAGCTCTAGACACTGTTCGCCTTGCAGGATATAGCCTTCATCGCACAGGCATTCGCCCGAAGGCTCCTCGCAATGGGAGTCTGCGCCGCATTCTATGGGCTGTCCCGTTGCACAGAAATTGTCGTCGCCGCAGTTCTCGATTCCATTGCAAGTCAAGTCGTCGTTGCAGTCCTCATCTTTGCTGCATTGGACGGGTACACATTTATCTCCCGCCCAGCGCATGGGGAACAGGCAATCGCATTGGCCTTCCGGCTCGGTGCAGATTTGATTTTGTCCGCACGTTATCGCTTCACTTATCAGGCACTGGCCGTTACCGTCGCAATAATCTATTCCGTTGCAGGACAGGCCATCATCGCAGGATGAGCCTTCTTCTTCAAAGATCGCTTGGCACTGGCCGGTATCGGGGTTGCAGCTTACTTCGACTTCACAGGGTAAAGCATCGCGGCATTCTACATCGGCGCATAAATCTTCAAGCGTTTCTTCTTGCTCTATATCATCGTCTCCATCTGTCTCGGCGTTAGTCGATTCATCCGCGTCTTCATCGCCATCAGCCATCATGGAATCGGGCAGGCAGGATGGTCCTTTGAGGCTGTAGCCTTCGTCGCAGACGCACTTGCCGCTACCACTGTCGCAATGGCTGTTCATGCCGCAGGAGACGGCGTTGCAAAGGTCTCCGCCGTCTGTTGTTTCTTCGTTGCCGTCCTCGCCGCAGCCCGTGAGGGCTGCAAGCGAAAACAGAAGAATCGACAATGCCGAAACGAATTTGTTCATTTTAGTTGCCTTGTGCCGTTATCTGGTCGATGGCAAAGTAGGTCGGCGTGTTTATGCCGTATTCGCCGACATCGGACGAGGTGATAGCGAAGTTGACGCTCTCGACCGGTCCTAAAGACGAGAAATCAACCCAGGTCCAATCATTGATGATGTAGTCTTCCTCATCGTTGTCAGAGCGGAAGTCCGCCAGGTAGAATTCAAGTGATCCGGTGGCTTCCCCGCTTGCGTCCATGCCGGTTACGGTAAGCAGCAGCCAGTCGGCGTCTTGTTCGTCTTCGCCGCCGAACTTTTTGGCGTAATCGTTGCCCTCGAACATCGTGAAGTAAGTGTAGACTGTGTTGGTTATCCAGGCACCTTCTATGGTGACTGCCCCGCCTGTCTGGTCGGTATCCACGCTGATGGTCGGAGGTTCGCTGGCGAATGCATCGACATAAGAGACTCCGAAGATCGAGCCGTTTGCTTCTCCGGCGCTCATGGCGCTGTACTGGTTTGTCCAGTCGTGGGTATCTAAGTCTGTCATATTGGAATATGCGAAGCCCGCCCACGAATCGTATTCGCTGTTGTAGCTGTTGTTGAAAATCAGGTTGCCGCTGACAATTTCGCCGCCGTCGGGAGCGCCGTTATAGAAACTTTTCTCATCCAGTGTGAAATCGTCGAAGTCTGCAAGGGCTTCTTCTGCAAGGCATTGGCCGTCTTCGCTCTCCACAAATCCGACCGTGCAGAAGCATTCTCCGCTTTCCTCATCGCATATTGCGTTGTCACCGCAGCCAGTGTCGAGGCAGGATTGCGGCTCTTCGGCAACGCATTTGTCGCCTTCGGCTTCAAAGCCTTCATCGCAGGCGCATTCATCGCTTTCTTCGTCGCAGTGAGAATTTGCCGGGCAGTCTTCGTCGTTGCAAGCTTCTCCTTCGACATCTTTTTTGCAAATGTCACCTTTTAAGGTGTAGCCGTCATCGCAGACGTACTCCCCGTTTGCTTCATCGCAGTGCATGTTGTCGCCGCAGTCCGCCTCGTCGCACAATCCGGCAGACTCGTCCGAATCGTCG
>CAYTHG010000197.1:0-7433 GCA_964437525.1 uncultured Myxococcales bacterium | reverse complement strand
CCTGGAGAAAATTAATAGACCCAAACTGAATGAACTAATCTGTCATGCACCCCGCGTGGGCGGCCCAGGAAGGTGAAAAGTTCTGAAAGAGCTTTAACCGCCGGCAGGTAGCCCGGCATCAAGTCCAGCACCTTTTTATATTGCTCGATGACAAGCTCGGGGTCGTTTAAATGCTGCTGAGCCACTTCTGCCGCCATGAAATGCTTGGTGGCTTTGAGCTTTTTATCGTCGGTGGCGGCGGCTTGCTTGACCAGCACTTCGAACAGGCGCTCATAGCGTTCGGCGCGTTCGTATAATCTTTCCAAAACCTGCAAGGCAGGCAGATAGCCCGGGTTCAGTTCGATGGATTTCTCGTACCAGTCGGCGGCGTGGTCGATATCGTTGAGCTTCTCGTCATATAAAGCTCCCAGCCTGAAAGCCAATTCGACGCGCTCTTCGAGACTTGATGCCAAAACGAAAAGCATACGGCGAATATCGGCCTGTTCAGCCCACTGGTGCGAGTTTTCGTACAAACCTTCAAGCTCGTCCAGCAAGAGCCCGTTTTCGGGGTCAAGCTCCAGACCTTCTCTCAAGAGAGTCTGAGCCGAACGGATGTCGTCCAGTTGCTCGGATAGAATGCGGGCGCGTTGATATTTCAAGAGTGCCAGACGTTCGGGTTCTTCTGTTGCGCTTTCTTCTTCTCCGTAGAGATCCAGAAGTTCCAGCCAGCGTTCGTGTTTGGACAAAAGACGCCGCAGGGCATCGAGCGCTACTAAGTTATCAGGCTCGATTTCCAGAACCATTCTGTATTTCTCTATGGCCTCTTCCCAATTCTCCTGGGATTTTTCCATGAGTTGAGCAAGGCGCATATTCAACATGCCGTTCCAGTGTCGGAAGGCGGGGTTGGCTGCGAACTCACTATAGAATTCCATCAAGGCGTGGCGATCTTCTCCTTTTATTCGCAGGCGCTCCAGTTTTGTGAAAGCGCTGGAGTTGGCCGGGTCTAAGTCTAAAGCTTTGAGCAAGAACTTAGCGGCGCGTCCGCTCTGATTAAGATGATCCCCAAAAATTGAAGCCTGCTCGATGTACAACTCGACCTGTTCGGATTGACTCAGATCGCATTCGGTCAATGCTTCCATCAATTCTGCTACCATTTCCCACATTCCAGCTTCGCGGAACAAAGAGATGGCAGCACGAATTGTAGGCTTATGTCTGCGGTCGCTTTCGAAGGCCTTTTGATAATATTGTATGGCCTTGTCTTTACGACCGAAGCGAGTCTGCTGTATTTCGCCCAGACTGAACTGGAAAGCCGCACGTCTTTTGTCGTCGTCGGCCACTTTCAGTTCATGCTCGATCTGGCGCAAAATACGTTGCCATTTGACAATGGCTTCGGCGGAAGGATTGGAATCGAAGGGGTATTCCTCTTCCAAAACTTTGTTATCGGCCTTAAGTTCTTCTTGTGCAGATTCTTCCTGCAAGTATTTCTCACGATCATCCATCGTCAATATCCTCGCGATAAGCCTTATGGGTGCAAACCACTTCAACGCTCAATAATCAATAGTCGCCATCGGCAGAATAAAGCCAATGGAGATATAATCGCACACGCCCTATTATCCTTATTCAATCTAGCATCGGCTGGGATTATTTCAAAATGATTTACCGGCTTAAACGGCACTTCGTTATTTTTGCAGATTACTTCTGATATGTGCGCGTTGGCAGTCGATCGGTGATTTCCCCAGAACATCGCAGCCGCAGGACAGGGCCAGACCGCTGCAACGATTGCAGCCTTCCATGAGTTCGCAGTCCCGGCATTCCAACAGCATATCCGGTCTGTAACTGCGTATGCGATCCAGTTGCGGCGACTCTTGCCAGATATACCCCAGCGAATGCTCACGTACCGAACCTGAGATTTCGCGCCACAATATACACGGCAAAATATTGCCGTAGGCATCCAGAGCCAGTTCGCTGCGGGCGGCAGAGCACAAGGGGCCGTCGGCAGGCATTCTGACCATGCGCGGCGGCAGGTTTTCCTGCTGGTTTTCAAGCAGTGTCGCAAGCGTTGTATCATCCAATGCCAGATCGTCTGGGTAGGGTTTCCCGTCAAGACGCGGTAAAAGTGTAAGGGTGCGTCGGCAGGCGATGTCTTGTGATTCCAGCATGGATTCAAGCTCGCCTATTTTGTCGGCGTTTTTGGCGTGAACGCTGATGGCTGCGCGGACACTGACGCCTCTGTCTTTCAAGTAGCGCAGAGTATCCCAGGCGGCGGACCACGAACCGGGGCAGGCGGCTATTTCGTCGTGTGTCTTTTGATCGGGTGCGTGCAAACTTACTTCTGCCAAATCGATCCCGGCTTCTATCAGCCTGTCGAGTTTCTCGGGTGTGGCTCCAAGTCCTGATGTGATGAAAGAAGCTGCAAAGCGCAGGTTGCGGGCGTGTTCGAAAATTTCTATGAAATCGTCACGCATGAAGGGTTCGCCGCCGGTAAAGGTGACAAACAAGCCACCCTGCATGGCAAGTTGCGACAAAAAAGCCTTGATTTCCTCTGCCGAAAGCTCTTCTTCCGGCTGCGGCACGGTGCCTTTCAGGTAGCAGTGAATACAGGAAGCCGGGCAGCGTTCGGTCAATTCTATCTGACAATTGACGGGTATCAGACGCTCGCGGGCGAAATCGTTCAATTGCTGTATCAGCGATTCCTGCTCCGGGTCGCGAACTCTGCCTAAACCGGCTCGCTTTTGGTCAGGGGCGGATTCTTCCTGTTCGCCTTTTTTATCGGTGTCGTTTGCGGTCTGATCGCCTTCGCTTTTCAAATCGACCAGCCCGGCTTGAGCCAGCAGTTCCACAAAGGCAAAATCCTCGCGTCGTCCAAAGCCTTGCAGGTCTTTTTCTATTCCCTGCAAAAGCAAGCCGGCGCTGCGGTTCATGCGCAGAACGCGCCCGGCGCGGTGGTCGATTACGATTGTGAATTCCCCGTAAATACGAAAGGAAATATTTTTTGAAAGCTCGGCTTGCATATCATCGTCCATTAGTTTTGCAGTAGAGGCATTATACTGAATATTTTAGAGATGGGCAAACGTGGGAAGCGCTTATGCTTCGATTCGCTGTCTCGGGCCTGAGTAGTCTCAATTTTCTAGGGCCGGAGCGGGTCTCCGACCGGCTCCGCAAGTTCATGCTAAAAGTTTTACGACGGGTAACGGTCCACATTTGTTGGTCTCATAGTCAATAGCCGATGACCAATACCAATGAAATGATTCTCTGACATATTGTTTTTTAACAGGATTATTATGTATATATTGCAATTTCTGTAGGAAGAATGAATCACTCTCAATCAACTCTGGCATGTTTGTCTTTTTCCAAAATTCAAATCTTCCCTCATCCACTTCAAACAAACCAGCCACTTTCGGTTCAGTTTCGAGCAGGTTTTTAACAATCTGACCGCTGGTAAATTTTTTGAAGTCGCGGAGAAAGCCACTGACGTCAGGTGATTGCACAATAAGATGAATGTGATTGAGCATGAAAACATACCCATATATTTTCAACTCCCGTTTCTCGACAAAATATTTGAGACAATTTGCTAAAATATCCCATCGGTTCCAACGATCAAACAAATAATACCAGTGTTTGATAGTCGGGCTGACAAAGTAGATTTGCTCGTTTAAGTTTTCGGCAATTCGTATAGATGGCATAAAATATTGATATCATATCTTAAGCGAGGGGGGAAGAAAACATGTGGAGCCGGTCGGAGACCCGCTCCATCGGAAACGGTCTCGGCCCCCACTCCTCCAAAAAAATCTCTGCCGTTCTCAAACCCCTTTTATGCTATAGTCGCTCCAGAGATTTTCCGGCTCAATTCATTTAAAACTTATCTGTACTCATTCAATAACTTGGAGAGAAACCATGATTTTATTGAACCCGAAGAAGCATGTGCGTCCTTATTCCGATGAGAAGTCCCGCCAGGTGATGCTGGACACCATCAAATTTTTTGAGGACAAAGGCAAGGGCAAGGTTAAAGAGGACGACAGGCTGCGGGTCTGGTACAGGGATTTTCTGGATTTCCAGAAGGAACATAAGCTGTTTGCAACGCTTTTGACGCCTGCAGGTTATGGCGACAAAGACAGTCGCTGGGATACATGGCGCAATTGTGAATTCAACGAGATCCTCGGCTTCTACGGCCTGCACTATTGGTACACATGGCAGGTCAGCATTTTGGGGCTGGGACCGATCTGGATGTCGAAGAACGAAGACCTGAAAAAGCGGGCCGCCAAGCTTTTGGATGAAGGCGAGATCTTCGCTTTCGGTCTGTCCGAAAAAGATCATGGCGCGGATGTATATTCCACAGAAACCAACTTAGCCCCCGACGGTGAAGGCGCGTATCTGGCCAATGGCAGCAAGTATTACATAGGCAACGGCAACGAATCAAAGATGGTCTCGGTCTTCGGAAAAATGGCCGAATCGGGCGAGTATGTGTTTTTCAGCGCCAACTACCTGCACAAGCAGTATGAACTCAAAAAGAACGTCATCAATTCGCAGTCCTATGTATCCGAGTTCACGCTCAAAGACTATCCCATCCCGGAAGGCGAGATACTTTCCAAAGGCCAGGATGCCTGGGACGCCGCTTTGAACACTGTCAATATCGGCAAATACAATCTCGGCTGGGCTTCCATCGGCATTTGCACGCATTCCTTCTACGAGGCAATCTCTCATGCCGCCGGTCGCCAGTTGTACGGTATGCACGTCACCGATTTCCCGCATGTCAAGCAGTCCTTCGTCGATGGATATTCGAGGCTGATTGCCATGAAGCTGTTTGCCCTGCGTGCCGCCGACTACATGCGTGTCGCCTCCCCGGAGGATCGCCGCTACCTGCTTTATAATCCCGTCGTCAAGATGAAAGTCACCACCCAGGGCGAGGAGGTCATAAACCTTTTATGGGATGTAATCGCCGCCAAGGGCTTCGAGAAAGACATGTTCTTCGAGATGGCCGCGCGGGATATTCGCGCCATGCCCAAGCTGGAAGGCACCGTGCATGTCAACATCGCCTTGATTGTCAAGTTCATGGCCAATTACTTCTTTAACCACGCCGACTACCCTGAAGTCGCCCAGCAGAACCAGCCGACAAACGACAGTTTTCTCTTCAATCAGGGCACCACGCGCGGCTTGAGCAAGATCCGCTTCGGCGATTACGCAAAAGCCTTCGCCTCCTTCGATCTGCCTAATGTCAAGATATTCACCGAGCAGATAGATGTCCTGAAGATGTTCTTAATGACCGCCACTCCCGACGAACAGCAGCGCAAAGACATTGATTTCCTTATGGCTTTGGGTGAGATATTCACGCTGGTGGTCTATGCTCAACTGATTCTGGAAAACGCGAAAATCTACGACATCGACGACGATCACGTGGACCAGATCTTCGATTTCATGGTGCGCGATTTCTCCAAATTCGCCTTGCAACTGTACGGCAAGCCCAGCAGCTCGCAGGCTCAGATGGATCTTTGTATGCAGATGATTAAAAAGCCCGCAACTGATACGGAACGCTACGAACGTATCTGGCAGCAGCACGTCTATCCGCACAAAGACACTTACAAAATGAATGACTGAGGATTGAGACTTCGATAAAAAAAGGCCGGAGCGGGTATTCCCGTTCCGGCCTTTTCACATATTGGATTCAATCTTGATTAATGGCCCACTCACCCCATCAATCTGAACAGCACGATGTAGTAATACATGACCGGCACTGCAAACAGCAGCGCGTCGAAACGGTCGAGTATCCCGCCGTGACCTGGCAGAATCGAGCCGGAGTCTTTGACGCCGTAGCTGCGTTTCAAAAGCGACTCGCACAAATCTCCCAGCGCGCCGATTATGGACATCAGGCCGCCGATGGCGATCAAGTGCTCGGTGGGCCAGTCTATTCCGACGATCTTTGCCGCAACGACCGCTCCTATGACGGAGGCGATCACGCCGCCGGCGAAGCCTTCCCATGTCTTTTTAGGCGACACCTTGGGATAAAGCTTGTGGCGTCCGAAAGCGCGCCCGGCAAAATATGCGCCGGTGTCGGACATCCAGACTATCACCAGCGCCATCACGATATAGCGCCAGCCGCCTTCAAATGCTTGCAGGAGCACGAAGAAGAAAGCCAGAAACGGCACGTAGACCAGTCCGAAAAAAGACGCCGAAACCCGCTGAGCCACGGTTTCGATGGGGCTTGGTCTAAACAGCAGTATGTACAAAAAGATGAAGAAGAAGGCCGCCAGAAAGGAAAAGACGATCAGTTGGTCGATGTAAGGTGTGGGAATTGCCAGCCCCCAGATGATAAACAGAGCCAGCCCCATCAAGGTGAACAAAAGCCCGCTTTTGCTGTCGTCCTTCAAGGCCATGCGGTAATACTCATTAAGGCCCAGACCAGCTATGGCGGCAAACAGCGCCAGATTGCCGATGGCACCGCCCAGAATGATGATGGCCAGCAGTGCAGGTGCTCCGACCAATGCTACCAGTACACGGTGTAAAAGCATGTTTATCCCTTCTTCTTGGAGGCGAGCTGGTCGCCGGTCAGTCCGAAACGGCGCTCGCGCCCCTGAAAACGGGCGATGGCCGCGTATAGCTGCTCTTTATCAAACTCAGGCCACAAGGCCTCGGGGAAATCGAACTCGGCATAGGCCACCTGCCATAATAAAAATCCCGACAGGCGCAACTCGCCGGAGGTGCGTATCATTAAATCCACCGGCGGCAGTTGAGGCAAATATAAATGCTTTGAAAATTCTTCCGGCGTTATGTCCTGCAGTAAAAGCTCGCCTTTAGCCACTTTTTCAGCAATGGCGCGGGTGGCGTCGGCGATTTCTTCTTTTCCGGAATAGGACAGGCACAGATTCAAAAACATACCATCGTTCTTGGTGGATTCGGCAATGCGTTCTTCGAGCAATCCGCGCACGGGTTGGGGCAGTTTTTCAAGCCTTCCGGCGGATACCAGTCTGATGTTGTTGTCCAGTATCTCCGAACGCTCTTCGATCAGGTATTTTTCCAGAAGGCGCATCAGGGCCGATACTTCGCGCTTGGGGCGACTCCAGTTTTCTTCGGAGAAGGCATACAGCGAAAGCGCCTCGATTCCCAACTCGCGGCAGGCGGTAACGTTTTCGCGCACGGTGTCGGCGCCGCGCTCGTGACCGCGTACACGCTCAAGCATATTGCGTTTTGCCCAGCGCCCGTTGCCGTCCATTATGATGGCGATATGGCGTGGCAGGCGATTTTTATCTATCTCTTGCATTTTCGGCCTTTTATCATGTCTTTTCTGTAAGCTCGACGCCTCGAAAATTAGCACAGGCTCATTGCCAAGTCAAACGAGGACCAAAGGCGATTTTTTAGCGAAAAGACTTGCGCGGCTTGAATTGTTGTGCTAAAAATTTTTGTCCGTGCCGAAGTGGCGGAACTGGTAGACGCGCTAGGTTCAGGGTCTAGTGTCCGTAAGG
>CAYTHG010000196.1:0-7448 GCA_964437525.1 uncultured Myxococcales bacterium | reverse complement strand
TTTTTGTTGTGCATATTTTGTCTTCATGGAGAACGAAGATGACCACGCCGCGCGAAGCGATAATGATCTTGAAGAAAATGCTGGCCATCGCAATCGGCACAGCCATCATGGGTTTCGGCATAAATTATTTCAATATCGCCAACAACCTGGCCGAAGGCGGAGTTACGGGAGTCAGCATCATTTTGAAACTGGCCTTCGATATCAATCCCGGTTTGAGCGTCATGCTTCTCAATATCCCTCTGGTGTTGTGGGGTTTGTGGAAGCTGGGCGGCAAGCAGATGCTTTATACGATCTTCGGCACGCTTTGCCTGGCTTTCTTTTTAGGAATATTTGAGGGGATGCAGTTGAAGCTAGACGACATGCTGCTTGCCTCGCTGTATGCCGGAATCTCCGTTGGTCTGGGAATGGGCATCACCTTCAGGTACGGCGGCACCACCGGCGGTGTCGATATCATTGCCCGCATTATGAGCAAACACTACGGCTGGTCCATGGGACGTATGATGTTTCTGGCCGACCTGCTGGTTCTAGCGGTATCACTGGTTTATCTCGATAAGCAGCAGTTCATGTACACGCTGGTGGCGGTCTTTATCGGTTCGCGTGTGATCGACATCGTGCAGTCAGGAGCGTATCGCGCCAAAGCGCTGATGGTCATCTCCGACCGCGAGGCCCATATTTCAAGCGCTATTATGGACAAGCTTAAAC
This sequence comes from uncultured Myxococcales bacterium, assembly GCA_964437525.1. Lineage (GTDB taxonomy): Bacteria > Myxococcota_A > SURF-8 > SURF-8 > SURF-8 > JAKQSH01. The sequence goes on along the minus strand of CAYTHG010000196.1, from coordinate 6,746 downwards.
GCGGCGTGACTTTATTGAAAGCCAGGGGCGGCTACACGCTTAAAGACAAGCAGATCATCTACGTCGTCTGCTCGCCGCGTCAGGTGGTGCATCTCAAAAACCTGATCCACAGCGTCGATCCCAACGCCTTCATCACCGTCAGCGACGTACATGAAGTCATAGGCGAAGGGTTCACGCATGATGCGATTGAAGGCAAGCAATCGCCTGTAGATCAAAAAGAAGCTGTGGTGGCCGGGTGAGTAAGTGAACCTTTCTTTAAACCGTTGATAAACTTGTTTTTCAACTTCTCTGATAATGCAGCGTAGCATAGTTTTCATCATCCGGGTAAAAAGACACCAACCCTGTCATTCCCGCAAAGGCGGGAATCCAGAACGATATCAGCAGGATGGACACCCGCCTACGCGGGTGTGACATGAGTTTGAGAAATCTTTTTCAATAAAGAGTGCGTTGTCGGCAACTTGGTGAGTTTATTCTTCCGTCCCTAGAATTTGAAGCCTACCGAGAAATACGGGAATCCGAGGGGTGTGTACTTCCAAACGTATTTGACGAAATCTTTATGAAGCGGAAGGGTGAATCCTATGTCTCCGAACAGCATTTCGCCATGACCGCGAAATCCGTAGGATAAAAGGTAAACGGCATCTTCGAGACCGCGCGGGCTGTTTCCCCCGGCATACATAATGGGTGTCAACTCCGTCTGAAAAGACCAGTTGCGATGGAAGCCGTAGCGGTAACTCAAATTGGGAATGATGAACGCGCCTTCGCCCATTACGCTTCCACTTTCGTCGTCGTAATTTGAATCCCCATCAAATGTATGTGAATAATAGTAACCGTGCATGAAGACAGTTGTGCCAAGAGAAAAGATATGTTCGTTCCACGTTCTAGACATGGCGAAATTACCGCCCAGTAACCAATAACCATCGCCTGCCGAGAATAAAACGTCGGCGTCGACATAGCTTGCGAGAAAACCGCCGAACAGCGACCCGGAGAAGTACAGCTTATCTTTTATGGCAGCTCCATGTACTTTGACGGAAGGCAACAAGCCTACGAATATCACCGGCAGAATGGTAACGGCTTCCAGTTGGACGTTTTTGTGTATTCCGTACTGAAAATCCCACAATCCGGCGCCGAAGCCCGTGATGACCAAGGAGCCTTTCTCGAGCCCCAAAGCGCTACGGGAAAAGATATGCCTTTCTCGGGTGGCCGCTTGGTTGTTGACTTTGAGCTTCTCTATTTTCCCGCTTTTAGGTTCAGGCTTTGAAGATCTACAGCGCGGTGGATCGGACATGCTCCTGATAAATTCAAGCGCCACGCAGTCCTTGCCGCACCTATGGTCCTGTGCTTTCCCGGTCTTGTCGTAGTCGTCCACCAGATCCAGAGGTATGCAACCGGCCTTGCAGGAAGGGCAGATTTTGTCGGGCAGAGAAGACTTAGGCTCTCTCATTTTGCAAGCGGGCGAATCCGACATGCTTTCGATAAGCAGGAGCGACACACAACCGGAAGGGCACGAACTGGATTTTGCGTGGAATTCTTCGTCGTATGCCTCCACCAGTCCCAGGGGTACGCAACCTGACGGACAAGCGGGGCAATATTCCTGTGCAAAAACGCTCGATGAAATGCCGCAGCATCCGGCCAGTACGCACATGGCGGAAAATATACGCAAAAGCAGGCCGGTTGAATTTCTTCTATAGATCGCCATCAGAATTTGAACCCCAGAGAAAAGTAAGGAAATCCGAAGGGGACGTATTTCCAGACTTCGTCAACAAAATCATCGCAAAACGGCAGCATGAAACCCAAGTCGCCGAACAGCAGTTCGCCATGACCGCGAAAGCCGTAAACCAGAGTCCATATGCGGTCCTGATCCATCAACAGCATGGGGCGTTCGTAGTTGCCCGCCAGAATAAGCGGCGTGAATTCGAGTATAAAAGCCCAGTTTCTGTGAAAGCCGTATCTGTAACCGATGTTTGCAAGCAGATAGGCTCCTTTTACCTGATAGCTCTTCATCCCGCCGCTCTGGCTTTCGCGCTGTCCACCGGTTACCGCCGTTATGCCGAAGTTCAAGAGATGTTTATCCCAAACCCGACTGAAAGCGAATCCACCTCCGGCAAACCAGATAAATTCCCCCGTATTGAAACCCACGCCGTCGTCGTATACCCCCACAATCCCGCCGGTCGGACCGAATTGAAAATACAGCTTGTCCTTTGTCACTTCGCAGGAATAACGCAAGCTCGGAGCGATTCCCGCCCAGGTTACGGGAAAGACCGTGTATGCACCCAGTTGCAGGTTGTCGGTCACGCCATATTGGAATTCCCAGGCGGCAATGGCGTAGCCCGTCACGACGGCCTTGCCTTTTTTGAGAGTCCGCGCCGTGGGATTGAAAATCAGGCGATAAACGGTATCGTTCTGGTTCTCTTTTTGTGCGTCACTCAAATCCGCTTCGGCAGACGCTTCTTCTTTTGCTTCGCTCGTGGCGACCTGAGGCTGGCACGGTTGCGGGAGTTTCAGTTTTTTGACAGCGGCAAAAGGCAGGCAGCCCTCGCCGCAGTCGTGACCTTGGGGGATATCGCCTGTCTCCTCGACGATGGCTTCGGGAACGCAGCCTTCGGGACAGGGCTTGCATAACTGAGCAGCAAAAGCCGATTGAGCCAGGAACAACAGCAGGAAAATTGTCTGCGGGAAAATTTTCAACATCTTCGCTTCGCCATGCTTCTTTTTAAATATTTTGGAGAATTATATCATATCGTGAATGAATTGTAAAATGGCAATTTCCTGTACGCTATTGAGTGCTAACTTCCGTCGGAGACCCAAGCGAGACCAAAGGTTCAGGTCGAGAGACCTGAACCAACGAAAAGGAATGACATGAGTTTGAGAAATCTTTTTCAATAAATAGTACTTTGTCAGCAATCCGTAGGGGCGACCGGCCGGTCGCCCCTACCTTCCTCCACAATCTAAAATATCGCCCATCTTGACAGCTTTCACTCGCGAAACTAGGCTTGTGCCTGATATACTGTTGCAATAGTAGTTTTTCGACAGGGTGTGAATCTTGTCTATTATGGAATTTCCAGGAAAGAGGACAGCCATGAATGGCGGTTTCGTACGTTTTTTGATTTTGCTTTCGATTGTGGCGCTTTTGGGTTTTGCCTGTTCTTCAGGCTCGGACGATGAAGGCGACTATGCGCTCGGCCTGAATGTCGATGCTTCCTGCACGGATATCACCGACTACCTGCTGGAGTTTCAGGCACCATACTCGCGGGCCTTCTCCGCCAATTTCTCATCATCCCGCGCTGTGGTGGATTTGGAAGAATTTCCCACCGGCGAAATGGAGCTGGCTCTGCAATTAAACGGTGCATACAACTATCCCGGCAAGCTTGATAGAAGCTGGGGTGCTGTGGCCAACTACAATATTAGTTGCGACGAAGTGACACCCAAGCCTATCCTTTCGCTGGATCTGGCCGATATCGTGCTGGCCTTGAGCGTTCCCGAGCAATGCAACTGGTTTGCTAAAGCCGAGTGGTTCGAGGTCTTTGCAGCCGGTCCCAGCAGCGACAAAGAAGCGCTGCAACTGCTGTACGCCTCCAATCCCAACACCGAAGGCCGCCGATTGATACACATGCTCAAAAACGGCGAGGATACTCCGCCCCTGCGCAAGTTCATGCTGCGCTTGACAGACGGCAACGGCAAGCTGCACGATTTCAGGCATACGCTGGATATCGAAGCAGGGAAGCTTTTCAATTACGTGGTGGCCTGTGATGCGGGCCTGGGTAAAGTCGAAATAGATTTACAGGCCGACGGCGAGCCCTACGATGGTGCAAGCGACGGCGATGAAGATGGCGACATGGACGGCGACGCGGATTCAGAATCTAGCGAGCAGGCCGAAGATGCCGAGACGGAATCCGAAATAGACGGAGATTCCGAAATCGTAGAATCAGACGGCGATGCTGAAGCGGACGTGGATGAAATCGACGGCGATATCGACGGCGACGTGGACGGCGATGTGGACTTGGAGTCGGAAGTCGAAGCCGAAGGAGAATCCGGCTGCGACTGGGTGGACGTGCCCGATTCGGCCTTCAGTTTTTATGCCAAGGACAAAGTGCTGCCCAGCGAAAGCACGCCGGGCGCAGCGGTCGAGATTGTGGATGCAACTGACAACCCGGCTTTCTCAGGCGAGAAAAACTATGCCAAATTGAACGCCACCGAAATCGGACATGAGTTGGCATTGCGCTTGAACATCGACACCACCTATATCTATACGCTTTTAATCAAGTACGTGAAATCCGACGAGTGGGGCAAAGTCGAAGTCTACCTCGACGATGAGACGCAGCCCTTGCAGCTTCAGGACGGCAGCGGCAGCGAAGTCGATCTTGCATCCCCGACCGGCCCGTATAACGAACTTCTGCCCAACACGGCAACGGCCTATGATCCCATTTGCCTGACAGGTGGTGAGCATGTACTGCGCCTGCGCGTATCCGGCACGGAATCAAGCGGCTACGCCATCGGCGTTTACCGCATCCAGTCTACATTCGAGCAACCGCAGGAATAAAAAAAGAGTTCGAGCGTCGCTTTTTGGACATTTACGTTGGAATATTTTCGGGAGGTGAGTATGTCTGATAGTGGAAACTGGAAAGCGGACAGACAGGCCGCCTGGGACTTGTTGTGCGAATATACGCAGTCGGAGAATCTGCGCAAGCACGGGCTGGCAGTCGAAGCCGCCATGCGTTTTTATGCGCACAAGTTCGGAGAAGACGAAGAATTATGGGGTCTTGTCGGCCTTTTGCATGACTTCGATTACGAAAAATATCCCGATATGGAAACCCACCCTTATGAGGGTAACAAGATCCTTGAAAGCCTCGGATACCCGGAGAATGTGCGACGGGCCATCATGTCTCATGCTCCTTATACGGGAGTCGGGCGCGAAGACTTAATGTCCAAGACTCTTTTTGCCGTGGATGAGTTGACGGGCTTTTTGACGGCCTGCGCGCTTGTCAAACCGAGTAAATCCATATTCGATGTCAAGCCCAAGTCCGTTAAGAAAAAAATGAAAGACAAGGCTTTCGCCCGTGCTGTCAACCGCGATGACATTCGCAATGGCGCCTCGGAATTGGGAGTGGAGCTTGATGAGCATATCATCAACGTGGCCGAGGCCATGAGCGCCAGTGCCGATGATCTGGGACTGCGCGGGAATGTGGAGTAGCATTTGTCCAGAGAGAACCACTTGAACAAAATCAACTCGATTTTTATCCTCGGCCTTTTTATATTGCTGACACTTTTTCTTGGCTGCGATAAATACTCGCACCAATCAAAAATTGTCGGGCAAGTCTCCCAAAACTGCCGGAATTTTATAAAAGAATTCGGCGCTGACTGGAAATGCAACGAGCCCGAGCCTTTAAAACTGAGCGTCGTGCCGCCGACTCCCTGGCCTGCCGCAGAAAAAGAACGCCGGACCGAAATACTCAATCTGGCCGACCGCACGGCGACTTTTATCAAGGATAAAGATTTCAGCATAGAGGTTTCCTTCGGCATGGAAACGGTGGCCGCCCATTATATTCACAAGGCCAAACGAGCCCAAAGCAGCTATGGAGCTTTCGGATTGGCATACGGTTCTTCCGCTGAGTTCGAGCTTGTGGAAGTCGAACAGAAGCTGGAAGTCGTAAAGATCAAGGGAGCCGAGCACCTCAAGCATTTCGTGAAAGTGAAAAATCAGTCTGGCAAGACCATTCCGACTTTCAGAATACGTTCCTGCATCGAAAGTCTGGGGCGGCGGAATTGTGAGGACAGAGGTGAAGTGCAGGGACTGAAAGCCGGACAAGTTCATTTCTGGTCGGTGGATATGGGTGAATTGAAAGATCCCGATGTCAATGCCTGGTATGAAATGATAGATCCTCAGGGCAACCTGCTTTTAGCCTATCGTCCGTGGCCCGGAGATATTTATCGCTCATGGGTCAAGCTGTTGCGCGAAATCGGCAACGATTTTGTCTCATGGAAGGGGGAGGGTGGCGACCCCGAGCGTTTTTTGAAATCTTCCTGGATCGTTTCCAGTAGTTTTTTAGAGAAAAAAGGAGAAAGCCAAAAGCAGTCTGCTAAGCGATTGTATGATAAGATAATCCTCGCATTGAAAAACTTTTACCCGGAAGAATACCTCGCCCGTGAACTGGAGATCGGCATTTATGATGAACAGGCTGCTTTCGTCTTCAGTTATTCCAGAACAAAAAGCGAGGACAAAGGCGTAAAGTAGGTACATAATCGCTCTAAGATCGACCTTTAGCGGGCACTATATGTTTGTTGGCAAAGCATGATAAAGCTGATCATTACAGATGACGAAGGACGCAAAACAGCAGTTCCCTTCGTGCGAAATGAGATAACCATAGGCCGGGCGATGGGCAATACCATTCGCCTGACCGAACGCAACATATCCCGCCAGCACCTCAAACTGGAGCGAGACGAAGACGAAGTTTTCGTCGAAGATCTCGACAGCTACAACGGAACGCTTTTAAACGGCAACCGAATCGCAAGGCGGACGCATTTTTTCTCCGGCGATTTTCTGGAAATCGGTGACTTTGAAATAGAGCTGGAGAAATCCAACGAGATCCCGCTCGACAAGGTGGAGATAGAGCAGGAAATGCTGCAGGATATCCACAACTTCGTGTCGGAACGCATGGATACCGGAGAATCTTCGGCAGATATGATGCAGATGCGTGAAGATACGGCTGCAACTGCTGAAATTCCTATTGCAGAAACACCGCAGGTACAAA
>CAYTHG010000195.1:0-7473 GCA_964437525.1 uncultured Myxococcales bacterium | reverse complement strand
ACACAACAGGCGCTATTTGCCATTATCCCGAAAGGTGTTTTTTTAATTTCCTGCAAGGCCGCGCCGCTTAGTCTGATCTTTTCACATATGGATTGAATTGGGGTGCTTCACTAATCTTGTGTTGTTCCCTTATCCCCAATCATCCTACGGATCAATTATTGGCCCTTGCTGATTTTGTAGAACGAATGTCGGATGATATTGCCCTTGCCGAACTGACCATGAAGCGGGCGATCCGGGTTCATACAGCAGCGATCTTTTACAGGCTTACGCTTCATCAGACATCTCTCCAGCCTTGACAATCAGAAATTCCCGAGTAGGATTCATAGCATAGAGAGCCATCTGAGATAAATAACAACACGCGTTTAGGTAAGCCCCCCTTTTCGAGCTGGAGGAATTGGCGATCACTGAAAAAGATAACGATATTGAAGACAAGGGGCCTAAATGAAAAACAGACTGAAAAACCTTTACAAATACCTGATTGAAAACAGGAAGCACGAAGTCAAAGGCTGGCATGATGCCTATCGTGAATTTTACGGTCAGGTCGGGCAAATCCGTGAACGTATTCAAGCTGGGGAAAGTATATCTCAAAGCGACGAGGCTTTCCTTAAACAGCTCATCTACGAGAGAAGCAATGGGATTGCTTCTCGTGGCCAGTCTGTGTTGAGCAATGAAAACTTCCAGTCATTCATCAAAGCTACGGACTTCATTTCCTCACTTGAACAACTCATACTTACTCCCAACAAAGAGAGCTTCAGTAATTTTGACGAAACATGGTCTGCCCAAGGCAAATCAAACAATCCGGTCCTTGTCAATCGGGTGGCTGCAGCCTGTAATCTCGAAGTTTCCACAACAGTTGATTCTGGAAAATTCAATCAGATATTCAGCTGGCTTATGCGTGAAGAAATTATCCCGCCATACCCCAAAGAAGAAGATCAGGATTGGTTTTCAAAGAATGTTTTCTTAATGAATTTCATCAAGAATGAGTTTAGGGATGAGCTTCAAGAAAAGAAAACGGATGAATTTTATCTGAGCCAGTTTGTGTGGGAGCTGTATGAAAACTTGTCAAATCCGTTCAGCCTGAAGAAACAGATCGTTAAATACGGAGCTCCCGGCACTGGAAAAACATATCAGGCTCGCCAGCAGACATCCCTTTTGTTTGATATCTGGAAAGAAGAATTTGCCCCAAACAGCAATTTCACACATGGAAGCCAGATCGAGCTGGTACAATTTCATCCGTCTTTCAGCTATGAAGATTTCATGGAGGGATTGCGTCCCGTTCTTGATGACAATGGAGCTGCCCAACTGACCTTGCAGAACGGTGTTTTTAAGGAATTTTGTCGAAACGCTGGGAAATGGGAAATTGATGTTTACGGCCTTGGTCTTAATCGCAACTGGGGATCTCTCAAAATAGAAGAGCTCCGTCCTCATAGAGATAAATTATCAGACGATCACTGGCAGTATATCTTTGAAATTTCAGACTCGTCCAAGCTGGTATCCGACGTAGTACCACCATTTTTCTTCATAATCGATGAAGTAAATCGAGCCGAGTTATCACGAGTTTTCGGTGAGCTAATGTATTGCCTGGAATATCGAGGTGTTAAAGGCAGTGTCAAAACCCAGTATGCCAATTTAAACAACGATCAGACAGGAATGCTCAAGACCGAACATGGCTATCAGTTTTTCATTCCAACAAACATCTATTTGATCGGAACGATGAATACCATTGACCGGAGCGTGGAAAGTTTCGACTTTGCTCTTCGCCGCAGATTCCGCTGGGAAGAAGTAACTCCAGATACAGGCCTGTTGAGATACCATTTGGATCAGTTCTGTAAAACATGGGTTCCTCTGGCAGACAATCTTGAACGGCTGAACACCCAGATAGCTAAAGAGCCCTTGTTGGGTCATGATTATCAAATCGGGCACGCCTATTTGATGAATTTGAAGTATGCGACCAGCCTCACGGTTACGGAAGTAAAAGAGCGTGTTTGGGATGACTGCATCCGACCTTTGTTACAGGAATACCTGCGTGGTACCGGTAAAGAAGCTGAGCTCATCGGTTCTTTTGGAAAGGCATTCGGGGTTTGAATCGTGTGGCTATTCGACATCATAAAGGATGGGACTCTGGTCGATAACCAGTCTTATTTGGTTAACCAAGGTGTATTGAGTAATCGGATATTGGTAGAGCCAATTCAGCTTCACTCCAGAGAATACCGGCAAAGGGAAAAGGTTTGGAATAATGAATCTGCCATCTGGCATTTTTTGAATTCGGTTTCTCGTGATGTCGAAAAAACACTGAATGATAATATCTCCGATGCCCTCATCCTTTTTAATGATGAAGACTACGAACACAATACCGATGGCGGGTTTATAAACGTAACCGGCACAGATGCCAGAAACTTCACAGTCAACACCGGGAATCTGATCGGGTTTGTTAAACGTGGTGATTACTCTCTGAAAATCAGTTCCCGGTTTGGTGATACTTTCCTTCAATACATCATTGCCGATGCCGATGGATTTCTTGAACTGGAAAATATTGGCGGTGAGAGTCACGCCGATGGGTATGAATGGCTTCTCGCATATCTTTGGAATATCAAATTCAAACGGGCTTATAGGCTGGGATTACCCAAGACCTATATAACTAAGAATGATCGAATTTCCCGCGTTCGCGGAACGATCGATGCGGTCGACTACTTCCGGAATACAACATCTGGAAAATACTTATGCTCCTGCCGTGAACACAGTTACGACAGTCCTGCGACATCACTATTCATTAAAGCCTATGAGTCGGTTGAGCAATACTCCTTCTGCCAGCGCACAAGGAATATGTACAATGCTTTTCTCACTGCAAATCAGGGTGTAAAAAGATCCCGTCAAGAAATCCTTCGAACTCCGTATTTTACAAATCCATTTTATAACGATTACAACGTGCTGATAGATTTATCGAAGCAAGTCATAAGTCAGCAAGGTTCTGATTTCGACTCCAAGCATGAGTCGAGCGCTTTCTTTTTCGATATATCGATGCTTTTTGAATATTTCATCCGGAAGCTCATTAAAAGAGACGGAATAAGCTTGCTTAGCAAATTTGAGCAACGCCATGAGATACCAGCTGGGGCACTCCGTAACTACAAGCGTAAACTGGAGCCTGATCTTGTATTTGAAGGTAATAGTGGTCTTTATGTTTTTGATGTGAAGTATAAAGCCTTTGATCCTATATTCGGGGTCAAGCGCGAGGATCTTTTTCAACTGCACACATACATAGGGCAGTATGGCAATGGACCCTCGATAAAAGGTGGCGGCTTTATTTACCCGATATCAGATGACAAGTGGAACTCTCTCAATCTGGATAAATCACAAGGTTTAATATCAGATGTAATCTGGCAGCAGGGACAAGAGATTCCGTTCCATGTCCTTTTTCTGAAAATTCCCGACAATACATCTCCTAACTTCAACAGCCTTATGAGCAAACAGTGTCGTATGTTTATGGATACTATTCAGTCAAAGATTTTAACCATGGAGAAAGTTGCCGCATCAGCATAGACAAACGATCCAGATCCCAAGGATGTCTGCTTGGCCAGCTTGCCGGTGATGTACTGGGCAGTCTGGTTGGGTTTCAGTCCCCGGAAGAGATTTGGCGAAGTCATCGAAATTAGCTTCGACCATGACCTTGGTGCGCTTTCAAGCCAAAGCACCAGATCTCTTGCACCGATTACATCCTGATATTTTGAGCGAAAACCAAAGTGTCTTTGATCTTACATACCAACACGGGCTTGGTGGATATCTTTCGCTTATAGGAATGGCACCCGTGGGGATGAACCGAATGTTGGGTGCTGTCCTAACGAACTGTTGTTAGCGTAATGTTGCTCCTACCAAACTGACCATGAAGCGGGCAATCAGGGTTCATACAGCAGCGATTTTTTACAGGCTTACGCTTCATTAGCCATACCTCCCAAGTTGACTGCAGTTTCAGCAAACATCAGAAACCCAAAAAGGCATTCACGAAGTGGGTTTGCATGTGTATTCCAAGAGTTTTGGTTTCTGTCATATCAGCGCCAGTGCGAAATCTGGAAGTGATCACAAAATAGAGATCTCTCGTCCAGGTTATCCACCAGATGCAGAATTAGAAGAATTCCCGAAGGAAAATAAATGTATTGCCGAAATGGTAGAATTGCTAGTTCTGTGATTACTGCGCTCGAATATCGCTCTGATTTCAACATTAGAAGAATATTTGATACGGATGTAACTCTATTGTGTATAATCTAAAATTGAAGCGGTCCTGAGGTGGATTTCTACAGATCTGCCACTCGCACCCGGAATGCTTGCGAGTTTAAAAGGTGTTAAAGTCAGCGAAAATTGATGGAAAATTGAATTTCGATATATAAGGCCCGGACATGACAAAAAATAAAGACATCGAAAAAAAGAAGTCGGAAAAAAACAATACATCCATTGTTCGATCCTCGGCGGCCGAGTACCTGACATTCGTAGCGGCCGGAGGCAGTACGGAAACCAGCGTGGAAATGCGCTACGAGGACGAGAATATCTGGTTGACACAGAAGGTGATGGCATCCCTTTATGATGTTTCTGTTCCTGCCATCAATCAGCATCTGAAGCGCATTTTCGCCGACAACGAATTGGAGGAAAGTTCAGTTATTAAGAAATACTTAATAACTGCCGCTGACGGTAAAAACTACAACACGAAACACTACAATCTACAAGCCATCATTGCCGTTGGCTTCAAGATTGAAAACGAGCGCGCCGTTCAGTTCAGAAAATGGGCAAACCGAATCGTCAAGGATTACACAATCCAGGGCTGGACCATGGATGTCGAACGCCTTAAACACGGCGGCAATCTGACAGACGAATTCTTTGAGCGTCAGCTTGAAAAAGTCCGTGAAATCCGGCTTTCCGAGCGCAAGTTCTACCAGAAAATCACAGACATCTACGCTACCGCACTGGATTACGATCCATCCGCCACGGCCACCAAGCGTTTCTTTGCCGCCGTTCAAAACAAGATGCACTACGCGATTCATGGTAATACGGCTGCCGAAGTCATTGTGGATCGGGCGGATCACAAGAAAGAAAATATGGGATTGACTGGTTGGGAGGGAGCCCCCGCTGGCAAAGTTCATAAATACGATGTTTCCATTGCCAAAAACTACCTCTCCGAGTTTGAGCTTGGACAGATGCAACGAATTGTTTCGGCCTATTTAGATATGGCGGAAATGCAGGCCATGCGAAAAATACCCATGACCATGGAGGATTGGGAGGAGCGCTTGGGCGGTTTTTTGAAACTCTGGGATAAGGAGATTCTTCAGGATGCAGGTAGGGTGACCGCCGAGTTGGCCAAGACCCATGCCGAGAGTGAATTCGAGAAATACCGCATTGTGCAAGATCGGCTCTTCGAAAGCGATTTCGACCGGGCGATCAAGCAGTTGGAGCGGGACGAGGACAACTCTAAATAAGTTCGCTATCTACAATTCTCTTATGGTACAAAATATGCGATTGCAAATCCTATCCGACCTGCACCTGGAATTCCTTGAAACATCCGTCCGAATGATTGAATGGATCGACCGACTCGACGCAAGTGGTGTGGATGTTCTGGTTCTGGCCGGTGATATCGTAGGCCATTCTCATCTGGCACTTGTTCTCGATCACTTCAGCCACAAGTATTCCGATTCCGAGATCGTCTATTGTTATGGCAATCACGAGTTTTATGGCGCTCGTTTCGACGACAAACCGTTGGCCCAATCCGATTTGCCCCACAATCTGCATGTGCTCGACAAGAATGTCGTAGAAATCTCTGGTCAACGATTTATTGGGGCGGCGCTCTGGTTTCCCTTGAAGGTCGAAGCCCAAGCCCATCGTTATCGGCTTTCGGATTTCAGTACCATTCGAGGTTTCGATCCGGCGGTCTACGATGAAAACGAGGCAACCGCTCGCTTCTTTGCAGATGAGATGCAGCCGGGCGATGTCGTTGTGACACATCACTATCCGTGTAAACTGAGTACGTCGAAAGAATGGGAAAACGACCCGACCAATGCTTTCTTCTATTCACCTTTGGACGATCTAATCGAAGAACGTAAGCCCAAATTTTGGGTTCACGGTCACACGCATGATTCCTTCGATTATCGTTTTGGAGAAACTCGAATTGTCTGTAACCCATTGGGCTATCCGGAAAGACAGGAAAATCCGAATTTCAGTGCACGGTTGATTATCGATTTATAAGTTTTTTCAAAGCTCCTCCTTCCAGATAATTGAAAAGGCATGCAATTTCTTGCATCTGTCGACTTCGACATTGTACCCTCGCCAGCCCAATGTGGACCTCTTTGATGTTTGCCGCTGGAAGTAGAAAGTCTCGTTTTTTCATGTTGTTGTCGTTGTTCCGTCTTTGTCTGACATGGCCCTTGCTGCTGCTTGTTGACAAGCTCTCGAAAGTCGGCTACTCGCCTCATCCCAGTGAACTTCGCCGCCTCTACTCGGAAAACCTGGCGCTGAAGGCCGTCAACGAATCCCTCCGCAAGGAACTGCATAAAGCGCGTGATAAGCGTGCTCCGATGACATTCCAAACTCGATTTACTCAGGTTTACGCTCTTCTGCTGACGCGGGGCAACAAGCTGTTTCAGGACAAATTCCTTGGCTCCGCACCGGCGACGGTCAAGAAATGGGCGACGCGCTTCCGTCATCCCTTCACCAAGCCGAAGAACCCGGTGGGTCGCCCTCCGGTTGATGCTGTTATCGTCGAATGGGTGCTGAGAATCAAGCGCGAGAATCCGCGCCATGGTGTTGTCAAAATCTCTAAGACCCTTGCCCGTATGGGTATCAAGGTGTCAAAATTCACAGTGGCGAAGATTCTGAAAGAACACGGTATGGATCCTATCGACGACCACCGGCCCAAGTGGAAGAAATGGGCCGGGACATTCAAGGACGAGGCGTGGGCGATGGATTTCTTTTTCACACATCTGCGGAAAGGGAGCGAAGTCGCCATCTTGCTGGTCTGCGATACATTCACCAAGGAAATCCTTGATATCAAAGCATTTGAAGGTGATGGAAGGAAATTCCTGGACTCGTTCTGGGTGGCCGGTAGGTTAATCGAAGTATTTCGCCAATGGAAACGTCATCCGCTAAAATTGATCCATGACCGTGATCCGCTGTTTTTGGGTCAAGTGAGAAGGATGCTTGCTGTCTCTGAGATCAAGGAACTGAAAAGCCCGCCCAGATATCCAACCATGAACTGCTTCGCCGAGCGCTCGCTTCAGAGTGTGAAACTGGAATTTGTCAACCATTTTCGGATGGAGACTGTAGAGCAGATTCAGTGGCTGCTGGACGAGTATCGGACCTGGTTCAACGAGTATCGCGCCCACGAAGCCCTGGACGGCATGACGCCAGCCGAATTTGCTTCTGGCAAGAGGATTGCCGATGTGGTCTGGATCGACGATGTCCGTTCAAAGAAACTTGAAAGCGTCGAGTTTGCGGATG
>CAYTHG010000194.1:0-7514 GCA_964437525.1 uncultured Myxococcales bacterium | reverse complement strand
TGGGCAAGCAGTCGTCGTCGCTGGAACATATAATGTTGTCTTCTATACACTCTCCATGATCGCTGCAAACCCAACCCGGACCGACCTGATCGACGCAATCCTGATTGACAATGCAGTCCTGTGTACACTCACCGAAACTCTCGTTGCAATAGTAACCAAAACCGCATTCGCTGTCGTTATTGCAGACTATTTCTTCCTGGTCGCCATCGGGCGGCTGCCATTCGCAATGACCGTGATCATCTATGCAAACATGCTCTGAGGGACAGGGAATTCCCGGACAGCCTTCAACACATGTTCTGTCAAAATTGCAATAATAACCGCTGTCGCAGTTGTCATCTATTTCACACTCAGGCTCGGGCATCTTGCAGCGACCTTTATCGAGATCACACCAAGCACCCAGAGCGACCTGACAATCCTCATCCTTAGTACAGTCAAATACACATCTACAGGCCTCGTTGCAATAGTTGCCATAAGAACAAGTATCGAGATCCTGCTCTTCATCGATAATGAGGCAATCGCAACCCTGCGGAATCTCATAGTCGCTATCGGTGACATCGCCATCGCCTTCGGCCTCGTTGCAATGACCGTGATTGTCACACATGGGCATATCGGGCGGGCATTCGAGACTGCTCGAACAACCGAGAATACAGATGTTGTTCGAAAGACTGCACCAATACTGCTCAGGGCAATTTTCATCAGTAGAACAAGTAATATCGTCACTGTCGGGAATCACCTGATCGTAATCTTCCTCCACCATATCACCGTCTGCACCAATGCACTGTCCCCACTCGTCGCACTCCATACCAGGAGGACAGATATCGATATCATCGCAAATATCCGGCACACACTTGTGCGTAATCATGTTGCAGTAATGGGTTGAAGGACAATCCTGATGAGAGGCGCACGGAGTCGAATCGTCATCTATTTCAGGCTCAAGCTCTTGATCCGCATCGGTCTCGGTGTCGTCTGCATCCTTGTCAGTATCATCGTCGCCATCGACCACATCATCGTCGTCGTCGGCTTGATCGCTGTCCTGATCGGCATCGGGAGCATCGGATTCGTCCACATCAATATCGCCGTCTTCAAGATCCGAATCTTTTTCCTCGTCGCCATCAATTGCAACGCACCATTCAGTCTTGAAATTGAAAAGGTCGGAACCACATATAAGGGATACTTCTTCGTCTACCGGGCTGTAATCGAAAATACATCCCAGCGTCGGTAACAAGGCACGTCCCTCTTCGTTGCAAGTTACGCCACCGGAGAAAGCTGCGTGAAATTCGTCGTAAACAACTATATGCAGCGAGCAACCGGGCTTCGAGCCGGGAGAAACAACCATTCTAAGGTAGGTCGGAGCAACGATTTCGGGATCAATACAATATTCACCATCGATTACCGGGCAGGTACACAACTCCTCATCGTCGGTTTCGGAATCCTCGTCGCTGTCTTCTGTAATATCTTTATCGTCGTCACCATCGTGATCGACTTTGTCTATATCTTTATCTTCGTCACCATCGGGATCTGCTTGGTCTTTGTCGCCATCGGTTTTACCGGAATCGTCTTTATCGCCACCCGAGGCTTCAACACAACCATTGTCACCTGGGACAAATCCGGGATCGCAAACGCAGACTCCACCTTCAAGATGCTCATTGGTCCCACAAACGGAAGGATCGTCGGTGCCATCATCGGTCCCGCCGGAACCGCCACACCCAAACGACATCAGCAAAAGCATAAAGGCCGCGAATGCCAGCTTTGCTGTACCATTAAATTCCATCCACGTTTGTTTTCTCATCTCAAACCTCATATTTAGATCCCGATCTATCAAATCGTTCTCTCATAAAAAAACTCTACTCACCACGCTGATTCGGCTTGATGTCTTTATGCTTGAATATGACAGGCTTGCGGCTCTCTTTAACCTTCTCAAGCATTCTGCCATTCTCCAGAACAAGTTTGTCCACTTGCCATTCTCCAGTCTTGCTCTTGCTGTACTCGACAGTAACAATGCGGTTTTTAACCTGCTGCTCTACACTGTGATACGAGATGCTTAGTCCATCGCGTGAATCAAACTCGGTTTGACGAGTAACTCGAAAAACCACTGCGGTATTAACCAGAAAAAGCAAATAATCGCCATCGTCCAGCTTGTAGAGTCCCTCCACCTGCTCGGTCACCTTCTGCTCGTTCTGATTCACCTGCACATTCGCCGACCTGTGTTTGTCGGGGGCAGCCAGGACGCTCCCGCAATACGAAAACGCAATCATCAAAGAAACCAGCACCAGTGACCAGGCTTTCATGGAACTTCTTGTCTTGAATGTCTTTCCAATCATAATCAACCTCGCTCACTTGATCCTGTAAAAGAGGGTATTCTGCCCACCGAAAGTAGGCTGACCCATAATCTGAATTCTCAATACCGGACTGTCAGGACCGGTCTTGACGTATGCTGCCTGACTGGCAGAGTCCACAACTACACGGGAAAGGATTGTTCCGGAGAATTTCTGTCCGGCAAATCCCTGACCTCCGGAACCGAATGTGTCGTTGGCATTCAGGAGAGAATCGCCATCGATATCCTGAATGGCAAAGTTGGGATTCTTGCCATCTACAGCACGAACGGTCATCAGGTATCCGGCTCCAGCGCCCTCGATGTCTCTGAGGTCGCATGTAGCCTGCATATTCGGAGTGAAAGTCGTAAAGAAAACGACCCAATCTTTTTCGTTGGTCTGCCGATTCTCCTGCTGCAAGACCTGCATGTCCGTAATAACTCGCTCACCCCTGTCAAAACCGCCATCGTCGAACTCTATGCGCCAGCCATTGAAGGAACCCAGGCTGCTGTCTTCATTGATTTTACGCAAGTTACCTGAGACGGGCTCCACAGTATGATGGAGAAGCTCGGCCCATGTAACGTATCCGCCGGTATCCTTAATACCAAAGGCATTTTGCCTGTCTATTGCGGTGACGCCACCATCGAGATTGCGTGTAAAGTCGTCGAAGCTGTCATAGAAGGAATCGTATTTACCGCTTCCAAAGAAAACCATCATGTCGTTAGTCGCCTGAGGACGCCAGACCTGGGGTCTTGTAGTGATGGGACGCGGATATTTGTAGAAAGAATATTCCTGGGTGTCGTCTCCAAGCCCAGCAAGACGGGGATTTTCCACATAATATTTGTATTGCTCCAGGACATTTGGATCTTCGCTGGAACGATAGGTGTTGAACAGAACAGCTCCATTGATATCTATACCGGGAGAAGCGGGATTGTCATAGAATCGCAACATATGACCCACCCGGTCGCCTATATAAACGGTGTCTTCATAACCATCAGTACCATACGAGCCATCCGAGCCGAGCCGGTCTACAACGATGGGGTCTGAAAGCACGTTGTTGTCGAAAGCCTTGGCTACTCCTGCAACAGAACCGTTCTTGATTTCGATCTTCTGATTGTCAGGATTGAAAGCGCCACCGGAAAGACCGCATTGATTGAGCTTGTTTCCTCCGGAAGGGTTGCAGAACATATCGAGAGCGTAGAAAAATCCCTTCTTGGTCATTTGCCCAGCCGAGTGCTTGGCGTAACCTGAACCGAAGAAAACCAGCCATTGGGAGCCGGGATCGGGGCTGTTGTTATCGCTTTTGAATCTACCGACGATTGGATATGAGTACGTCAGACCGAGATCGTCATCTTCGAAGTACCACTTGAAGTCGATATCCCCCATGCTCATATGCTTGCTTGGTGGCTTGATATCAAAAGCCCAGTAAGTTTCTCCACCCTCTCTGGAGCCAACCAGAAGTCGTGTGGTCCAATGCGCAACATCTGTACATGGGGGTTGACACACATCGTAAACCGCAGGCTTGAGGTCCATGGTCGGAGTTCTCAAGTTGTCGTATATGGGAGACGCCAATTCTTTCATTTTGGGAATGATGTCCCAGGGCAGGAAGGCCCACAGCTCATCGCCCGTAGTGGCATCGAAAGCATGGAGCATACCATCGTTGGCCGCAACCAGCAGAACGGGAAGACGCTTCTGGTAAATTTCGGAATTGATATATTCACCGTAAAGAGCGCCGCCGGGCTTTTCCGACCAGCTATTGGGAGACGCAGCACCTACATAGACAGGTTCAGCATGAGAGATGTCATGCAGGATCCACTCGTCAGGATCCGAGGCATCACCTTTATAACGGGCGCGCAGCAAATTAACGCTATGCATATCGTAATCGTGGGAGTCGTTTTCCTCGATCACTTTTCGGCTCACTTCTGAAACCGATTTTTCCGTGTAGTTATTGAGCTTACCGTACATCCAGTCGATGAGATTTTGGGCTTCATCCTGATCGGCTACTCCGGCCTGGTCGATGAAATCGGAATCACTGGCGATATTCGCCAGTTCAAGCTTCTGGCCGGTAGTCTTTTTAATGGTAAAGATATTGCGGGCAGCAGCTCCACCAGAAGTTTTCAGATAAATATTGTCTTCGGTCGCCCATTTACGTCCGACAACGCAATAATCAAAAATGCAATAGTGGCTCGCTCCAGCACAGGAGTGATCATCACCACAGTAACCGTAGGCGCAGAAATGCGGACAGGCATCTCCCGTGCAACCCTTGACCGGCATACACTTCTCATCGGGGTATTTCTGCTGACACTTGCTGTCATCACCAGGACTGCAAACCTTAGGGTTTCTCATTGTACTAACAGCACCGCGCCAGTCCTTAGGCTGGTAGATAACATCGAAGATCATCGGATCGACATCTACCATCGTACCATCGTCCTTCTTGTAAGATTCATCATCCGATGAAACCGCAAACAAGGATCTTGTCGTACCGTAAGTAGATTTTCTGATGGGATCGTCGAAAGTCCAACGCATGGAAACATATGTTCCTTCGGGATCGACAGTCAAGCCATCCCACTCGTGCGCGATACCGTTATCTTCGAGTGCCGTTAAAGGCGCGCTGCTGGTCGGTCCGAGCGGTTCGGAAGAATAGGTAGGAAGATCGTCCAGTCTGATGTCCTGGAAGTTCTTGGCCCACCAGCCTTCGTTCTGCTTGGCCGAAGGATGCAAAGCGATTGCACCCTGGAAGAAAGCTGAACCGCCTGTACCGCCGGCAATCTTTGTCACGTCGCAGACATAACCGTAACCGAAATCGTTGCCACTGGTATAGGTATCGATTGCATGCCAGAATTTGACATCTTCGTAGGTGTAACGATTAGAACTGATATGCCAGGTTACATCGAAGTACGGCACACCATCGGGCTTGTAAACATACTGATATATGGTGATAAGATCACGCAAATCAGAATTGTTCGGATTTACCAGAACGTAATAACGGGATGTGGATTTGTTATTGACCATAGGAGTGGTGGTCGAATGTCTGACAACACCACCAATGAAGTCGGGGAACTTGGTGCCTGTCTCGTACTTCATCTGTTCGGAATAGCCGCTCAAGTCATTGTTCTTGGAGACATTGGGACCGGCGTACATAGTTGACCACTGGCACTGCTCATGGGGACAGGGGTCTCCGTCAAGCTTGAGCGAGAAAAACGTGTTGGCCTGTCCGGGAATGTTTACTCCACGATCGACCAGCGTATAAACCTGCTGCTTACGCACGCAATCGCTACCGGAAGAGCCAGGCCGTCCATCGTCGAAACTGGCCTGAATGGAACCGGCCATTTTTTTTGTTTTGTCGATTGAAACATAGTGACTGACGCCAATTTCGCCACTGGACTCACCAAGACTGCCATAATCCGTACACTGTCCGTTCATTCCGTCCAGACCGTCCAAGACATAGTAGTCGGATTCAACAACATCGAAGTCGTCGGCATATGCAGAAACGCATAAAGCAGGTGCAACTAAAAGCCCCAACATGAACAGAATGCCGATTTGTTTAACCATTTTCATCCTCTTCATCTCCTACATTGACAACCGGGCTATCTGTTCCAGACTCTGCGCCCATTTGACCACATACCCACCTCTGGAAACTTTTGAATCGATTTTGTAATAATAAATTTTCGTGCGCATGGAAGGTTCCGCTCCGGAACCACTGCTTGCTGCACTGTTGTCGATTTCGGTTTTGATATGCGTAACGCAGAATGTCGCCTTTGGGTTAGTCACACTGGGGACCCAACCTGTGGTCTCGGGAGAAGTGCAGTTCCACTGGGTGACTTCCGGGTCTGCCGATATTGCGATTTCTCTCCTGGCCGCTTCCACTCCGGCCTCGGCCCAAGAGAGGTCGGAAACCGAATCTTGATAATTGGAGGCGATGCGCGTCTCCTGAATTGAAGTATTGAGCGCGGCAACGCCTATCAGAGAGAGGGCAACCAGCAGAACAAGCGATACCAGAAGCGCGAATCCGTTTGTTTGATACACACTACCCATTATTGAATTTCTCCCCATCATGAGCCACTCTCCGTGTCGTAAGGATCACCCGCCATATTGGGCAGGTAAACGACTGTGGACATCTTGGCTCTGGCATAACGGCATTCGTCGTTGGAAACGGTTCTTTGTCTGTCTCCCAGATAAAACTTTTTAGCAGCCTGACCTGAAGCGCAACGGGCTTCGCTGATGGTAGGATCGAAATCGGAAGACCTGACCATCAATTCGACTTTGACACCGCGAATCCTTTTGCGAGTATCGTCATCCATCACAAAAGTGCTTTCTCCCACCATGGGATGAAAAACAGCGGGGTTTATTTCGACGTTGTAATCATCGGGCTCTTCGACCATGTAGGAAAACTGCAAGTCGTCGGCGTATGGCGCAATGACGTAGACCGATGCATTCCAGGCCGATGAATTCAGGTCGGCTAACTGGCAATTCTGATCGGGAGACTCATAAGCACAACGCACCAAAGAAGGCACTCCATTTACATCCATGATTTGATAGGTAATCCAAAGGGGTTTCTGCATAACCAGCGCACCCATCGGAATACCGACAACTGATAAATCGTTGGGATCGGGGTTCTCGACAAAATCCGGGATGGCAATATACCCAGCCTGCAAAGTGTTGAAGGCTGGCATGGTGCCCGAGCCTAAATAATTGCGCCCTAAATCGAACACTTCAACAGAGCGTCCCGGAACGAAATCAGCCCGTTCGGCAATGTCGTCATCGCTTAATAGCGGTGCGCCCTGATCCGCCCGGCGGAATTCTGCGAGCGTTGCGTCAAACCCGGTCATGACTACAGGCCCGAGATTGGCCCGGAAACGAATACTGTCCGGAGCGCTGTTTCCTCCCAAGCTGCTGAACGCAGAAAAAACATGTTCGTCTGCTGCATCTGCGTTGGAGGGCGGCACTTGTCCGAATCCAGCCATAACCAACTCGCCAGCCATCATATCGATGGCGGCGCGTGATGTCTGTTGAAGTATGCTGGCATAACCGGTCGATTGATAAACACGGTTGGAGTTTACAAACATTGCAAAACCGGCACCGATGACAATACTTGAAAGACCGACGGCTATCAGCAACTCGACAAGGGTGAATCCCTTGCCGCTCTTTAATCCGAATTTTTTATCCATAAGCTTCATTCTCATCATCCACCGCCCTATCTGT
>CAYTHG010000193.1:0-7518 GCA_964437525.1 uncultured Myxococcales bacterium | reverse complement strand
TATTGGCTGTCAGGCATTGACCATTTGTTATGTGAAGCTATGTTTGATAAGCTATATGTAAATTTTGAAACGGGGAAAACTCTTGAAACACCTGCTTGTCATATTTTTACTCATATTCTCCCTCGCCTGCTCAAGCGACGGCAAAGATGAATCTATAGACGGCGATCTGGACCTGATGGAATCGGAGGATGAAGCTCTGGCCGAGCAGGATTCCGAGCTTGCTGCAGATCAGGATATGGAACCCGACACGGAAGAGGATGGCGATTTGGAGCTTGAGCCGGAAGCGGAAGAGGCCGAGCCGGATATGGACTGGGGCATCAATGAATGCGGAGTCAAAGGACCGCCGGTCGATGACCTTGAAAAAGCCTGCGGAGCCTGCGGCGAGAAAGTCTGCTCCGAAAACGGCATGTATTCTCTTTGTCAGGACGAAGGCACGAACGAATGCGGCGTATGCGGCGCTGCCCTGCCCGATCTGGGTTTGAGTTGCACGAACGCCGATGGATGTCAGGGAACGCAGATCTGCTCGTCCGACGGGCTCTCCTTATACTGTCGAGCGCCCTTTGCAAACCAGTGCGGCATTTGCGGCGGCCCGGACCTGAGCGACTACCATCTGTCCTGCGTAAACTCCGAAGGCTGCCCCAGCATTTACATCTGCAACGAGAGCGACTCCGGCCTCGAATGCCAAATACCGCCAGTCAAAAACCAGTGCGGTGTCTGCGAAGGCCCGGATCTGCTATTGTTCGGCACAAACTGCGCCAATTCCGACCAATGCTCAGGAAACTGGATTTGCAATCAAAACGGCGACGCCTTGATCTGCAACGCCCCTGCCGCCAACCAATGCGGCTTGTGCGGAGGACCGAACCTGCCATTGACCGGAACAGGTTGCTACAGCGACGACAACTGTGAAGGCCAGTGGGTCTGCATCAACGGCGGAACAGAAGTGGAATGCGACGCGCCCGACAAAAATCAATGCGGGTTGTGCGGCGGACCGAATTTGCCCGGAGCCAACCTTTCCTGCTTCCAGAATGACTGCTGGGGAGTGAATGTCTGTATAAACAACGGTCTGGCGATCCAGTGCGTAACTCCGGAAAAAAACAGTTGCGGCATTTGCGGCGGGCCCGAGTTGCCCATTCCCGGTTCACCATGTGCAGTTCCCGGAATCGGTTGCCCCGGCGAATACGTCTGCTCCGAAGACGGGCTTTCTGTCAGTTGCGAAACAGTTGCCGACATGGATGCATTAGAGTGCGAAATAGAAGATGAAATAGAAGATGAATCAGAAGAAGAAACCACAGAAACAGAAAGCATGAAAACAGGCGAGGACGGCGATATCCCCTGAGCCCCACTTGAATCACACTGCGCAATAACACCCATAATCAAGCATGAATCCAAGGATACGTTCACTGTCCGAAACAATATGTTCACTATACGTCAATGCACCTTGACTTTTGATCTAAAGCTGTGCTATTTCTCGCAGGCTGGATTAACAAGTTCCCTTTTTGGTCTCTAGGAAAGGACAAATTAAATGAGGTTTTTATTGAGTTTGCTGGTTATCGTAATGATGAGCGCACTTTTATTGGCAGCCTGTGGCGATGACAAAGATGTCGATCCCACCGAACGTTTGATCGGTGATGGCTCCGTAGACGCAGATGACTGCAAAGACGCATGCGAAATCCTGGCCCAGTGCATGGAGAGCAATGCCGACACGTTTAAGGACGATTGCAAGCGGAGATGCGGACAATCCGGATTCTTCGATGCCGAAGTTATTGCCTGCATAAAGAACACCGAGTGCAAGTATGTTTTCGAGTGTGGCGCACCTCTTGAGTAATTATTACAAAGAGTAGGTACTGAAAACTTGACATGAACAATTCTATATAGTACCTAAATAAGCAAATTTCTCATAAGGAAGGCTGTGTAAGATGAAGAAGTCGAATTTGAGTGCCGTAGTAGTGGTATTGATGGTATTGGCTTTTTCCGCAATGTTGTTTAGCGGTTGCGGCAATGCCAAACGCGATGACTGCAAGAAAGCCTGTCAGAAACTTTACGATTGTGAAATCGAAAAGGTTGAAAATGCAGAAGACGCAGCACTCGATCAAATCTGGCTTACCTCCAGTAAAGCGGCTTGCGACGAAGCCGACGACATCAGAGGTGACATTGCCGAATGCATTTTGAACACAGCGTGCGACAAACTGAATGCTGAATGCGGAGTAACTGCCGGTTCCAACTAGAAGCAGCGTAAAAAATTTAAAGCTCGGCAGAAATGCCGGGCTTTTTTTGTGCCCAATCCAATAGAACTGCCTATCCAAATAGTCTTAAAAGTCCAGAATTACAGTCGAAAAAGGATCACTTTCGTTGACATAAGACGCATATTCAGATAAAACATTTCCAACAAACTGAGTTGGGAACAATTGCTTATATAAAAGTTTATGTAATCAGGAGGACTGCTAATGGCAACCTTTGATGTTTTCATTCCTGCAAAGCAGGGAACTGATGGAAAGAACGTCACCGTCCAGGTAGAGGCCACCAGTTGGTTATTGGCTCTGCGTGCCGGCATGAAGCAAATAGGAGAACAGGGGGAAACACTCTCCTCCATCATGGTGGAAAACCGCCCCGATGGCTCAGTAGTAGTAAAAGACCCTTCAACTCGCCGTGTATTCAGGATCACTCCATCCGCAGTCAGCGAAGAAACTGAAAAACACGATGAGGAAGTCAAAAAGCAGGAAGTAGCCGAAGCTAAGCGCCTGCGCGAAGAAGCCGAGAAACAGGCTCATGAGCGTGAAGAAGCTGAGCAACTTTTAGCAAAAAAGGCAAAGGTCGCCAAAGAAACAGAAGAAACTCTCCGCAAGGAAAAAGAAGAAGCAAAAAAACGCGCGGAAGAAGAGCGTAAAGCTGCTGAAGAAAAAGCAAAAGAAGCCAACAGAGCAGAGCAAAAAGAAGAAGAACGCAAAGCTGCTAAAGCGGAAGCGGAAGCCAAGCTCAAAAAGGCAGAAGAAAAAGAAAAACAACGTAGCGAAACGGCTGCCCGCGCAGCTTCGGAAGCTGCCAAGCAAGAAAAAGAAGCTCGCAAGAAGCTGAAAGAAAAGAAAAAAGAAGAGAAAAAAGCCAAAGAAGCGGCTATGGACGCTGCCGAAGGTAAAGAACATACAATTTCGGTAACAGTAACCGAAGCTAAAGCCAGCGATCTCGATTTCGACAGCGGCGAAGACTTCAAAGCCGATTTCGACGTGGACGAAGTCCTGGCCGATCTTTTCATGGCTACCATGGATATTCTTGAGATGGACGCGGATGAAGCCGTGAACTTTACCCTTGATCTTGCAATGCAGTATCTCAAATCTGAAGCAAGCTCCATCATCCTGTCTGATGTCAACTCGACCATGGCAGACCTCTACTTCGCCGCTGCTCGCGGCAAGGTGGCCGACCAGTTGGCTGACATTAAAATCCCGAGAGGTAAAGGCATAGTAGGCTTCTCAGTCCAGAACGGCTGCTCACTGGCCGTCAATGATGTCAATAAAAACGAAAATTTCTACAAAGGTGTTTCTCAGAAAACCGGCTTTGAAACCCGTTCCATACTCTGCGTTCCCATTTCATCCAACGAGCGTACATTAGGAGCAATCGAACTGGTAAATAAAGCCGGAACCGACCATTGGACACAGGAAGAATTAAACGTCCTTGAATTCCTGGCCCAGAAAATCGGAGAACACCTGCTTACATTCCATGATGCGGTTTCGCTTGACGTTAATTAATCAAGCATCTATTTAAAAATAAACCGTGCATCTGATACAGAGGAAAAATGACGTCGAATAATGCTCAACCGGAGCGTCCAGCAAGCACTTGGGAGCCTTTCAAAGATCATTTCTTCGACAGACTCGACTTGGAATTATTACTGCGCTCCGTAAGGAAACGTTGGGTATTGGTACTGGTTGTTCTGTTCATGTGCCTGGTAGCCGGAACTTTTTACTATATCAAGCAACCGAAGATATTCAGGGCAATAGCCACAGTAGAGATAGACAATAAAACCACCGACATTCTCGATGTTCAGGAAGTCTATACTCTAGGTACAGCCAGTTGGCAGGATGTCTTCACATATATGGACACCCAGCTTAATATCATAAAAAGCCGTTACGTTATGAACATGGTCGTCGAGAACCTCAACCTCGATGGCAACATGGCTTTCTTGGGGCTTGACAAACTGAATCCCGAAGAACTGGAAGAAGTATTAAGCACCAACAAACCCGACCCCGTAAATATTCTACAGCAATCTGTTCAGGTAGAGAGACTGAAAGACACCAACCTGTTTAAGATCGCCTACGAGAACAACAATCCCCTGCTGGCACAACAGATTTCCAACATGATAGCAAGCGTCTTTGTCGAACAGAACGTGGAACGCAAGCTGGTCAGCACCAGGCAGGCTCTAAGCTGGCTGTCGGACCAGACTATCGATCTAAAAAACAAGTTGGAAGATTCGGAGCGGGAACTATATAAATTCAAAAAAGAAAACGACATACTGTCAACCAGCCTGGAAGACCGCATCAGTATTACCGCAGAGCAACTGAATTCTCTTTCAATCAAGCGGGCAGAATCCCGCAGCAATACCATCAAACTGCGCGCACTCTACAAACAAGTCGATAAACTTAAAATCGGCGACATAGAGTTAAACAGCATAGGTCTTGCCAATATCCAGCAGAACGAGGTTATCTCGAGAATCAAAATAAAGCTGGCAGACTTAAAAGACGAATACGCGCAATTAAAAGAACGCTACGGCCCCAACCACCCCGAGATGAAAAAAATCAACGAACGTCTCATAGCCGTGCAGCATAATCTTCAACTCGAAATAATGAGCGTCATAGAATCCATCAAGAACGAATACCGCGCAGCCCAAAGTATAGAAAAAGGCATAGCCTCGGAATTGAACAATATCAAAGAAGAGGCGCTTGATGTCGGCAACAAAGAACTCGAGTACAACCGGCTGTTGCGTGAACGCGACACCAACCAGGAAATCTTCAACCTGGTATTGAAACGTCTCAAAGAAACATCCGTGACGAGCATGTTGAAAAACAACAACGTGCGCATACTGGATGCGGCGGTCATGCCCAAGCTGCCGGTCAAGCCCCACAAAATGGTCATACTGTTTGCGGCATTCCTGTTGGGGTTAATTCTCTCACTGGGCTCGGCTATATCCCTGGAGCTATTGGACACGACCTTAAAGAATCCCGAAGAAATCGAAAAAGAAATCGGCTTGACCATGCTGGGTATCGTTCCCACGGTAAAGACTGAAGAGTCCGGGGAAATCAAATTCGCCGCAGACCAGTACGCACTGGCAAATCCCCGTTCGTCTTTTGCAGAGTCGGTCAGGAGTATCAGGACCAACTTAATATTCATGGCAAAAGGCCAAACACGACTTAAAGGCCGCGAGAACGTGCGCCTGCTGATTACCTCTCCATCTCCAAAGGAAGGTAAAACGACCATAGCCACCAACTTGGCAATCGCCCTTTCGAGCGCCGGTCAAAAGGTTCTGGTCATAGACAGCGACATGCGCCGCCCGCGCCTGTCTTCCGCCTTCAGCATTCCAAGGCCGGATGTTGGGCTCTCAAGCCTGATCGTGGGCGAAGGTACACTGGAAGAAGCTATCATCCATTCCGAGCATCTCAACCTCGACATCTTGCCCTGCGGCCCCATTCCGCCAAATCCGGCGGAACTGCTAGGCTCCAAAAGTTTTGAGGATTTACTGGATGAGTTGTCGCTACGCTACAACACCCTGATTTTCGACTCACCGCCTGTCATCGCCGTAACCGACGCCAAGGTCATCTCGCATCTTATGGACGGCATCGTACTTGTAGCCAAGGCCGGACATACGCACAAAGCCATACTCGCTCAGGCCTGCAAAAATCTGCGTGAAGTCAACGCTCCGTTGTGGGGTATCGTCTTAAACGACCTCGACCCGGAACACCGTGAGTATGGTTACTACTACCGATACTACTACCGCTACGGTTATTACTATGGCGAAGACGGCGAGCAGATGAAGACAAAGACAAAAAAGAAAAAGCGCGTTAAAGTAAAGAAGACCAAATCTTCAGAGCAAGTATAAAATTTAGCCTGCCGAATTTTGAAGTCTTAGGAAGGTTATCGTTATGGAAAATAAAATTCGTTTTGCAATGCTGGGCTGTGGTCGTATTGCGAATGCGCACTTCAACGCCCTGATCGAACACAAAGACCGCTGTATCTTGACGGCAGTATGCGACAACGAGCCGGAAAAAGCTCAGGAAGCAGCCGATAAATACGGAGCCACTTCCTTCAGCGATTACGACCAGATGCTCAAAGCCGGCGGATTCGATGCCGTAATCATCACCACACCTTCGGGCCTGCATTCATCGCAGACCGTAAAGGCCGCCGAGCACGGTTATCATGTCATCACAGAGAAACCGATTGCTCTGACGCTTGATTCTGCCGATGCCATGATAGACGCCTGCGATAAAGCCGGAAAGCACCTCTTCGTCGTCAAGCAGAACCGCCTGACAACTTCCATGCAGCGCTTATACAACGCCATGGATCTAGGTCGCTTCGGCAAGCTTTACTTTGCACAGGTCAACGTCTTCTGGGCACGTCCGCAGGAATACTACGATGTAGCCCCCTGGCGCGGAACATGGGAACACGACGGCGGCGCGTTTATGAATCAGGCCAGCCACTATATCGACCTGATGTGCTGGCTGATGGGAGACGCGGATTATGTTCAGGCCGTGACCGAAACCCTTGGCCGCAAAATAGAAACCGAAGACACCGGCTCCGCCGTCATCAAGTTCAAAAACGGCTCCATAGGCTCCATCAACGTCACCATGCTGACTTACCCGAAAAACATGGAAGGCAGCATCACAATTCTTGGAGAAAAAGGCACGGTCAAGATCGGCGGCAAAGCCTTGACGAAGATCGAGCAATGGCAGTTCGCCGACTACCACGACGACGACAAGCTCATAGAAGACACACAAGGACAACTGCCCGACATGGCGCTGTCCGGTCACGGCAACTATTACAAAAACGTCCTTGATGTTTTATCAGGCAGTGCCGAGAAGCCGGAAATCGACGGACTGTCGGGCCGCAAGGCGATAGAACTTATCCTGGCAATAAACAAAGCTTCCCGCGAAGGCAAAAGCGTATCTCTGCCTTTAAACGGCGACTGATCTTATAACCCCTCAACATTTCGGTAATATTATGGAAAAAGATTTTTTTGCACACCAGACGGCGATAGTAGACGAACCGAGCGACATCGGCAAAGGCACCAGAATCTGGCACCACGCTCACGTCATGAAAAACGCAAAAATCGGTGAAGGCTGCGTCGTCGGTCAGAACGCTTATATCGGCAGCGGTGTCGAAATAGGCAACCGCGTCAAAATGCAGAACAACGTCAACGTCTACGATGATGTAATCCTCGAAGACGATGTTTTCTGCGGCCCTTCGATGACTTTCACCAACGTGATGAATCCCCGCTCCTTCAATGAGCGCAAGGACGAGTACAAAAACACCAACGTC
>CAYTHG010000192.1:0-7525 GCA_964437525.1 uncultured Myxococcales bacterium | reverse complement strand
TCCACCTTTCTTGCCATGAGAGAAAGGTCTGGATGACGACGGCGCAGCGCTCCGTTCAAACCGCTGGCATCCACAAACAGGCTGGCCTTGAAATCGATCCGTTCCGTATTTCCAGCAAGTGAGCGCTCAGTCTTCAAAAGGCTCGGTCGCCCGCCTTCGAATTCAAGCGACTGTATTTTGATCCTATCGAAAATCTCCACTCCGGCATCTTTTGCCAACAGGTGCAACCTGTCGGTCAGCATACGCATATCCACCGAGATCACAGGATTGGGCCCCAAAGAAACCTGCACCTTTCCATCGGTACTCAAAAACTTGGCCGGTATTCCAAAGGCGCCTCTGTTTTCAGAAGATTCAGGCATAGGCACACCGGCATCATCGAACATTCCCGGTGGAATATTGTTGAGATGCGAATACCCGGCCTCACCAAGATGCTTGGATTCAAGCAGCGCCACCTTTAAACCGTTTTTGGCCATACGATAGGCACAAGTACTGCCAGAAGTTGCCGCTCCGACTACAACTACGTCGAAATTTTGCATATCTTTTCTCATCTCCAAGCCTGCATAATTATCGTTATCGAAAAAGATAACTTATTTGATTCACACTGGCAAATTCACAAGCTCCTACTGCCGAGTAATCGCCGGTTAATCTCGCCGTCATTTTCGAGATGAATTCAAAAAAAGGTCCGTGCCGAGCTTCCACGCCCGGCGGGGACCCAATCGACACGCAATTTGCACGCTTTCAAGCGGCAAATTACGCGCCAATTCCCACCCACCCGCCCGCTCGGGCTCAGGCGGTGAACCTCTCGGAGTGTCCTTTAGTGTCAGTGCTTAATTCCATCGAAAAACCTTCTCAAATCCAGAAAATGACTGGCAAGACAATTGCCCGTCCTACTTCTGCTATCACGAAAAAAACTAAATACATTTTGGAACCCACCCGATCTTGCACCTGCTTTCTTGACAAATTTAAAAAGCTAACCTACATTCTCCACCTTGGAAAAAAACTTCGACCAGATCGCACTATTCACAAGGAGTCAAGCGATGGAATTGTTCCATAAGGGTTCTGTAAAGGACATCTATAAATCCGATAAAGAAGGTGAATTGATTTTCAGCTTTTCCAACAGAATTTCAGTCTTCGACAAGCCGATCCCTTCCGAAGTTCCTTACAAAGGCGAAGCCATAAACCGCTGTGCCGCCGTCTGGTTCGATCATTGCGTAGATCTCTGCATCCCGACTCACTTCATCGGAGTCGAGGGCAAAAACACCATGCGCGTCAAGGCCATCGATATCGAACGCGATTACGCAAAAATTCCGGGCCGAAATAACGTGCTGATCCCCTGCGAATTCATACTGCGCCACTACGTGGCCGGTTCATTTTTGGACAGGCTCAAAAAAGGCAAGATCACCGATCCTGAACTTGCCAAATTGAACTTTGCCGACAAACTACCCGAGCCCTACTTTGAGACATCCACCAAAGTCGAGCCTGTAGACCGCATGATAGACTTCGATGAAGCCAAGCGCATTGCCGTCTTGAGCGACGAAGATCTGGGACTGATTAAAAACTTTACGGTGCGCATCGACGACGAGTTGAACCGCGTCGCCTTCGATCACGGCTTGGTACACGTAGACGGCAAAAAGGAATTTGCCAGAAACAAAGACGGTAAAATAATGGTCATCGACGTCTTCGGAACTCCCGACGAAGACCGCTTCTGGGATCTGGAGCGCTTTAAAAAAGGCGAGTACGTCGATCTGTCCAAAGAACATGTCAGACAGCATTACCGCGACACTGGCTACAAGGACGAGCTTTACGCCGCCCGCGCCGCAGGCAAGCCGGAACCGGAAATTCCTCCCATGCCCGAGAAGCTCATCAAGGAAACCAGCGAGCTTTATATAGACCTTTTCGAGCGTCTTACAGGCGAAAAATTCTAAATAAACAATCCGGGTTTATTGCTCCCGACGCATTTACAAACCTTTTTCACAAACTGCCCGAAATAACTGCATTTTAAAGACTGATTAAGATTGATAATTTTTTCACGTTTTAATCTGTTTTGCGTTGACTTTCCATTTTTTGCGACTTAGAATCTGCGTCGCAATAATGATTGGTTGCCGTATATCCCGCGTCTTGATATCACTTGTTACGGCGTTTTGTCTTCCACCCTTTACCTGTGGAGTATGAGATGATCATAGGTGTACCCAAAGAAATCAAAGTTCGTGAGTATCGTGTAGGTATGACCCCGTCCGGCGTGGCCCAGATGGTCGCTAACGGTCACAAGGTCAATGTTGAAAAATGCGCTGGCGAAGGCGCGGGCTTCAGTGACGAAGAATACGTCAAAGCCGGTGCGTCCATTCTGGACACCGCAGACGAAGTCTGGGGTTCCGTAAATATGGTAATCAAGGTCAAAGAGCCGATCGAGCCGGAATACAAGCGTTTCCGCGACGACCTGCTGCTCTTCACCTATCTGCATCTGGCAGCCGAACCCACCTTGACAAGCGAACTGGAAAAATCCGGTATCGCCTCCATCGCCTATGAAACCATCGAAGACCGCAAAGGCGGCCTGCCGCTCTTGAAACCCATGAGCGAAATCGCCGGTAGAATGTCGGTACAGGCCGGCGCCGTTTGCCTCGAAAAAGAGCACGGCGGACGTGGCGTACTGCTGGGTGGAGTTCCCGGTGTCAAACGCGGTAACGTCGTCATCCTCGGTGGCGGAATCGTCGGTTCCAACGCCGCCAAGATCGCAGTCGGCATGGGCGCTCACGTCACCATCTTCGACGTAAACGTGGACCGCATGGAATATCTGGAACACATCTTCGATGGCAGACTCCACACACGTTTCTCCAATCCTGCCGATATCGCCGAAGCCGTCAAAGACGCCGACATGGTAGTCGGTGGTGTTCTGATTACCGGTGCCAAAGCTCCCAAGCTCGTCACCGAGCAGATGGTCACCACCATGAATCCGGGCTCGGTCATCGTGGACGTATCGGTTGACCAGGGCGGTTGTGTTGAGACCACTCACGCCACTACCCACGACGACCCGACATTCATCAAGCACAACGTAATTCATTACGGCGTAGCCAATATGCCCGGCGCTGTAACACGCACTTCCACAATGGCCCTGACCAACGTCACCTTGGGTTACGCTCTGCGTCTGGCCAATATGGGCTTCGCAGCCGCCATCAAAGCCGACAACGGCTTGGCTCTGGGCGTTAACACTTACAAAGGTCATTGCACCTACGAAGCCGTCGCCCGCGACTGCAACACCGGCTACAAACCGCTGGTCGAATTGCTCTAGTTCATTCTATCGTTTAGAATCAAATCCCCTTGCGTCCACAGGGCGCAGGGGGATTTTCTTTTTATCAAGTGAAAGGACAAAACAAATGGACGCCATGAAAAACATCCTCGATAGACGCAGCATAAGAAAATTCACTGACGAGAAGATAGACAAAGAAACCGTTTTGGAATTGCTTAAAGCCGCCATGGCCGCGCCCTCCGCAGGCAACGAGCAACCCTGGGAATTCGTGATAGTAGACGATGCCAATCTTTTACCCGAATTTACAAAATACCATCCACACGCCAACATGATAACCGAGGCTTCCTGGGGTGTACTGGTATGCGGTGACAAGAACAGAGACAAGCTGCAAGGCTATCTGCCCCAAGATCTGGCGGCAGCAACCCTGAACATTCTTTTGGCAGCACACGCAAAAGGTCTGGGGGGCGTCTGGCTGGGAGTTTATCCCCGCGAAGAGCGCGTCGAGGCTTATCGCAAGATAATCAACGCTCCTGAAAACATCGTACCCTTTGCGCTGATAGCCATTGGCCATCCGGCAGAAGACAAAAAGCCCTCAAACCGCTACGACGAATCAAGGATTCACCATAACAGCTGGTAAATGAGCGTACGAACCTCAAAGCTTCAAAAAGAATACAGGCGGTCATTCCCGCACCTATAGACCGGAAATAAATCTAAGCAACTTCATAGAGAGGTATTAGGGACCGGCTTCCATCGTATCCATGCAGCCTGACGCAGACCAGTGCAAGTAATATTCACCTACTGCCGCAATGAAACGAGAATCTTTGCAGCCTGTTTCAGCCAAGTTTTTCTTGAGAGAATCGCCCTTGCCTAAATACAAGCTGCCGTTTCCCTTCCCCTTTTGCGAGTGTCTATCGCCGAACAAGAAAGAATAATTCGGAGAGCAGGCAAAATCTATTCCACGCCTGTACAATTGAGCGGCTACTCCAACGGCAATCGACCAATCTTCATTTTTCAGGAAAACCAATTTCGGTCGTTGAATTTTATTCTCCTGCAAATATTCATATGCGGATTCCGATAACTGACTGACGAAGTGAAATCTTGGGTCGGTTCTGTAAGTTATGCTTTTCTCGCCCATGATGGAAACAAATTCAAAGCTGGCAACAAATACAAGTACAATTATTACGGCAACTACAACTCGCCTTAATTTTTCCTTCGATCCAGGCAATAAATCTTTGATTTTTTCTACCAGTAAGGAACCCCACAAACAAGCAATAACAATCCACCCAGATATGGAAATAGTGGAAATCCAATAAGTCAGATAAGGTGCCAGCTCACCAACTATCGATGATAATGAGACATAAGCAACAACCAGCCCAAACAGGCTAAAAAGCCCCAATACGGCAAGATATTTCTTCGAGCGTCTGGCAGCAAAGAATGTAGACAGCACTAGAAGACATACCCACAATATTTCCAGTAAAATCGAGTATCCGCTCCATTTTAAAGTGTAACCTAGTTGCCCTAAAGGCAGAATAGCGATTGCATCAGCCACGGCTCTCATGACTTGAGAGAAGGAAACACTTGAATATTCATTCCCAACAAAGAAAACAAATATTTTGCTTAGGTTGCCTGGACTGGCAGCAAACTGCTGAATCAAAGGCAGCAACCAAAATACCAGCAAAACCAAAAACGCAGGAAGATACCGCTTCATTATCTCAATGTAGTCGAGATCGCTAAACGATTTTTGAAATTTAACGTAACGCATAAAGACGGCTAAGCCGATCCAAAAAACAACAATTGGGACATACCCCAAATGACTTTGCACTGCAAACGTAGCCAGCAACAGGATTGGAATTCCAAGATGCTTGGCTCCTGTTGCCACAGCAGCACATAACAATTGAATCAACAAAAGAGAGGATATTGGAACGAAAGGATTCCAAGGGTTGCGCCATACATGTCGGAGAACAATTATATAGGCCAAAAGAACAATCAAAGAAATAAGCAGTTCAGTTTTCCCCAATAAACGACCGATGAGAAATAATATAAGTGAAAAAGTGCAAGCATGTATTACATAAGTGGTAAGGACAATAGACCCGCCCTCTCCCGTAAACGCATAAAGCGGCAGAAAGAGGTAAAACAGAAATGGCCCAGGGTGGTTGAAACCAAACCGAGAATAAGGCCCAAGAAGTTGATAATCGTTCAGTGCATGATTTACAGACATCTCGGTTAAGGCATAATCGCCATGCCATTCACCGAACAAATCCAGTCCAAGCCAAAGGATACTTGCAATAGCGCATCCAAAAGGAAGCCAAATACTGGCCATGGCTATGATCGTGCTATAAGAAGATGGCCTTACCTTAAGTATTTTTGAAAGCATTATTATGCGGCGGAAGACAGAATGCTGAGAGTTTGCAGACGGATAAATATGATCTTTTCCATCTTAGCGAATGCAGAGGAAGAAATATTACAGTGAATATTCATCTCAATGTTACGCTCCGCTAGGCTCCTCGCTGCTGTCTGGGGGAGGCTGTTTTGCTTCAGTGCGCTCTGCTTCAGTGCGCTTTTCTTCTTCCTTCTTGTCCTCTTCCAGCTTGGTTTCTCTACGCTCGGCAGTTACTTCCTCGCGGGTGCGCAGTTTACGCTTAGGCTTTTCGCGGGTCAGCTCTCCGCCATTTATAATGGTTTCGATCTCGTCGGCATCCAGAGTCTCATACTCAAGCAGGTACTCGGCCATGGCCTTAAGGATATCGAGATTGTCTTCCAGAAGCTTTTTGGCTGCCTGGTAACATTCGTCCACTATGCGACGCGTCTCATTGTCTATTTTCTCTGCAGTGCGCTCGCTGTAGTTGGCAGTCTTGGAAATCTCGCGGCCTAAGAACAGATGCTCCTCGTTCTTGCCGAAGGTCAATGGACCAAGTTCTTCGCTCATACCCCATTCACAAACCATTTTATGGGCTATCAGCGTCGTGCGTTCGAGGTCGTTGGAGGCACCGGTGGTCGGATCGCCGAATATCAATTCTTCAGCCAGACGACCACCCAAAAGAACCTTGATACTGTCCAGCATACGTTGACGCGAAACGGTATAGCGGTCTTCGGTCGGCAACTGCTGAGTAACACCCAGCGCCCTACCGCGTGGAATGATGGAAACCTTATGAACCGGGTCGGAGTCTTTTAGAAGCTTGGCAACAATTGCATGACCGCTTTCGTGGTATGCCGTAACGCTCTTTTCCTGATCGCTGATAATCATGCTCTTGCGCTCGGAGCCCAGCATGACTTTGTCTTTGGCGGCTTCGAAGTCATTGGCTTCGACCTTGTCGGCATTGCGTCTGGCTGCGGCCAAAGCTGCTTCGTTGACAAGATTTTCAAGGTCGGCACCTGAGAAACCGGGCGTACCGCGAGCGATGGTTTCGAGGTTTATATCTTCATCCAAAAGTGTCTTGCTGGCATGAACCTTGAGGATTTCTTCGCGTCCTAAAACGTCGGGAAGCGGTACTGTTACACGGCGGTCGAACCTGCCGGGACGCAAAAGTGCCGGGTCAAGAACATCGGGACGGTTGGTGGCTGCCACCAGAATAACGCCCTCGTTGGACTCGAAGCCATCCATCTCGACTAGAAGCTGGTTCAAGGTCTGCTCGCGTTCGTCATGTCCACCACCGAGGCCAGAACCGCGATGGCGACCAACTGCGTCGATTTCGTCTATGAAGATCAAACAGGGCGCGTTCTTTTTGCCCTGCTCGAACAAGTCACGCACACGACTGGCACCGACACCGACAAACATTTCGACGAAATCGGAACCGGAGATGGAGAAGAAAGGCACTCCGGCTTCACCGGCAACTGCACGGGCAAGCAAGGTTTTACCTGTACCCGGCGCACCCATCATCAAAACACCCTTGGGAATTCTTCCGCCCAGGCGAGTAAAACGCTTGGTATCTTTCAAGAAATCCACAATTTCGCGGGTTTCCTCTATGGCTTCGTCTATACCGGCAACATCTTTGAATGTAATCGGTTTATTGCCCTGTTGAATAAGCTTGGCCTTGGATTTACCAAAGCTCATGGCTTTTCCACCGCCGGACTGCAATTGCCTCATAAACATGAAGAAGATCACGAAGATGAAGATCATCGGCAACCAGGAAATCAGCATCTGCTGCCAGAAACTGTTTTCGTTCTCCGGTTCAAAACGCACCACCGATCCACTGGCAACAAGGCTGTCCAGCATCTTCTCGGATATCGGCCCCTTGGTGAAGAACTTTGTTCCGTCGTATAAAACGCCTTGAATATCAAGAC
>CAYTHG010000191.1:0-7565 GCA_964437525.1 uncultured Myxococcales bacterium | reverse complement strand
CCTGCAGGGAGAAGTGATAGGACAGGTGGGAGATACCTACACTTACAACCTGCTGATATTCCATCTGGATGCCGAGCGTAAAAGCTGGGTGGCCATACGTCCTTCAGGCACCGAGCCGAAAATCAAGTTTTACTTTTCGCTTTATGCCGCGCCGGGCGGAGACCTTGAAGCCCATAAAAAACTGCTGGCCGACAAGCTCGACAAGATCATCGCCGATCTGAAAGATCGCGTGACTTCGGTGGAGTAGCCGAAAACTCTCTATGACAAATTCCATGTTCATCCTTCGGAAATCGGCGGACAGCCGGTGGTCTCGCTCGTTGACCGCAGCGTAAACGAAGTCCGCAATTTACAAGACGAAGTGATAGGACAGGTGGGTGACACCTACACCTACAATTTGTTGATATTTCCTCTGGATGCCGTATCGAAAGCGCTGTGGTTCAGTTGCACCATCGCGAGAAAACCGTATTGACGGAAACGAGTTTCTATCACGGACGGTGAGCGAAAGCCTGGTTAACTATTTCCCCGAGATTGTTCTTCACGCCTGCATACGACAATGTAAGTAAGCAGTATTCCCATCAGGAGCATACTGGTCTTATCTATCCACATGGAGGGAGTAGGCGACATCAACACCAGTAACCCTATGCCAAGTGCGAACGGCAACTTCAACGGTTCGTGTTTGTTGACCACATCCTTCAGGTTTACCAGAAGCGTGACCAAGGTCGTCAGCATGAATCCGAATCCTATCAGTCCGGTTTCGCACAGGCTGGCGGAAATGGAATTGTGAGAAGTAGAGTGGGATATGAGCCAGTATTCCTGGCCGAAGCCGTGGCCGAATATGGGATGTTCTCTCCACGCCATTATGCCCTCGATAAAACGTTGCGAACGGTTGCCGATGTCGGACACGTCGAAAGTCTGCAGGTATTGGAAAATGTAATTGGCCGATGACATTGCCGCGATTATCAGTATCATTACTCCAAAAATCAGCCCCGCTTTCTGGCGTGATACCTGGCGGTACACGAATACCACCATCGCGGCGATAAGGGCCGCGCGGAAAAACAGGCTGGCCAATATGACGGTGAAAAACGCGAATATTCCCCAGAGTATAAATACCCGACTGCGGGACAGGCTGTCGTGTAGTTGATCGCGCAAAAGCAGAGTGAACATTATGCCGATGGAAAGATAATACCCATAAGTGTTGGCGTTGATACCCATATCACGGGCGCCCAGTGTACGCTTGGCCTGATATCGGCTGTCTATTTCCCACTGCAACTGGCGCGTGATGGGTATGTAGTAATAGATACCGGTTATGAAGAAAATGACTACATAGGTTTTCAAAACGAACACGAAGTCGTCGCGGTCGCGTATGGTCAGGACTAGGAACATGGTTTTGACGAAGTTGCCCAACATACGGCCTGTGTCGTAGACGTTCAGGCGGCTGTACAGTATATAGCCGTAAGCCGCAGAGATACACAGCAGGACGATATTGAAGACATAGATCTTCAGCAGGTTGCGGGAACGCTGATCAAGTGAGGTAATCGGTCGCAGGCCGTGTCTGGAAACAGCCGCCAGCAATCCGAGGACGGCCAGCATGTCATCCAGACGCATTCGGGCGAAGCTCAGACTGATGTAAACCTCAAAAAGCGGCAGTGTGCAGATATACAAAAACAGCGCCAGACGCGGATATTTTACGAAAAGGATGAAAAACAACCCCATTAGCAGCAGCGCCAGTGGAGCTAGAATCGGAATTATGTCGCTGTACCAATACATCTAAGGCTGCACCTGTTTTCTTGAATTCTTGCGGGATGCCGCTGTTTTTTCTAGCAGTTCGGCCCACATGCCGCAGCAGACTTCACGTTCGTATTTGGCTATAAATTCTTCGCGACCGGCCAGACCCATCTTGTGCGCCTGTTCAGGATCGTCTGCCAATTCCAGCGCCACCTTGACCAGCCCGCTTACGTCTCCCGGCATCAGGTTTCTGCCACAAGCGGCCTCGGCTATGGTGCGGGCCACTTCGGAACCGGGAGGGCCGGAAAACAGCACCGGCTTTGCAACTGCCATTGCCGAATACAGCTTGCCCGGCACCGAGACGCCCTCGGCGCTTTTTACAAGCGTTATTAAGTGGGCGTCGCCCATGCTCAAAGACTCGCACAGGCGCTCGCGGGGGAAATACGGTTTTATCATCAGGTTGGAAAGCCCGTTGCGCTTCTGGAAACTTTCAAGTTCTGCAAAGCGTCCGCCCTGACCGACGAACAAAAAGAGTATGTCGCGCCTGTCTTCAAGGATTTTCGCGGCTTCTAAAATATCTTCGAAGTGGTGCATCAGTCCGATATTGCCGGAATACAAAAAGACGAATTTGTCTTCTATTCCAAGCTCGCGCCTCAATGGATGATCCTTGCGCGGGACTGGATGCAGCTCGTCCTTGTCGTTCCAGACGGTAATGACCTCCACCCGTTCGGGACGACAGCCCTTTTGCAGCAGACGTTCTTTCATGCAGCGCCCCACAGCGGCTACTTTGTCGGCATTGCGAAAGCTTAATCCGGAGGCAATCAGGCTGGCTTTCGAAATCGGGTGATTATACGAAAACATGCCCAATTCCAGCATGGCGTCCGGATGCACGTCCATGGACCAGATCACCTGCGGCGTCTTTGTGAATCTTGTCATTAAAGTTCCCACCCAGGGGGCGGTGGGCGGATCGGTCAGATTGACCACCACGTCGAAGCGGTAGGCTTTTAATAATTCCAGGCCCGTTGCCAGCATGAAGGCCGAATAATCAGCAAGGCGTGTCAGCATGTTTTTTTTGCCGAAGGTGGCAAGCTTGGCGCGGTGAATATGTATGCCTTCGGAGATTTCGCTGCCGCTTTTATCAGTGCGGGTGCCATCGTATCCGGCCATACCGCACAGAATATGTATCTCCCAGCCCATTTTGTCGGTCAGATAGCGGGCCAACTCATACAGGTTGTGACCCGATGACAAACCCTGACCGTATAGCTGGTTGGTAAAAAGCACTCTCATCGTTTCTGCTACCCGTTAATTGAAAATAATCTTTACAATACGATCTTTGCCCCCGGCAGGCAAAAGACATTTTTCTTTTTTACGTTCATGTGTTATCGGGTCGGGAGGCTTGAGCAGGGAATTTCAGCCTAAGGCTTCTAAGAACTTGTCCTCGTCCCAGATTTCCACTTCCAGCTTTCGGGCCTTATCCAGTTTCGATCCGGCGTTTTCGCCTGCGACGAGGGCATCTGTTTTCTTGCTGACCGATGAGGAAGTCTTGCCGCCGCGTTCGCGTATTTTTTCCTCAGCTTCGCGTCTGCCCATTGCCAAAAGCGAGCCGGTTACAACGAAAGTCTTGCCGGAGAAGGGTGTTTCGATATCGGATATTGTTACCGGCGGTATGGGGGCAATGCCCAGTTCAAGCAAGTCTTCGACGCGGGCGCGGTTGTGATCTTCGGAGAAGAAATCTTTAATCGAGCGGGCAACTTCGGTTCCAATGCCGAAGATCTGCACCAGATTTTCCTCGCTTACTTCCATTAAGGGCAGGATGTCGCCGTATTTGTCAGCCAGCGTATCGGCCATGGTCGAGCCGACACCGGAAATACCCAGAGCGAAAATAAAGCGGGAGAGTTTGGGTGTCCTGGAGGCTTGTATGGATTTTACAAGCTTGTCTGCGGACTTTTCGGCCAAGCCTTCCTGCTTACCGAGGGATTCTGCATCCAGGCGATAAATGTCGGCCACACCCTTGATTAACTGGACTTCAAGCAGTTTCTCTATGATCTTTCTGCCCATGCCGTCGATGTTCATGCCGTTTTTCGATACGAAATGGGCAAGCGATTCCAGAATTTGTGCCGGGCAATCGGCATTGGGGCAGCGAATGGCGGCCTTGTCCTGTTCGCGCACCGTTACTGAATCGCAGACGGGGCAGTTTGCGGGCAATCTGAATGCAGTTTTTTTGTGTTCGCGTCTGTCCAGAATCACCTTGACGACTTCGGGAATGACATCTCCTGCCCTTCTGACAACCACCCAGTCACTGACACGCACGTCCTTACGGTCGATTTCATCCTGATTGTGCAGAGTGGCCCGACGTACTTCTACGCCGCCGACCCGCACGGGGTCCAGTTCTGCAACGGGCGTCAGAGTGCCGGTACGACCGACCTGAACCTTGATGTCGAGAATCTGTGTTATGCGTTCCTCTGCCGGAAATTTGTATGCGATGGCCCAGCGTGGCGACTTGGCGATCTGTCCGAGCCTGTTCTGCAATGCAAAATCGTCGATCTTGACCACCATGCCGTCTATCTCGAAAGGCAGATCAGGGCGCAATCTCTGCAAGTCCTCGTACTTTGCCAATAGCGCCTCAAAGGACTCAGCTTTAGAAATATGCGGGTTGATCTTAAAGCCCATCTGCCCCAGCTTTTCAAGCATTTCATTTTGAGTCAAAGGCGCGGGGGCAGGCCATTCGCCCAGCGTATGCGGGAAAAACTTCAAGGGGCGCGAGGCTGCAATCTTCGGGTCAAGTTGCCTGATGGAACCGGCAGCGGCGTTGCGTGGGTTGGCGAAGGTCTGCTTTTTGTATTTTTCCTGACGGGCGTTCAACTCGTCGAAACCCTTGCGGTCTATATATATCTCGCCGCGCACGTTCAAATATGCAGGCGGCTTGGCTCCGAAAAGATCGCCCGTGACCAAGGGCTTTAGTTTTAAGGGGATATCGCGAATGGTGCGGACGTTTTCCGTTACCAGTTCGCCAGTCAAGCCGTCGCCGCGAGTTAAAGCACGCACAAGCTGCCCGTCTTCGTATTCAAGGTCTATGGCCAGCCCGTCCATTTTGGGTTCGGCGATATAAACAATTTTCGAGGATTCGGACAAGTCCAGAAAGCGCTTGCATCTCTGGTCGAATTCTTCCAACTCCCTTTGCGAGAAGCAATTGGCCAGGGAAAGCATCTGGTGGCGATGCTGCTGTTTTGTAAAGGCATCGAGGGCTTTGCCGCCGACCCGCTGGCTGGGGGAGTCTGGCTCCAA
The DNA here is from genome assembly GCA_964437525.1 of uncultured Myxococcales bacterium. Lineage (GTDB taxonomy): Bacteria > Myxococcota_A > SURF-8 > SURF-8 > SURF-8 > JAKQSH01. The sequence goes on along the minus strand of CAYTHG010000191.1, from coordinate 2,555 downwards.
AAATTGCGGAAAGCTTTTTTCAAGTTCCATCAGTTCGCGCATCAAGGCGTCATAGGTGGCATCGTCCACCACCGGGTCGTCCAGGTCGTAGTAGCGATGCTCGTGATATGTAAGCTCGCGGCGCAATTTGTCTATACGTTTTCCGGCCTCGCGTTCATCCATTGCAGTCGTTCTCCGCACAAAGCGCTGTTATCCGATGCTGGGTATACTAGCAGAAAATCTATCTTCCCGGAAGATAGATAAGAAGGGAATCCATCGCCAGGTTGTTGCTGCCGGTTTGACAAGATGATCGAGATGAATCTTGTTAAAAAGGTATGGCGCTAACTTCCGCGCGCGGCCCTTCCGTCCGTCACTCGCTTTGCACTTCGCTTTGCACTTCGCTAGCGCTCCGGCAAATCTCGTGCCGGCCACCACGCCGCCCACCCTGCGGGCCGCGCAGTCATAAGCCCTTGCGATAGATGGCCAGTTTATTAATGGAAAAACTCAATTCGCATCCAAAAAGGACAATGTGCCAGCTTATGTCTATGAATATGAAGGTGACGGGCAGAGCCGCCAGAGACGAGTATACCAGGTTGTAATTCGCCATGCCGATTTGCAGCCCGAAATACAGGGCCGCGACGATGTAGTAGATCAGTCCGCAGAAATACCCGGATGCAAGAGCGCTTGACAGTGGGACTTTAGTGTTTGGTAAAAGGTATAACAGCAGTGAGAATCCGAGGCCGAAGAAGGCGAACTGTATAATACCGGACATGGCGCTTCCTGCGATATTTGCAAAGAATGGATCGTAGCGGCCTAAAAGCTCTAAGGCAAAGCCGCTGAAGCTGAAGCCCGCGCTGATTAAGAGCGGCACGATGATCAGCACCAGCAAATAGGCAATGAAGCGGTAGAAGTAGTTGCGGTTTTTTGCAACGTTCCAGATTTCGTTGAATGCTTTTTCTATGTTGCCGACCACGGATACGAGGGCGGATAAAAGGAAGAAGCCGCCTGCGATCCCGAGGGAATTGAAGTTGGTCTGCTCGATATAAGCAACCGCCGTGTTGACGATTTCTGCCATTTGCTCGCTCTGGGCAGAGATCTGCGGCAGAAGTTCGTCGCGGACGCTCAACCACAGACCCAGCTTGTTTAGGACGAAAAGCAAGAGCGCCAGCAATGGCAGAAGGGATAAGAGCGTAATGTATGTCAAGGCGTGGGCGCGAATGGACAGCTTGCGGGACATGATCTGCGATATAAGCAGGGAAGACAACTGCGCCAGATAGCGCAGGGCTTCAGGGAGCCTGCTTTTGCTTTTAGGTGCTTCGCTCCAGATACGCTCGTTGATTTTATCAAGCGCATTTGTGTAAGCTCTTTTTATTTCGCCCATTCCGAGTTTCATGTGTTTACGCCGTCTTGTGTGTTCATCGTGCCAAGCATTATAGCATACAGAAAGCGCGAGGCTAAAAAAGGAAAGCCCTCCCGCACGATGTGCGGGAGGGCCGGTACAGAGGGCGGCCCGGCGGGAGACCGGGAGGTGAGCTTATATGCGGGTGGTGACGATCTCGAAGTCTTTGTATAGCGCTTGTCCGGCGGTGTAGATAACTTCGGAGAGCAGGCGGTAGGGGACTTTGGAGTCGGCTACGATCAGCAGGCGACCATCGAAGGCGGAGTCTTTTGCGCGTATGCTTTTAAGGCGTTTTGCATGTTTGTCTAGTGCGTCGAAAAGCGGCACGATCAAAAAGCCGTCGTCGCCGCCGCGCTTGGCGCTGGTGGCTATGCGGAAGTCCTTGATCTGCACCACGGGCTTGTCGTCCACTAAAATGTAATCCTTGGTGATGGTCAAGGGCAATGCCTTTGAGGGTTGCAGGTCCGCCAGCGAGCTTGTCAGGTCAAGCCTTTCTCCGGGCTTGATATTGGTGGGGTTGACGGCGTAGTTCATCAGCAGGAACACCAGCAGTATGACCATGATGTCTAAAAGCGAAGTTGTGCTGAGCGCATTCTCGATTGGCTTGTTATTGCGCCTGCGCTGCCTTCTGGATTTTACGTCACTGTCTTTTAAAGACATGTTTTCCTCCTATACTATGCCTGCGCCAAGCATGACCTTTGAAAACAAAGGCTTGCGCTGTCCGTCTTCTGCGTAATATTCGCGGGCTGCATCCATAACGCGCACGATGTTTTCGAGTTCGACATGAGGGTCTGCGGTCAGTGTCAGGCTTTCATGCTCGGGATGCTCGGACTTTAATGATTTGAGTTTCTCCTGCAAAAGCGGGTAGTCGTAGTCTAAGGTTCTTGCTTCTGCGAGTTGCGGATGCTTGCTGCGTAAGGCCTTGAGCCTGCTTGCGAGTATTTCATGCGAGATTTCCTTTGTGCCGTAGGCAAAATTGCGGCCTTCGTATTGCCAGATGCGCAAAAGCTCGCGGCTTTGCCCGTGCTCGTCTCTAGTACTCCAGATGCGCACGCCGGTTTTAGGGATGCTTGCAATCTGCAGCTTCATTCCTGCCTTTTTTGTGACGTCCTCGTTCATGGCCAAGTGCAGCGCGTCTGCGCCGATGGCGACCGTGAGCTTAAAACTGGCCGCCGGG
>CAYTHG010000190.1:0-7570 GCA_964437525.1 uncultured Myxococcales bacterium | reverse complement strand
GTTCGTGTTCCGGTAGTAATTGATTTCAACAGAATGCCTATGCCGGCGACCTTGATTGCAGTCAGCGATTCTTTCATGGGTAATGGCTTGTTTTTCGATCCTGTCCCTTGGCTTTTGACTCTGCTTGCTGTATTTGGCGTATCCGCTCTTATATGGCTGCCTTTGATTCGTAACTTGACAAAGCCATTGTCCGAAATGACCGAGGCCGCCGAAAAAATATCCAAGGGTGAGTTCGATATCAAGCTCAATATAAATCGTAGCGATGAATTCGGGCGTTTGAGTAGAGCCATCAATGATATGTCCAACAGGTTGAATCACTACATAAAGGGACAAAAGCGATTTATGGGAGATGTGGCCCATGAGCTTTCCTCCCCTATAGCCAGAATTAAGCTTGGCTTGGCGATACTTGAAGAGAAAATGGAAGGAATGGAAGAAGGCAAAAGGATTGGCAAGGTTTCTGCCGAGGTCGAGCATATGTCTCAGCTTGTGGAAGAATTGTTGTCTTTTACACGCGCACAGATCAAGCCGGAAAGTGTTAACCTGACAAAAGTGAACCTGGATCAGTTGATTGTTGAGGTTATAGAGCGCGAATCCGGTGGCTTGAACATCAAGAAAGAAATCGAAGAAGATCTTCTTTTGCAGGCCGACCCGAAATTGTTGCTGCGGGCATTGTCCAATCTTCTACGAAACGCAGTGCGATACGCGGGGCAGGCAGGGCCGATTAAAATTGTAGCAAGCAAGAAAACGGACGGGATAGAAATCTCTGTAGTGGATTCTGGTCCGGGTGTGCCGGAGCTGGAATTGCAAAAGCTATTCGAGCCATTCTATCGTGTTGAGAGTTCGAGAGACAGGAGCAGCGGCGGGACTGGTTTGGGATTGGCAATCGTCAAAAGCTGTGTCGAGGCATCTGGTGGTACTGTCAGAGCGGAGAATCTTGCCCCTGCTGGCTTTGCGGTAATTATTACGTTTAATGGAAAGAGATTTATCAAAAATATTGATAATTAATCTCCTTTGCTCTAGAGCTTGATTGTAGTGGAAAACAATTGACTTGCCTGAAGTATTCAAGTTGAATATATCTCAATAAGAGAATTCGTATCTTAGAAATAATGAAACAGAAATGAGGGGGACATGGAAAACGCTGGAAACGGTATTGCAGGGGGCGTTGGTGGTTTGATTTATATCGCCTTTTTAGTGTTGATGCTTGTCTCGGCATGGAAGGTGTACACCAAGGCGGGGCAGCCCGGCTGGGCAATCTTCATTCCCATCTACAACATCATTGTCTTTTTGAAAATTGTCGGTAAACCCTGGTGGTGGATGTTCCTGTTCTTTATTCCTGTTGTTAACTTCATTATTGCAATCATTCTGGTAGTCGAACTGGCCAAGGTATTTGGTAAGGGCATTGGGTTCGCAATCGGATTGCTGTTCCTAAGCTTTATTTTCTACCCGATTCTCGGGCTGGGAAAAGCGCAGTACATTGGTACCGATGCCTCTATGGAATAAGGTACACGAAGCTTAATAAAAAAGGGCGGCCAAATTGGTCGCCCTTTTTTTACTTAGAATTCGGCAGCCTTTTTCTTTCTGAGGCGTAAAAACATAAACAATGCAAACAGCGCAACGATAAAAGCGGCGGAGCAGCAGGAGCCGGCCAGAATAGTTTTGAACTTGCGCTCTTCAGCAATTCTTACGGGTACCCACTCTTCGATCTCTTCGCCGTTTTTCAGCCTTGCGAGAATGTTTTCAACCTGTTTTCTCTTAGCAAGATTAGAGTAGGAAGTCTTTTGGCAGGGAGGCTTAAGGAAGTGTTCGAGATTCTGTATGGAAGAATTTCTGTCCTCTTTGTAGTCTATCATCGCTGAAAGATAGTGGTAGTCGGGATGGCTTTTGCAAGTTTTGCTGAATTGCAATTGTTTGTTAAGCCATGCTTTGGCTCCTTTGATGTCTCCCAATTGATACCTGCATATAGCGCCATATATCTGGGCGAAATGATCGAGGTTTCCGTATTTGGCAGGTAAGGGCTCGAACAGAGAGCTTTCTTTTTCACAGGTCTCAAAGTTGCCGTCATAATAATCGAGGATCATTCCGGCATGTTTGTATAAAAGCTCATCGGGATATTCTTTTTGCTTCTGGCGTACATGCAATTTAGCCCAATTAAGTAGTTTGCCTTCCATTATCGTTTCTGAATAAAGTTGGATGGGAGCTGCATCGCGGTGGTTATGAAGCAGTTTTTCCAAGCTCAAAAGAGCTTCTTGGTATTGGCCGAGTTTGCGTTCCAGTTTATAGGAATCAAAAAGCAGATTGAGGCTGTCCGGTGAATACTGTAGTGCGTTCTTAACGAGTTTGAGGGTTTCCTGCATGGATGATGTGTCGCTTTTACTGGGATTGATTAACGCTTTTTCCCAAGTTGAGCGGCATTTTGAATTGGATTTTGCCAACTCAAGGTACAAATTGATCTCGTTTTGCCTTTCACCTCGTTTTCTGAAGCGTTGAAAAAGGTACTCCAGGCTTTTGCACTTAGAGCGAACCTCACTTGCCTGAGGAGAAGAGAGAAGCTTAACTGCTTCGTTGAAGTTGCTTCTGACGATTTCAAGGGCATATTTTTCTCTAAATAGCTGTGCGCTGTTTTTAAATTTTTGTGGAATATTTTCCAGTAATGTCTCAATACCCAGTTCATCGGTCAAAACTTTGTAGTGTATGCCAAGCCAGTAAGCGTGATGGGACTTCGGTGCGATCTTGTTCAGTATTCGGAGGCTCTTTGGGGCAAGATCCAAATAGTCGTTGTCCAGCAGCGTACTGGTGGCAATGGTAAGAGATTCTTCCGTGCAGTTTGTGTAGAGCTTTATTCGTTCGTAGCTGTACGGGGTTGTTGCCACCATCCTGATTCCGTTTTTGATCTCCTGGCGTTCCTCTTGAAGTATTTTGTCTTCGTTTCCTTCCAATATGTATTGAGAGGGAATATTGTAAAGAACGCCCAATGCCAGTTGGGGTGCTAAGTACATGCTGTATCTGGCTTTGATCCAGAATGTCTCATATGCATCAGGGGCCAGGGCTTCCAGCCGGTCAATGTATAGTGAACTGAGATCGATAATTTTTAGGTCCAGGAGAGAGTTTGCAAGCTGCCATATAAGAAACGTTGCGGAATTGTTTTTCAAGTGGGCGATTTGTTTCTTGGACTTATTGGAATTGTTGTTGCTCCAGAAATTCGGAATGTCCGCCTCGACGAGGCGATCTTTTAACTCATTTAGGTCTTGCTTCAGGAGAGGGAGGCGCCAGTCGCTGTTTGTTTCATTATCTTCTGACCAGTTTTCAATTACCGCGAAATTGCCTGCCAGATCCAAGGCGTTCCTGGAGTGGATCGGATTTTGCAGTCTGGCGCACCAGAGATTAACTGAGTTCCGACTTGAGGAAGGTCCCGAAGAGGGCATTTTGCTTTTCTTTATGCTGTAGCAGATGAGAGCGTGATCTTTTTTTACTGTAAAAGATGCAAACTCAGAATTTGTCAGCGGAATTTTTGAATTTATCAGCGTAAGGACCAGCCTCTTGCCATTAGTTGGGAAAAGTGAAATTTCGGCTGAGGCCTTTGAAGAGAGCAACAAAATAAGCAGGATAAGGCCTATGGCTGATAAAAAATAAGAATCTTCTCCTATTCTTGGTCTAATCTTGAGCATCTTTTCTCTTTTTTGCCTTGTAGATAAAACGAACAATACGTTTTTACGAGGATACAATAAACTGCTTGTAGATTCCAACTGGAAGTTTAATCTTATGCATTGTGTAAATTCAAATACTATATTTCATATTTGATTAAAAAAAGAGCAGGATCAATGTTAAAATGATCCAGATGGTTTATTGAAATGCTTGGCTAGATATTTAGAGGATTATGTTCGGATTTTAAATCGACTTGCAAATCTAATCTGTAGTTGATAATAAAGTGTGAGAGCTAGTTTAAATTTACCCTTGTTTGGCGGTTTGAGTTGTTTTATTTCCGACTAAAAGCTATTGCAAATTTATTCATCGGACATGCCTTATTCGCGTGGATATTGTCTTATTGTGGTACAGGTGCAGCATGAAAAGAAGCAGCAAGTATATGCATAAGGTTCTTGTAGTAGACGATCACGCATGTATGCGTGAAGGTTTGTGCAGCTTAATCCAAAAAGAGGGCAGTTTTGAGATTGTCGGTGATGTAGGAGACGGACAGAAGGCATTGGAGCTTTTTAAAGAGAAAAAGCCGGATGTTGTTGTCATGGATATCTTTATGCCGAACATGAACGGTATTGAAGCTACACGGCAGATGAAAAATATTGATCCGACAGTAAAGATTTTGATTCTGACCATGCATACAGAGAAAGAATTTATAAATCAGGCTATGCTGGCTGGGGCCAATGGTTATCTGTCAAAGCAGTGTGCATACGAAGAAATAAACACAGCCATTAGGACTCTTGTCAATAACCAGGCTTATTTGTCGTCACAGGTTGCAACGGTGCTTGTATCTGACTATGTTCAGGCTAAAAAGAATGGAAATGATAGCAGTTCACTAAGTGAAAGAGAAACCAGCGTTTTAAAAATGATTTCAGAAGGAATGAGGACAAAGGACATTGCAGCAGAGCTTGGAATCGGTGCCAAAAGTATTGAGGTATGTCGCTCGCAAATAATGCGCAAGCTGAATATATATACAATTGCAGAATTGACGAAATACGCTATACACCACGGACTAACCTCTCTGGATGTTTAACCAACCAGCAAAAATGCCACCTGCCGCCCACGTGCGGCTTCTATATATAGAATATAGTTCTACATTTTGTTTTTCGCGAATATGCGAATAGGGTAATCCCTAGAGGCATAATAGGGAGACATCCTGTTCAGGTAAGGAAAAACAAGCTTTACTATACTGATTTTAGCCGCAATTATCAGATTTATCCCGATTGAATTTTCCCCACAAAATGCAATTCTTTTAGCATACGTAATTTATAGCGACTGGCGTTAACGCGAGCGTATCGGTAGAGGGAATGCATTTTACACGAGCACACAGTCGCGGGTTTTAGTTTAGTTCCTGAAAACTTGTGGGGTTGCAAATGGGTCAAGGTGTCTTGATCGTAGATGATCATGTGTGTGTACGAGAGAGTCTTTGCTGGTTGATTGAAAACAAGTCTGATCTTGAAGTTGTCGGGCAGTGTGGCGATGGCGGATCGGCGGTAAGTTTGGTTCGGGAATTGAGTCCAGACATTGTTATCATGGATTATTCATTGCCTCTTCAAGACGGTATATCTGCTTCAAAGAACATTCTACGTGTTAACTACAAAGTCAAAATAGTATTGATGGATGAGAACCCGACAAGTATGTCTCTGAAAAGATCTCTGGATGCCGGGATTCCCGCCTATCTCTCGAAAAGATCAAGCTTTGAGGAAGTGATCCAGGCAATTGAAGTGATTAATAATGAACAAAAATATTTTTCTCATCATTTATCGGGGTTGCTGGTTGCAGGCCTGGTCTGCAAAGGCGATATGGCAAAGGACACTCCTGAAGCATTGAGCGACAGGGAGGTCGAAGTGCTGAGGATGATTTCCGATGGCAAGAGGTCGGAGGATATTGCCAACTCATTTAAGCTGGGAATAAAATCCATTGAAACTTACCGCAGTAAAATCATGAAAAAACTGGATTTGCATAGTATTGCCGAATTGACCAAGTACGCAGTGCAGGCTGGCATATCCAGTCCGTACGACTGACTGAATAGATCTTGTGAAAATGATAAGACTGAAAAGCTGGAGGAGGTAAGGATGCAGGAGCAGGTTCAAAGTAGTGAAATGTCAAAAAAGATGAGTTTCGATGTTGATGCAGAGGGCATGACAGCGCTTGCCGGCAAGTACATGACCTTCAAGTTGTCCAAGGAAGAGTATGGGGTGCAGATCCTCAACGTAAGAGAGATCATCGGCCTGATGCACATAACCAGGATGCCACGTACTGAGAAGTTCATTCGAGGAGTCATCAACTTGCGCGGCAAGGTTATCCCCGTAATAGATCTACGTCTGAAATTTGACATGGATGAGGTTGAGGCCACTGACCAGACAGTCATAATAGTAGTGCAGCTTAAGGATGACGAGCGAAGTCTGACCATGGGTATAATCGTGGACGAAGTGCTTGAGGTTTTGGATATTCCGGCTGAGCGAATAGAGCCACCTCCTACTTTTGGCAATGATACACAAGAGGCCGACTTCATTCTCGGCGTAGGCAAAGTAGAGAGTCGCGTCATATTACTGCTTGATATGAAGCAAGCATTGTCCTCCGACAAACAAGAGGAAATCGAAGTTAATTTATAGGGGGTGGGGTGATTAAGGCTTTTTCTTGCGGCATGAAAGGGACAGTCATTTTCGTTAGAAAAGATAAGCATCCCCAGCCCGATTTCATAAATGATTCTAGTGAAGCAAAAAGGGAAGGACATTAGTCATGGTAAGAAGCACAGAACAAGGAGGTTCCATGAATACCAATTTGATAAATGCACTGGGTGTTCCGGCATTTGCCGTGGACATTAGAGGCAAAGTGACGGCCTGGAATGAGTCTTTAGAAGAGATTACAGGTCGCAGTTATGAGGATATGAAGGGCAAAAAGGCCTGGAGCGGGTTCTACTCTAAAAAGAGATTGACCCCGGCGGAACTGGTCTTGAGGTCGGAAGAGGAAGAGATAGAAGAAGAATTTCTCGCTGTGAACAAAGACACGGGCGAAGAAACGTCTGTGGAATTTGTAGCAAAGCCGATATTAGAAGATGAAGAAGTAGTTGGAGCAGTTGCTGTTTTGAAGAGTGCTTCAGGCGCAGATGCCAGCGTTATAAATAAATACGAGCAAGCTCTCGACGAATTACATTCTATACCGACTCCGGTAATGGAGATCGATACAGACTACAACGTTGTTTTCATGAACCGCACAGGTGCAGAACTTGTAGGTATGACACCAGAGACAGCAGTGGGATGCAAGTGCTATGATCTTTTTAAAACACCTCATTGTCGCACCGGTGAATGTCGTTGCGCTCAAGCAATGCAGGCGAAAACATCTGTAATGGGGGACACCGTAGCTGACCCTAGCGGATTGAATATCCCTATTCGTTACACTGGCTCTCCTCTGTTTGATGAAAAGGGAAATATTCGTGGCGCAGTCGAATACGTGCTGGATATTTCCAAAGAAATGCAACTTACTAAAGGTATCGGTAATCTGGCAAAGCAGATACTCGATGGCAAACTAGACACCCGCGCCGACAGCTCTGAGTATGATGGCAATTACAAAGACATCGCCAATGGTGTGAATGAACTCATCGACGCCTTCGTAGCGCCCATCAATGTGACCGCCGAGTATGTGGACCGCATCTCCAAGGGCGACATCCCGGAACCGATCACAGATGAGTATTACGGGGACTTCAACGAGATCAAGAACAATCTCAACGCCTGCATCGACGTCATGAACGGCTTGCTGAAAGAGACTAACGGCCTTGTTGAAGCTGCGGTTTCCGGTCAGCTGGATAGTCGCGGCAACGCTGAAGCCTTTATAGGTGGCTGGTCCGAGCTTATTGGTGGTGTCAACAAACTTGTAG
>CAYTHG010000189.1:0-7573 GCA_964437525.1 uncultured Myxococcales bacterium | reverse complement strand
GAGTCAATCAGTATGCAGTGAACGGCTCTTACTTCGTATGGAATTCTGGCAATTCCGCTCGTACATTCCGCTATCAGTGGGGAGCTAGCCAGACAGAAGCTGCATTTACCGAAGTTCCCACTCCCGGATTCTGCATTTACGAATCCACTAATGGGCAGGAGCTTGTTTTCATAACTAAAGGCGGCGACCTCAAAAACATGCTTCTGGCCAGTTTCACCGATCCGCAGGAAATGCAGAAAAGCGTTGCCTTGGGATTGCAGGCTACCAGTTTCGCATGTGCCGGACGCAAGGCGTATGTCGGTACTGCCAATGGTGATCTTTACTACGTAAGCCGCACCGATCCCAACCCCGAACCTGATCTGCTGGTTTCGGGAGACACTTACAACTTGATGCAGTTCTCGGATCCTTATCTTGTATGGGTCGATGGCAACGGAGACATCAAAGTATACAACACTCAGACCCGCGAAGAACCCCAATTGGTCTTCAATGTAGACCCGGTACAGACTGCAACACACGCACCGGATGATATGCGTGTCTTCGGTTCCGTGGTTATCTGGAGCGATGACTCCGAGGGCGGCTACGATATCTGGGCCGGAAACTTTGCAAAGAAGATGGAAGACCCGGACTACGAATACGTACAGGTCACGAACGAATCACACGATCAGCGCTTCCCCTTCATTCATGGCAGTGAAGTCTACTGGCAGGATAACAGAAATGGAGATTGGGAAATCTGGAAGGGAGACCTTGGAGAAATCTAACCGGTATTATTCATCGGGATTTGTAGCGAGGCTTGAAAATTGAAGATATTTAGCGAAGTTGGAGAGATTTTTACTCGAAGGCATACTTTGCAGTCTGTCGAGAGAAAAAATCTTGAAACGAGCAAAATATTGAAAATTTACAAGCCGCAGTAAATTCACGGTGAATAATTTGGGTTAAGGCTGTCTCTTAAAATTCGAATTAGACGGTGCCGCTATTGATTCATCAGTAGCGGCATTGTTTTTTCTACCACCTCGGGATCGAAGAACTTGCCGGATTTTGATTTCAGTTCGTTGGCGGCGCGTTTCCAGTCTCGTTTACGACGATAGGGACGTTCGGAAACCATGGCAAAGAAGGTGTCGGCCACGCGGATGATTCTGGATTCTATGGGAATAGTGTCCTGTGCCAAGCCGTCCGGGTAGCCGCTACCGTTGTAGTTTTCGTGATGATGACGAGCTATCTTGGCTACATCTTCCATTCCTTCAACTTGCGATAACAGTTGATATGCCTGCACCGGGTGCTGTTTTATCAGACGGCGCTCTTCATCTTCCAAAGGAGTTTTCTTGCCTAGAACGATGTTTCTCAAAGAAACTTCGCCGATATTCTGCAGGTTTCCCGCCCAATGCAGATGACGCAGTTGATGTTCGTTCAAGCCCAGCTTTATGCCTATTTGTGCAGCAAGGTTGCGGATGTTACGGGCCTGACCTTTTGAAAAACTTTGATTGCGTGTGTCTATCAAGTCGCCGAGTACATCTATGAATTGATCTACCTGCTGCTTGTCTGTAAAGAGAAGCTTGTCTGATAGATGATCGATCTGTTTCTCCATTGCTGCTGCAAGTTTTTCTTCGTTCAACAATGTTGCAAACAAGCCGTTTTCAGTCAGTATTTCATAAAGAGTGTCGTAGGTTTCCTGGCTCAGGGACTCTCCTATGTATGGCTTCAGCGCTCTCTGGATTTCTTTCAGGTTTTCGGGGTTGTCGGAGCGAATTATCATTTCAAGTTGTTCGGAAACCCGTAGGATTTGTGCTGGAACATCCAGTTGCTCCCTGCGTAAACCCCGTGGGTAACCGGAGCCGTCCAGGTTTTCGTGATGAACTCTGACGAGTTTTGCAACCTGTTTGAGGTTCGGCATACTGCGGGTTATTTCATAGGCTACTTCGGGGTGAAAGAACAGGTTGACCTTGGACTTTTGGTTGATGCTGGCGGGAAGATCGGCCAGAGAATGAACAATATGTCTGGGGAAGTGCAGGGCGCCCACTTCTGCAAGCATTGTAGCGAAAAATACATCAGCTTCATGCTCGGGGCTCATCTTGCGGGCAAGTGCCGAGCCTATCAGGGCCATACGCCAGGAGTGATAAAGCTGTTTTTCGCCTTCAAGATCCTGCATCAGACCTATGGCTGCGAAAAGCTGCGAGGGAATTATTCCGTCCTGGTGCCGTTTGTTGTTGGTGTTCAAGGTCATTTGCTCCCGAGATTGAAAACATAATTGCCTTTACTACTACCACAAGCAGAGCTTGGACTGCAAAATACTGGCTTTGCTTTTCTTGACTTCCTGCAATTAGTCGCCATTTTACTTGACATGGGAAGGGCCACATCTGAGAATCCGAATGTGGCATTATGACTTTGAATTTTATTAATATCAGCCAGACAGCAGGAGTTTGCTATAAGCAAAGTATTTGGAAATACAAGCGGACTAAAAGCCAGCCAGACGCGATTGCTCGACAGGATCGCCAGACGCAAAGTGCGTCCGCAGGAAATAATCAGCAAGGAGCTTGCCAGACTCATCAGTGAGACCTCCTTCGAACTTGGTCGTCAAATCGGTTTGGTGATTTCGCGCCGGGGCGAGATAGAGCAGGTTATTGTCGGTAACGCCGATAGACTGTACCTGCCTGACTTTGGGCGTTTTAGAATGGCCGATGGCAGGTTTCGCGGTTTGCGGCTCGTTCATACGCACTTAAAGGGCGAAGGACTGAGCGACGACGACTTGACGGACCTTGCACTTTTGAGACTGGATGTCATCGCGGTGATAACCGTTTCTTCTGATGGACTGCCCGACAGAATTCAGGTGGCCCACCTTTTGCCGGAGAATTCCGAGCAGAAGCATTTCGAAGTCAGTCCTTTGGTGAACTTCCACTCCTACGAAGAAGATTTCACCGGGCTGATGGGAGCGCTTGAAGAGCAGTTTTCGCGTATCAAAGGCCGGGAACTGCACGATGGTATAAGCCGCGAGCGCGTGTATTTAGTGGGGGTTACGACCGGGCCGGTTTCCGAGGAAGAAGAGAGGCTGGATGAATTGGCCGAGCTTGCCCGCACCGCCGGACTGGAAGTCGCCGGGCGAATGATACAGAGGCGCTTCAAGATAGACAATCGTTACGTGATGGGTTCGGGTCGCTTGAGAGACATGTTGATCGAATGTATGCAGGCCGATGCGGAAATACTGGTTTTCGACCGTGAATTGACGCCAGGGCAATTACGTTCTCTGGCCGATTATACGGAGATGCGCGTTTTGGATAGAACGCAGTTGATATTGGACATCTTTGCCCAGCGCGCACAAAGCCGCGACGGAAAACTTCAAGTCGAGTTGGCTCAATTGAAGTACCGTTTGCCGCGCTTGGCGCAAAGCCGCGACAAGGCTTTCAGTAGATTGATGGGTGGCATAGGCGGGCGCGGTCCCGGTGAGCAGAAGCTAGAAATCGACCGTCGCCGCATTCGCAGCAGAATAGCTCATCTGGAAAAGCAGGTAGACAAACTGACCGATCAGCGCCGCCTGCGCAGAAGCAATCGCCGACGCTCCGGGGCTCCTGTGGTGGGATTGGTCGGCTACACGAACGCCGGCAAATCGACGATCTTGAACAGAATGACCAAAAGCAAAGTGTTTGTGGAAGACAAGCTTTTTGCAACACTCGATCCGACCTCCAGACGCATTCGTTTTTCGGACGAAAGCGAAATGGTTTTAGTCGATACGGTGGGCTTCATCAGAGAATTACCCAAAGAATTGACCTCGGCTTTCAGGGCCACGCTTGAAGAACTCTCCGAGGCCGACCTGCTTTTGCATGTGGTCGATATATCAAATGCTCATTACGAAGATCACATAGTATCGGTCGAGAAAATTCTGAAAGATCTCGAATTGCACGAGCTGCCGTTCATTATGGTTTTCAACAAAATCGACCTTCTGCCCGATGAAGTCTACGTCGAGCCTGGCGAGGCGGATAAACATGCCGCCATCAGTGCGAAAACCGGGCTGGGTTTGCCGAGGCTTTTATCCATGATGCGAACGGAGATAGAGGGCGGCAAGGGAGCTTCATCCCATAGCGGTCCAGTGCATTTGTCCGAGCTTTAGGGGCGTGGTAGTCTTGATTGTATGTTTAGGTTTCGGTTCAGAAGCGGTCTGGCCGGATCGGCAAACCGGGGGTTTGTAAGATGAATAGCAGAAAATATATAACGGCACTTTTATTGGGGATAGCAATACTGCTTGTATGTGCTTTCCCGTTGTCGGCTCAGGTAAAAAATTCTGTTCCGGAATTGTTTGCAAACTTTCCCGATTTGCATCTGAAAGTCGTTCTTGTCAGCGACGACGATTTTGAAGCCATCAGCGAGGCTGATGTCAGGCAGATGCTCGATACCGCTGCCGATATGTTCGCCGATAAATTTGCTGCTCCCAAGCCCGCTTTTGAGATTGTCGGCTCGATGTCGATTGAGAAATTCTTCGCTGAAAATCTGGACAGGACTGCGGCTGATTTTGTGGATGCAGATAAACGCCGCTATAAAGTCGGCGAAAAAAACGATTTCGAGATTCATAAAAAGCGAATAATTCACTTTCTGAAACGCTGGAAAATCAAGGAACTGCAAGGCTTTTTTGCTGAGAAGGAGAGGGCGAGCTACGATTCTTATGAGAAGATATATGAAGGAATCGCCTTGCAGATGAACTCCAAAATCAGTGAGATCAGCGGTCTGAAGGTCAAGGACAAATCCATCTTGAGGCCTGAGAAAGCAGACTATCGCAGTTACTTGAATTGGCGTATGGCCTTCATGCAGCAGGATAAATACGATGTCGTCATTACCAATACTTTCATTCTCTACGACGATATAACCCAGCCTTTCCCGCACAGTATTTTCTCGACCTGCAAAGTCGGCGGCGTTTCAACCAAGGCACCCGGACTTTCACAGTTGGGCAGGCGCGGGATTATGGCCAGCACTTTTGGGATGGATACGGATATCCCGTTTTTTCAAGATCCTTTGCAGGGCAAGGTAAACCGCGAGCAGCGAAACAAAATCATCGGTGCTTTTGTGATCGCCCACGAGATGGGCCACGCGCTTTTCAAATTGGCCGACCAGTATGACCACGGTGACGAATGTCTGATGAACAACCGCAAGGATATCAGCTATGCGCAGGGATACGAACTGCTGATAAAAAATCCCGGTCCGTGTTCTCGCTGCCGGATGTACTTGGAATCACGCAGCCTTTTCTGGGATGCGGAGCATGATTTCGAGGCTAAAAAATACAGGGAAGCTATCGGAAAATATACGCAAGTAGTCAAGAAAACCCCTAAAAACATTGACGGTTCTTACCGGGAATACATGGCCAAGATAGCTTATAAAATATCCTTGGCTCATCATGCGCTGGGCGAATTCGACAAGGCTTTGAAAAGGGCGAAGTCGGCAGCGAAAATTTATCCCTGGAAGGATGAATACAAAGCCTGGGTCGAGGAATTGAACAGGAAATCAAGTAGTAAAAAACAATGAAGTTCTTTCGCTTTTATGTTCCCTCCTTCCTGCTGGTGTTGTCGGTTTCCTTGCTTTCGTCCGCTTGCGCCGGTTACAGATATCTCAATCTCGATTCACACATAGCATATCAATATCCCGAAAGCTCCGCCGATATACAGATTCGCTACAGTCAGGTGGATGCAGATTCTGCGCGCATGGTCGGGGAATTGACCGAGCAGGCGCTTGAAAAGATTTCCAAGTGGGGACGTTTTACGGAAAAAGTGACCATACGCATTCACCCCGATCACGCCTCTTTAGAAAAAGCGGTTCACAGAAAAGGTTACCCGTGGTTGCGCGGCTGGGCCAGATACGACACCGTAGACTTGCAATCTCCCCACACTTGGGGCGGCCACAAGCTCAAGATGCGGATTTTCATGCTTTTGACCCATGAACTGACACACGTGATGATGTATCAGAACGGCGGCAGTCGCCATAACTGGTATCGTAAAGACTTCCCGATGTGGTTCAGGGAAGGCATGGCCTCGCTTGTTGCCGAACAGGGGGCAATGCGCGGTAGTCGTGAAACTATCCGTAAATATTACGAAAACGGCATGGTGGCTGGCGATCCTGTCTGCGATGCGGACAAAATTGTCAAGGATCATCAAAAGCTTGTTTATCTTGTGGCTCACTACATGTTCGAAGATCTAGTCAAGAAATTCGGACCTGAGAAAATCATGCGGATTGTCTACGAAGTCAAAGCCGGTCGGAAGTTCAAGGAAGCCTGGGAAGTCTCCCTTGGTTCGACACTTGATGAGTGGGAAAAGTCCTGGCCGAGTTCTCTTCTAATTTCATTGCAAAGCTGAACAAATCTTAATTGACCCACCAGTGCACTATAAGGTACACTCGAAGTGATAAGGACCATTCGATTCTTGATTAAAGGTGATTGAGGAAATGGTTATTGGAAGAAGAATTAACAGACCCATTTCAGAAGGGGGTTGTTCCATGTTTGACAAGGTGGTATTGCGAGCTTTAATCGTCATGGTTTTAAGTCTGGCGTTTTTTGCTGCATGTGATGACAGCGGGACCGCTGACAGCAGTGATGGGGATCTCCCTGGTAACGGAATGCCTTGCGCTCAGTGCGGACCGGATGAGGCCTGCATTGGATCTATCGACAATCCCAACAACGCTATGTGCGGTGAGGCCTGTGAAAACGACGCAGACTGCGACACCGGTTGTTGTGCTGTTGTCACGGGCTATGAAGGCAGTTACTGCGGCCCGTCCGAGTTATGCGAACCGGGCAACAGCGGCGTGCGTTTCTGTCTGTATGATAGCGACTGCGACGACCTGGGAACATATTGCGACCCGGAAACCAACATCTGTAAGCCGATTGGCGGCGAGGGTGAAGGCGAGGGCGAAGGTGAGGGTGAAGGCGACGGCGATGCCGAAAGTGATGGCCCCATAGACGAAATCATCGACCCTGAATATAAAGTCTATCCTTCCCCGCTAAATTTTGGAGCGGTTGTCTATGGTGTTGAAGTTCCCCAAGTAGTGACCATAGAGAACTTGGGTCCGTTTAATACTCTTGAGATTTATTACGATTTGGATGAGTTAACCAAGGAGAACGCTCCAAACTATTTCATCGTTGAAAACGACATCATGGAGACAACAGAAGTTTTGCGTATCGCTCCCGGCGAGAAAAAGGAAGTCACCATCGGTTATCTTGGCAGTGGCAAAATAGACCTCGGCACGTTTGTCGTAAACACAAACAGCCACCCGTTGATTACCAAGGTGGAATTGATTACGCAGGAAAAGGGTAAACCCAACCCCCATACCGTTCCTGAAGAAGGCGGTCTCGACTTCGGTAGCGTAATGATTGGTAGCAGAACTTCATTGCCTCTGATTATTGAAAACCGCTCGACTGATGATGTTAGCAACAAAACCCTAAGAGTATATGGGTTCAGGTTGCAGTATCCGCAGGATTTCAACTTTGAAATAGACGGCACCACGATTCCCGGCGGTGGCGCGGAGTTGCTTATACCCTACGATGGACAGGCGGAAATTCGTCTTGATTTCCACCCGTTAGCCGAAGGAATGCACGAAAACGCTTTGCTGT
>CAYTHG010000188.1:784-7574 GCA_964437525.1 uncultured Myxococcales bacterium | reverse complement strand
GAAGCCTGCCTGTTCACATGGCCTATATAAGTAGGGAAAGAAAGGAATCAATCATGCGTAAAGAATCGATATATTTGTTGATATTCGCGCTTTTCCTGCTGATGGGAATTGGCGCTTGCTGGCCGATGGGTGAGGACGACGACGTTGATCCTAAAGAAGCTGCCTGTCAGAAAGAATACGAGTGCGGTCTGCTCGATGACCACGAAACCATGAACGACTGCTCCATAGGTGTCAAGGCTACTCGCGACAGACTGAAAGTCGTCAAGGGCAACGACGGAGCCTGCGAAGATCTTTTAGGAGAATACGAAGACGCTCTGAAGTGCATCAAGAACCTGGATTGCGAAGAGATGGCTGATGATCCCGACGATGACGGCATGACCGAAATCGACAAGTGCTGGGAAGACTATCACAAAGCGGCTCAGGATATCCGCAAGGACGAAGACGAATGTCAGGCCTGTTTCCCTGAAGACGGCTTCTGCTGGGAAAAGAACAACTTCGGCGGCGAGGGCGAAGGCGAAGGCGAATGGGAAGGTGGCGAAGGCGAGGGCGAAGGTGAATGGGAAGGTGGCGAAGGCGAGGGCGAAGGCGAAGGTGAAGTTGAAGTTTCAGGTTGTTACGGTTTCTGCTATAAAGTTCAGGAATGCAATGACAGCGGTATCTTTGATGGAGAGTGGGTAAGCACCTGTAAAGAAGGTTGCGATGTGGCACCTGAAGATTATGCCTCAGCCGTTACTTGCTACGAAAACAATAGCAGTTGTTCGGACTTCAATACTTGCATGTCTGAGATTATTGAAGACTAGGCTCTAATAAGCAAATTTGCAGAATCTTTTAAAACGGCTGCCCGGATACGGGCAGTCGTTTTCTTGTTTGAGGTAAACAGTTATGACGGATGTAGTTAAGTTTAACAAGCAAGTCTGGAACAGGCGTGTTGAAGAGGGCAATCGCTGGACGGTCGCTGTCGGCGGCGACGAGATCGAGAAAGCCCGCAATGGCGAGTGGCAATTGGTTTTGACGCCTGTAAAACCTGTGCCCCTTCTGTGGTATGGAGCAGATCTTTCAGGCAGGCGTGTTTTGTGCCTGGCTTCAGGCGGCGGACAGCAGGGGCCGGTACTTGCCGCAGCAGGTGCGAAAGTGACGGTCCTTGACAATTCACCTCGGCAGCTTGAAAAAGATATGGGCGTCAGTGACGAGCATAGCCTTGGTATTCGTGCGGTTGAGGGCGACATGGCCGATTTGTCGATGTTTGCCGACGGCGAGTTCGACTTGATATTCCATCCGGTATCGAATTGTTTCTGCGAGAATATCGCTCCGGTCTGGAAGGAATGCCACAGAGTCTTGAAGCCCGGCGGCAGGCTTTTGTCAGGATTCACAAATCCACTGATGTATATATTTGATGCCAAGCTGGAAGAAGAAGGCACATTGAAAGTAAGGCACAAGCTGCCATACTCGGACCTGAGCAGCATCAGCGCAGAAGAGCGCAAGTCCATATACGGTGGGGATGAGGCCATAGAGTTCGGGCATACTCTCGAACAACAAATCGGCGGACAGATAGCAGCGGGCTTTGCCATCTGCGGTTTTTACGAAGATTCCTTCGGTGGCGAAAGTGCGCTTGATAAATTTACTTCCTGCTTCATGGCGACCTTGGCAGTCAAACAATAGAAGCTTTTTATGAACTGCGAAAACAAAACCAGAGATAGCGCAAGCCTTGAGAGTAAAAGGCTTCCTGGTTTTGTGCCACTGGCTTTGTTTGTCGGCGTACTTTCCATTTCTTTTGCCGCTATCTTTTTTCGCAAGGCGCAGCCTACCGACCCGCTGGTGTCTGCCGGAATACGTCTGGCTGTGGCGGCCCTGGTGTTGTCGCCTTTTTTTATTCGCTCGATCAAGAATAAAAAAGTGAACGCTCGTCTGCTCAAGCACGCAGTATTGGCGGGTTTGGCGTATGGCTTGCATTTCGGCAGTTGGGTTACGTCTTTGATGCTGACCAGCGTTGCCGCTTCTGTGACGCTGGTGACGACCACGCCTTTATTGCTGGCGCTGGTGGCTGTTATCACCGGCAAAGACAGGCCCGGCAAGCGTTGGTGGTTTTCTCTGGGTTTGGCATTTGTGGGTTTGCTGTTGATAGGCGGCGGGGACGTGCTTGATTCCCAGACGCTCAAAGGCGATGCACTGGCGCTCTTTGGAGCTTGTGCAATGGCAAGCTATTTGATAATAGCCCGGCGACTGGGGCGGGAGCTTGATGTCTGGGCCTTTTCGTTTGTCGCTTGTGCCGTGGGAGCTTCGCTGCTTTTGGGGAGTGCCTGCGCGCTGGGCGTGCCGATTGCGCCAGCATCGGGTGAAGCCTTGATATATATAGTGCTGGCCGCTTTGCTGCCGCAGCTTGTCGGACATAATTTATTGACATGGTCCATGAAGCACACCACACCCGCTATTGCCGGTATCGCTATTTTAGGAGAACCTGTCGGCGCTGCAATTTTGGGTTGGCTGTGGCTGGGTGAAACCGTTTCCGGTCTTGTTATTGTCGGTTGCGCTCTGACGCTTTTTGCGGTGGGGCTTGCGGTGTTGAACATGCGTTCGCGGCAGATCGCGGCGCATACCTGATGTTGTGCTTGCGGCGATTGATTGACATTGTCTGCTAAAGAATCTAGTCTCTAATAAATAGCTAATCTTGGAGAAAAACCATGTCTATTCGTAAAGCCTTCGTAGTAGCGTTCATTTCTGTATTCTGTCTGATTCCCTCTCTATTGCTGGCCCAGGAAGAAGCTGTTCCTGCACAGGTCGAGCAGAAAGCTGCGCCGGTGCAAGTCGATCAGAAAGCTAGTCCTGCACAAGTCGAGCAAAAAGCTGCGCCGCCGACGCTTGAAGACAAAATCAAG
Organism: uncultured Myxococcales bacterium; assembly: GCA_964437525.1. Classification (GTDB taxonomy): domain Bacteria; phylum Myxococcota_A; class SURF-8; order SURF-8; family SURF-8; genus JAKQSH01. The sequence continues at coordinate 4,701 of CAYTHG010000188.1, read as the reverse complement.
CAGATGGATAAGCTGTGGGTGGAGCGCTACAAGAAAGACTATTCGCAGAAAGGCTTGGATTACTCGCGCACTTTATATAAGGAGGTGCCGGATAACTACGATGTGGCCTGGCGTATGGCGCGGGCCGCTTTCTGGGTGGCCGAGCACAGCAAGAGCGATAAGCAGATGGAAAAACTCGGTAAGGAAGGCTACAACGCTGGCTTGAAGGCAATCAAGATCAACTCCGAAGGTATAGACGGCTATTACTTCGGCTCTGCCGCGCTTGGGCAGTATGCGACAGGCTCGGGTATACTCAAAGCTCTGTTCAAAGGTTTGGGAAACAAATATGAAAAGATGTGCAAGAAAGCTTTGAAGATCGACCGCCGCCACGACTGGGCCGGGCCGCTGAGAGCCATTGGGCGCTACTGGTACTCGCTGCCCAAGATCAAACGCGATCTGGATAAATCCACCAAGTACCTGGAAGAGGCTATCACGGTTGCCCCGCTTAATCTGCGTAACCACGCTTACCTTGCCGATACTTATCTGGAAGACGACAAAAAGGCCAAAGCCATCGAGCAGTACAAAATTTGCGCCGAGGGTGACCCCCGCAAAAACGATTACGCTGATGCCATTTTGCAGAAAAAGTATTGCGCCGGTAAGCTGAAAGAGCTTGTGAAATAGGCGAGGTGGGGAGCTTGATTTCACAGATAAACATTTGAGGAAGCCAGATTGCTGACAAAGCAAACTTTTATGGAAAACAGTAGCTAGTAGCGAGAACTATGTCACACCCGCGCAGGCGGGTGTCCACTCCGTAACATCATTCTGGATTCCCGCCTGCGCGGGAATGACAATTTTTCTAGTTGGAGCAAGCTTCCCAGCTTGCTCCACATGTTTTTTTGCTTCCCAAAATGCTTGAAGACTTAGAGAAGAGCGGAAAGGTTACGAAGCAGGCAAGGAAGCCTGGTCCAACTGAAGCGTAGCTTTTTTTTCATTGCCTTCAAATGCTTCAAGCCCCAAATTCCCCGAAAAATTCCCCTACGCTTGCTTAATAATGTGAGCATGGTATTAAAAGTGCGTTAGTTTGCATTTAACGAAAAGCTGGTCCGGCATGTTCGGGTCGAAGAGATGGAGAGTCAGGGAAATGAAGAAGCTAAACGGGTTCGTGCTTTTGGTTTTGATTTTTGCAGTGTGCCTGCTGGTCGTATCTTGCGGTTCGGACAGCGATGACGATTCCGGCGTTGTCGATGGCGATGCTGATTCTCTGGAGGACGGCGACACGGATTCCGAAGGCGTTGACGGCGATGGCGAAGAAGTCAATGAAGAGCCCGAGCCCTTGTCATTGGTGGTGATGAGCTATAACGTCCTGTGCTGGTTCTGCGACAGCTCTTACGATCCCTGGGAAGACAGACTGGCTTATTTCAAAGATATCTTCACCCGTCACGACCCTGATATCATCGGTACTCAGGAATTGTTCAACACCAAAGACACCGAGGAATTGCTGGGACAGCTTCCCGGTTACGAAGTGCTTTACCTGATAGATCCGGACAGCCCCGAGATTTTGAAAGAATACCCGGACGCCGCGATTTTCTATAAATCGGAGCGCTTCGAGGTCGTCGAAAACGGATTTTACTGGCTTTCGGAAACTCCCGACGAACCGTGGTCCGGCGGATGGAACGAAGGCGGCGGCTTCTGGCGTCTGGTGGCCTGGGCGCACTTCAGGCAGATCAGCGACGGACGCGAATTTTATTTCGCCTCGACTCATTTCGACAATAATACTCCCAACCAGGAGAAATCGGCTCCCCTGTTCCTGGATCGTATTTCCCAGTTCACCCCGGAGATTCCGGCCATCGTTTTGGGAGATTTCAATTCCCGTCCCGACAGCATCGCCTACGACATACTTGATAACGGCGTTGACGGCGAAGGTTTCAACCTGACCAACTTGTTCGATATTGCCGATGAGTGGAGCATAGATTCCAATCAAAATTCCGTTCAGGATTTCGATACCGAAAACCGCATCGACCATATCTGGGTCGGCGGAGATTACGAGTATTCGAGCGACTGGTGGAAAGTGGATATGTGGCTTTACGGCGATAGTCAGCTTATGCCCTCGGATCATTATCCCATCGTGGCAGAAGTCAGTGTAAAATAGTTGCCTTTCTGCGCATTCGAGCTATAACTGAAAAGTAGCCTGCAACTTGAAATCAGGAGGAAGAGCCATGCCCAGATTGGATTCGTCGATTTCTATTGCCGGATTGAAAATACCCAACCGTATCGTCATTCCGCCCATCGCAAGCGAAAAAACCGATAACAACGGCGCCATCACGGAAAAGAATCTCGATCACTACAAAAAGCTGGCGGCATCCGGGGCCGGTTTGATTATCGTCGAGCACTCCTTCGTGCATCCTTCGGGCAGGTACAGCAAGGGGCAGATAGGCGTTCACGACGACGCCATGCTTGAAGGACTCGAAAAACTCGCCGCCGTTTTCAAAGACGCCGGCGTTGTCTCCTGCATACAGATTTCCCATACAGGCAGCAGAACTAAAAGCGAGGTCATCGGGCGACCCTTGTGGGCTCCTTCGCCTGTGACATGCCCGCAGGTTAAAGACGCCGAAGTACCCGAGGCGATGACAAAAGAGCAGATAGCCGAAATAGTCGAATCCTTCGGTTCGGCTGCGGCTCGTGCCAAGGAAGCCGGTTTCGATTCGGTTGAGATCCACGGCGCGCACGGTTTCCTTTTGAGTCAGTTTCTTTCGCCGCTCTCTAATCTGCGTGAAGACGAATATGGCGGTTCGGACGAAAACCGCTCGCGCATCCATTTCGAAGTTATCCAAGAGGTAAGAAAGCAGGTCGGTCCCGATTATCCGGTTTTCATGCGTCTTGGAGCCTGCGACGACATGGAAGGCGGCCTGGAGTTGGATTGCAGTGTCAGACTGGCACCCAAACTTGTAAAAGCGGGGATAGACATGCTGGATGTCTCCGGCGGTTTGCAGGGGTCGCGTCCTTCAATCAAGAAAGAAGGCTACTTCTCGCACTTTGCCGAGGGCATCAAGGCCGTTGTCGATATTCCCGTCATGACCACCGGCGGCATAAAAACCGCCAAAGCCGCCGATGAGCTTGTCAAAGGAGGCAGCGCCGATCTGATAGGCGTCGCCAGAACAATCATGGCGAATCCGAACTGGCCCCGCGAAGCTTTGCAAAAAATCCTCACCTGATTTCAATGTTCTTTGAGATGGGGCCGCAGCAAGCGGACGTCTTTAAGGGCGCTTGATATCCTAACAAGTCAGTAGTAGCAGTAAGTTGGGAAATGTTTTCCCCTACAACTAAACTTAAAGGTTAGCGCGGTCCCCAAGTGTACGAAACCCTGCTGCAATTGTCATGGGTATTCCGTAGCCAAGAATCGAATATTTATGACCTTCCAAATAATATTGCTATTTTGCAATCGGTGTAATAAGAATAATACAAATTCGGGGCTTGCGAGTGTTCAGAGGTGGATTGTGTATGAAATGAGGAAGGTTGTTCATGAAACATTTGGCGATAGTTTTTGTTTTTGTGATATCTGCGTTGTTTGTTTTCACTGCTTGTGGTGAAGGTGATGATAACGGTGGGAGTGATGTCAACTTGAGCCGTGAGGGCGAGAGCTGTGTGCGGACAGCCGACTGCGAGGAAGGTCTGCGCTGCATCGATCAGGAGTGCGTCCGAGATAAAGAGGAAAGTTCGGATGGCGATGGAGAGTTGGAGTCAGATAGTGAGCTGGAAACGGAAGTTTCCGATGGTGACGATGATTCAGAACAAGAAGTTCCCGATGGTGATGAGGAGTTGGAATCAGATAGTGAGCTGGAAACGGAAATTTTCGATGGTGACGATGATTCAGAACAAGAAGTTCCCGATGGTGACGATGATTCAGAACAAGAAGTTCCCGATGGTGATGAGGAGTTGGA
>CAYTHG010000188.1:0-684 GCA_964437525.1 uncultured Myxococcales bacterium | reverse complement strand
ATCGGAAGAAGAGCTTGACGATGATTTGACCGACGGTGATGGAGAGGCAATAACGGCCTGTTCTCCGACCTTGATCGGCTCTTTCGGAGGAGGAGAAGCACATGATGTCGAAGTGGTAAACGATATCGCTTACGTGGCCAACGGCCTTGGCGGCTTGTATATCTTCAATGTCGCTGTCCCTTCCGCGCCCGTGTTTCTGGGATCTTACGATACTCCAGGTGAGGCTAGGAGCGTTCAGGTCGTGGACCAAACGGCCTACGTGGTAGGTGCTCATGGGGGGTTGCAGATAATAGACGTAAGCGATTCTTCTGCGCCCCTGCTTTTGGGCTCTTATGGTGCTTTGGATAGTGTCTATGATGTCCATGTAGTGGATCATACGGCATATGTAGCGGCTTATGGTAACGGATTACTGATAATTGATGTCAGTGATCCTTCCACGCCGGTGTTTCTGGGATCTTGGGCTTCGCCAAGTGCACTTGGCATCCACGTAGAGGGACAGATTGCCTATTTGGCAAATGATTGCGACTTTACGATAATAGACGTAAGCGATCCTTCCGCCCCCGTACTTCTGGGCTCTTACGATACTCCAGGTTTGGACATGGCCTTTGACGTTTATGTAGAGGGCCAGACGGCCTATGTGGCGGATGGTGAATTAGGTTGCGGTTTGCTGATAATAGATGTCAG
>CAYTHG010000187.1:0-7602 GCA_964437525.1 uncultured Myxococcales bacterium | reverse complement strand
ATATCGCCTGCTATTCCTTTACGTCCATTTCCTCGATGATTTTCTGTTCAAGCAGGTCTATCATGTTGCGCCAGTTTTCGGTTCTCCAGTATCGGTCTTTGGGAGAAATCTTTGTCCGTGCCGTTTCGATGGAGTTCAAGGCATCTTCGTATTCTTCGTCTTCCATAAGCGCTTCGGCGTAGAAGCAATGATTTAATGGATGCTCGGGATATTTATCTACGGCAGTTTCCAACAGCTCAAGCGCTTTTTCCTCGTCGCCTACTCCGGTAGGCCAGGGCGGAGCTTTCAAGTAAATCATCGCCAGCACACGCAAAGCGCCGCCTTCCCGCAGGCTGTCGTCCAGCTTGATCGAATTTTCCAAAGTCTTCATCAAGGTGGAGATCTTGAATATGGCCTTGGCCCAGTTGGCATCTTTTATTTGCAGGCCCATGTTGAGCGCGTAATAAAGCTGATACTCGGCGTTGTCCGGTGCGCCATTTACGGCTTTTTCTCCGAATTTACTGCAATTCAGGAAGATATTGATGTTCTCTTCTTTATCGTAGCAGGTGGCAGGCTCGCCGTGTTCAATCAACCAGAAGCAGGAACGTGAAACCAGATGATTTGCATAGGCATCGTCCGGTTTGATGTCCAAGGCTTTACAGGCTACGTGCAGAGATTTTGTGATGTTCTCAAGCTTGCCGTTTTCGCAGTAAAGGTCTTCGGTCAGTTGTATAAGCTCTTCAAAATCGTCCGGAACCTGGCCGTACTCCCAGCGCATCTCAATGAGCGCTATACCCGGTAAAGATTTGACTCCCGGATGACAGGCTGACAGCAAAAATGGCAGACAAAGAAAAGCAACCGCAAAAAAAGCGGATAAATCAATCCTGGTTTTCATTCTACTCTATACTTTATTTTTTATTGTACAAACTGCGCACCTTATCGATAGTACCAGAAGGAATCGGCTTGAAGCTATCTAATTTAGCCGTCTGACAAATATTTTTTCCTTCAGGGTCCGCGCACATCTTGGTTAAAGCGTCGGCAAACTTCTTTACTTCTTCAGGTTTGGCGTTGCCTTCAAGGTAAACCATTCCCAGGTTGGGAATCTCGGAAGACTCGTAAATCACCTCTACTTTTTGGAACAAGGGCAGTTCCTTGAGGCTGTCGTATTGCAGAGCGTCTACCAGTGCGGCATCGGCTTTGCCGCGAGCTACTTTTCTGATGGCGCGTAGCGGGCGATTGGTGGCTTTTAGCTTGAAATGTGTACTGGCGTCCAGTTTGCCGTCGAAAACCACTTTAGAGAGGAATCTGGCGTCCTCAAGCTCGGTTCCAGTAAGAGTCTTGCCTTTTAATTCTTCAATTGATTTGCATGTGCCTTTTTTAACAAGCACTCGGTATTTGGTAGAGGTCTGACCGTTTACTTCGGCCAGAACGAGCGGCTTGAGATTGTGCGTCTTTTCTGCTTCGAGATAGATGCTCAAGGTCAAGGCGGCGAAAGCAGGTTTCCAGGTCTCCAGAGCCTTGATGCCAGCCTTGCGTTTATTCAAAAACTTAACTTGGTAGCTGTCTGCGTCCCAGCCCAGCTTTCCGGCCAGATATTTGCCGAAGCTGTCTATGTAGGGCTTGGCTTCAGCTTCCGTGGCGATGTTTCCGGCGTGACAGACCATGAACTTTCGAGAGTTGTCCACTTTTCCGGCCCAGACGACGCTACAGATAGAAATGCTCACTAAAGCGGCGATTATTCCCCAGAATGCCTTACAATTCATCAGAAAAGCTCCTTTCGAGAGTCCGATCCGGCTATTTTGATTTCTTCGAAGTCAGATCGCGCAAAAACGCCACTGCCGAAGGCAGAACGACTATGGCGGCGAACAAGCATGTAAAGATACCACAAATCAGATTTCTTCCCAAAGATGCCGCGCCCTGGTGATCGCCCATGACTATGGCGCCAATGCCTGCCAGTGTGGTCAAAGCTGCCAGAATGATGGGACGGGCGGTTTTCTCCATGGTGGTGAAGGGGTGCAGTTCCTGATTTTCACGCAGGCGGTGTGTAATGAATACTCCGTAATCGACCGCCAGCCCGATAATCAATGGTAAGGCTATGATGTTGGCGTAATTGTGAGGGATTCTAAAGAAATACATGCCTCCCAGCATCCAGACGGAACCCAGAAGGAGCGGTAAAGCCGCCGCCAGCGTGTAGCCTATGCGCCTGAAATCGAGCAATAAAAGCAGTAATACCACGATGGTCGCATATGTAGTCGCCTGTACGAAACCTTCCATTATGAGGCGCGAGAAAACCTGATGTGTCGATGGAAAACCGGTTGCATCCGGTGCGATGGCGTAGACTTCTCCTAAGAATTTGTCGAGGAAATCAACGTCGTAGATGGAGCTGTTGGGGAAGACGAAAATCGCCAGCTTGCCGTTTTTGCCTTTGAAGCGGTCGATGATGGAAGGCGGCAGGTCCTCTGCTTTGATCGGCCCCATCTTGGACCAGTGTTTGATCTGCGAGACAACGCCGTCTATGGTCTTGAACAATTCCGCCTCGAAGTCTCTGACGCGCTGCAAGGCTTCCGGCTTTTTGGCCAGCTTGTCGGACATGTCTTCGAGCCTGTTCATTATCTTATCAAGCTCGGCGACGATTTCCTTCTGACCTCCGGCAAATGCCCGCTCCTGAGATTCCTCCATTATGTCGTAAAGTTTATCGAGTTTTTCAGTCAACTCTTCGGCGCTGAATTGCTCGAAGCCGTTTCGAGGCACGATTATTTTATCGAATACCGGCACGATGTCCTGCATCAACTCTATTTTGCGTTTCTGATCGTCGGGCAAAAGTGCTGTGACGGATTCCACACGGGAAACCGTGGAAAGCTTTGAAAGCTTTTTGGTCAGTTCCTTGGCCTGTGTTACGTCGTCGGCGATTACCGCCACCATCTCGGCCTGATAGTCGCTGCGTTTGCCCATTTCTTCCTGGTAGTACATGCTCTCCGAATTCTTGGGGAGGATGTTCTTCAGTCCGAAGTCAGTAGGAACCTGGAATGCGTAATACAGGCAGACGCCTCCGAGAGTCAAGGCCGTCAGCGTGATGAAGCCTGTGAACACCATGGGCGGTCTGCTGCGTTGGTTGCTGGGTTTGGCGCTTTGTTCAGTGTTCGTAGTTTTAGATTTTGGCAGCTTGATGATGGTTGCCAATGCCGGAAGAACCATCAATGTTGCCAGAATGACCAGCACGACGCCTGTTCCTGCTACGATGCCAAGCTCGGCAAAGCCTGTGAACTCGACTGTGCCTATCACAAAAAAGGCCATGGCAGTAGTTCCGCCGGCAGTGATGAGCGTCTTGCCCGCCATGCGGATCGCGTCCACTATGGCGTCGGACTGCGACATGCCTCTATTAAGGTTTTCTTCGATTCTGGTCGATACGAAAATCCCGTAATCGACTCCCAGCCCGAACAATATGGCGGTAAAGCCCGATGTGAGGATGGTCAGGTGGCCGACTGTCAGGACTGAAAGCCCCATGTTCCACATCCCGGCTAAAACCAGTGGAATGAAGACCAGAATGCCGCGCCTGATGGAGCGGAATCCTACCAGGATGATAAACAGAATAAGCACTGCGGCGACCGATGCCGTGAAAAGCACGTCGTGTTTGATGGCTACGGTTTCTTCCACCGCCTGCTTTGGAATTCCCGTCATTCCCACAACTGGCGGGGTTTTGCCGTCGGCTTTCCATGTGGCGCTTACGGAATCTGCGTCGGCTCTGACTTTTTTAACCAGCTTTTGGTAAAACTCGAAATCATCGTCGTTTGAGGCGGGTTGCACGAAAAGGAACATCATCTTGCGATCATGGGAACGCAGATAGCCTTGACGGTCGTAATCCTGATGACCGGAGAACTGATCGACGAAGACGTTTTCGATGATCTTGATTTCCTTGCGCTTGGGGTCGGAAATCCAGCTATCCATCTCCTTGAAAAATTCGCTGCCCGTGGCGAGGATCTGCTTGGCTGAGTTTATGTCGAGGTTATCTTTGAAAGCCTCTGTCGGGTTGGCGTTGGAGAATGAATCCAGTACCGGCAAAAGTCCGTTCAGTTTGGTGAAGGATTCTATTTTGTCTTCGTTGCCCACTACCTTCTCGGCCAGCTTTTCCATCTGGTCGGTGCCGATGAACAAAAAAGCGCGGTCGCGGAAGAATTCCACATCGGCCTTGTAGAAAACATCCTTGATGAGCTTGTCATCTGATTTCAAAGACTTTACGAGGTCTTCGGCAAATGGGCCCAACTCATCCGGCTGGCCTTCGAGTATGGTTATCAGGTTGTTGGTGGTGCCGAATTCTTTTAAGAAGCTGTGCAGGCGCTGGTTTACTGCAAGGTGCGGCGGATAAAGAGCCGAGCGCGATGTTTTGATTTCGAGATGAGGCAAAAGGAAGGCGGAAGCGATAGTCAAAAGCAGTGCTCCGACTAAAACCAGTGCTGTATGACGGACTACAAACTCGCCCAGCTTGGCTAATAAACGATCTCTCATTTTGACACCTTATAAATTGAACGCCGGAAGATCCGGCAACGCGCACCATGTTCGACTTGAAAAAACTGCAAAGCAGGAAACCGAAGTTTCCTGCATCACAAATAAGGCTAGATTTCAACCGACAGCGCCGGTCAAGTCAAGTAATTAATCCCCGTCTGACAAGAGCTTCAAACGCTTTACCAGCATCGGCATCAGCATAGTCATCAACAATCCGAAGAACATCACTCCTCCAAGCCGCATGACGGGCAACACGCCTGTAGGCAGGAGAGAAAGTCCGGCGGCGGCAAATCCCAGCGCCAGCGCCAGCGGGAAACGGTTGCTGTGCGGCAGAGCGAATTTCTTGTTCTCGAAAAGTCGTGGTGACACGAAAAATACGGCCAATGGCGGTAGCAGGTAAAGTGTTGCCGCTAAAGAATCGAGATGGATATTAAACAGCGCTCCCAGTCCGAAGGTGGCCACAGTCGCCAATGCCGCTTCGAGGGAAGTCAGGGCGGCTTGTTCCAAGTTGCGGGTAATGACCAGACCGAGGATGCTCATGGTCAGCCACAGTATGAAAGCCGCTAGCCAGTTGCTTGATACGAGCGTGTCTTCTACCAAGGGAATCACCGCCGGGAAGCCGCTGATGGTGACTTCGAGGTCGTCTGTTTTGGGGTAGTTTTCATCTAAAAGATCGACCATGATTCCCTTGGCTCTTGATGTGAAAGAGCGCGGGGCTTCGTTTGTTTTGTCGTCGCTTTCAATCTTTGCGGTCAGGAAGGAGACAAACTTATCTGCGCGGGCCTGCAACTCTATGGCTTTCATGCGGGTGTTCAAGGTGTGGGCCAGGTCTTGGGCAACTCCTGCCGGATAATCCTGCTCTTTGTAAGAAGCCAGATCCGCAATGACGGTTTTGGTGTCTCCGTCTGACATCAGGCTTTCAGAAATCCTCTGCCATTCTTCTTCGCTTGGAGTAAAAGGCGAGCCGTCCGAGAGCATGTACTTGTGCAGGTCTTTCATTATCAATAGACGGCGTTTTGAGATTGTTTCTGTGGCGTCGCTTTCCAGGGTGGATTGCACAACCTTGTCTATGTTGTCATCCGAAAGCTTCAGGCTGTAGCGGTCGCGTATGGCCTTCAAGCGCAACTTGGCACCTCTTTGGCCTGTGAACTGCGAAAGCTTTACGGCTTCTTCAGCCTTTGCGGCCCATTGCTCAGGCGGTATTTTTGTCATGCCCTGAATACGCGCCGCCAGCATCGCTTCGCTGTGATCGTCTAAAATCAATGCGCGCAAGTCCGGTTGGCCTTCGAGGAAAAACCACAGATTGCCAAGGGCCGATTCGTCTGTAGGTATGCGGTAAGTGCCGCTGAACTGCTCGCTTAAAAAGGCCACTATCTGACTGGCCGAGCGTATGTCGGAGAACAGGTCGGTGCCTTCCAGCATGTCGCTGATACGCATCAGGCGGCACAGGTTGGCGGGTTTTGAGTAATCGCCTTTGGCGCTGATCTGCAAAAAGTCAGAGCCTTTGAACTTGCGGTCAAAGAAGTCCAGAGCCTGTCCGACATCGTCGTTCTTGCTGAAGATATCGCCGGTGTTGATCTGGAATTTTAAATGCGATCCCAGTCCGAGTCCGCCGATGGCGATTGCGGCAATGATGATCCATGATGTGGATCTTGAAAATGTTTTGACTTGGCTTTCTGTTCTGCCGGAAGGATCAGGCTTTAAGAAAGAAGCCAGTGGAATAAAGACGAAAATGCCGCACAGCGCCAGCGCCAGCATTCCAAGTGCCGATACCGTGCCGAAGTGTGCCAGATACGGAATGGCGAAACGAGAGAGCGCCGCCAGCGCTACTGCTGCGGCGATCAGGAGAGCTATTACCCGTCCCGGGAAGGGGTTGATTGCATCGGAGTCGGATTCCAGGCGGTTCTCGGTTCCCTTGGCAAAAACCAGCGCTCCCATGACCAGAATCAGGAGCGCGGCGTTAGAGGCCGTGGCCGTCAGCTCGACTCCGGTGATTCCCAGAAGCGCCAACCACCATAACAGTGAGAGTCCCGAGCACAAAAGCACGACAAGGACTGCTTTGGGGCGGCGGGTAATCAAGAAAGTCGGTACAAGCAGAAGCACCAGGAAAAGCGGTATCACCATCGGGAGCTGTCTGTAAATGTTGTTGGTCAAAAGTCCCGCTATAAAGGGGGCGCCGAAGTATATGGCTTTCAGGTCGCCGCGCTCTTCTTCTACTATCTTATGCGCCAGTGCTGCAATCTCGCGTGTATCCTTGGCCGAGTTGGCTTGCAGCAAAAGCAGGTAGCCGCGCAGGTCTTCTGAAACAAGCGAGCCTTTTATCTGTGCGTTTGCCAGAATCTTTTTGGAAAGCTCGGCCTTCGCTTCATCGGTGCGCGGAATGGATTCCATCAGGAGCGCAGCGTTCAAGGTGCCGTCTTCGCCTTCTTTTATGGAACTGACATTTGTGAAGCTTCTGGCGGATAAAATGCCTTCGGATTTCAACTCTGAAAGCCGGTTGGTGATGCGTGTCAAGGCTATCAGGCTTTCGGTGTCGAGCGGGCGCTCGGGTTCCTCGAAGCCGACCAACAAGAGATCGAGCGCGCCGAAGCGGTGTGTCATCTGCGACCAGAACTCGACTTCTTTGCTGTCTTCGGGCAGGTACTCCGTCGGGTCGGCGGAGAAGGGGATGGTGGGAGCTATGGTCAGGCTGATTAGCGTCAGGATGGTGGCAATGATGAAGAAAATAAAATTGTGCCTGATTATATGAGCTACCAGCCGGTCGATGATTCCTTATTTCATTTCACCGTTCATACTTTTACTACCGTTCCGTTTTTATTATTCCACTTCGGGAGCGTCTGCGAAGATGCCCTTGTAATCGTTCAGGAGGTCCGCGCAGGTATAGCTTTCGACCCGGCGCAGGTGGTAGGTGCTGGTCAAATCTGTGTTCTGCGTAATTGGCGCGGAAGTTTCGAGTATAGAACTGCTGGCACCGAGTGCGCCCTGTTCTACAGTCCAATTCAAAGTTCCTGTAATCCATTGGGCATTTTCGTCAAGTGTTCCGGATTGCATATTCCAGATAGCGCGACGCACCATGTAGCGCTGACCCTCTATTGGGGTGAGTACATTCATTGTCACACCCGG
>CAYTHG010000186.1:3673-7611 GCA_964437525.1 uncultured Myxococcales bacterium | reverse complement strand
TTTATCTGAACAAAACATGAATCACTCACTCCGCAAGGGAACCGAGGCGATCCTGACGCGGCGTTCGCCGTCGTGTTTGCCTTCGCTGATAGGCATTCTTTCATCATTGTGGAAGAAGCCGAGCCGGATTTCGATTCTGCCCTGCTTCATGCGTTTACCGACCTTGCCCTTCCAGGTGTCTTTTATTATGTCGCCCTTTTTCCAGCGGTCCGTCGGGTAGCGGCCATCGACAGGCGAATGGTCCCCGACCATGCGACCGCCCATGAGAACATCGAAGTGAATAAATATATCCCAATCATCTTCTATCTCATCAAGCGCTTCGTAATACAGCGTAAGCTCTATATCATCGCCGACTGTGAATTCTTCCTGATTCAGTTTGTAGCCCAAAAGCTTGATCTTGTCGTCCCAGACAATGTTCAAAGGATTCTCTAGGATGGGCCTGTCCTTCAACAGGTATTCGCCTTCTTTCACCTTGGCCTGCTTGGGCGGCTCGGTGGCGACAAGATATGTAAAGGGATGGCGGCTGTCCACGATGTACAAATCACGCTCAAAACTGTCTTTCACTTTCTTGCGCAGTTTGTGGTACTGGGAACGGTCAACCATGCAGAACAGCTTGCCCTTTCTGGCAAAAAACTGATTCAGGCGAGAAGGACGGCGCGAGTCGATGTAGAAGGTTTTGTTGTCGAAGTAATAGCTTACCGAGCGGCGTTCCCATGAATGGTATTCGCAGATCGGCTCGTTGTTGGTAGCATGTTCCTGATAAGCCTCCCAAAGCGGCTTCTGGCTGAATGTATCGGTGATTTTAGGGACCAGCCAGTAATTGTTGACACCGGCCAAAACCACAGCCAAAGCCGCAAAGACTATGAAGTGGAAGTTGGTGAAGTGCCGCCAGGGCTTGCCGTCGTATTTCAGCCACCTGAATTTACCGGAAAGCCACGGCATCATGCGCTCTATTGCCATCGTCACCAGCGGCAAAGCTATAACGAATCCCAGAGGGATAAAGCAGGCGTAATACAGATTGCGCGGATTTACATTGTGCGGCAAACCACGCGAATAGTAGTAGATCCACAGGTTAATGAAATGCTTATAGTTGGTAATCAAATCCTTGGACACAAGAATAAAGACCATCAGAGCAATGATTATTTCCAGTTTAATGAAGGTCGATTTATTGCTTTCGGTCAATCTCGCCAGATAATAACCGATGATAATCGCCAAGAATGGAATCAAGGGGAAAATGTAATGATGAAACTTGGTCGAACTGATCTCAAAGAACACGAAAGGCATCAAGACGCACAGGAAGATAAAGAACTTCTTCCGGGCTCCGCCTTCAAGGTCTTTGTCGTTCCATCTCAAAAAGCGAATCAAAGCGATGGGCAAAAAAGCAATCCAGGGGAAAAGCGCGTAGGCTACCTGCTGGATATAAAGCTCGAAAGTCGCATTGGGCTTGCCTATCTCGCCCATTGCGCGTTTGAAGTGATGATAGATAAAGAAATTGTGCAGGTATGTGGTGCCATACTTGGCCGTCATAAATGCGTACCAGGGAATGGAAACCGCCATAAACACCAGCAAACCGCTGACAAAGCGCATACGCTTCAAAATGGCCCAGTCCCAGGTTACTATAATGAAAGTGCCTATGACCGCTCCGGGCAAAACGATTGCCAGCAAGCCTTTCGAGAGTATCGCCAGCGCCGAGAAGATCCAGAATGGATATTGCCAGCGCGGATTGTCTTCGTAGCAGAATAATCCCAACCCCAAAAATCCAAGCGCCGCCATCTGGAAGACGACATAGGGCATGTCGTAGATGGCCTGCCGCGCCAGAAAATAGTATTGCGGGGAAGTCGCTAGTACAAGGGAGGCAAATAACCCTACTTTCCAACGGAACATTCGCCCGACAAAGAAATTGAAAAGCACAAGTCCAAGTGCCGCAATAAACACCACAGGCAATCGGGCGGTGCCGTCAGATTGTCCAAAAAGCGCAAAAGATGTACGCAACATCCACAAAAGCATGACAGGCTTTGAGAACCAGCGCGTTGAGTTTCTGTAATGGGGAGCAAGCCAGTCGCCGTTTTGCTCCATCTCCATGGCGACCTGAGAGTAATGCGGCTCCCACGGATCCCAAAGAGCATAGCTGCTTATGCGCGGCAGATAGATAGCCATAGCAAAGGCGAAAACCAGGAGAGCCAGTATCAGATCGCGGCTTTTCCACCAGGGCAGTGACGCCTGTCTCTCTTCGCTGAACCAAGAACCCTCACCGCTGTTTGTTTTTACATCCTGCATATCGAATTACCCTGTTTTGAATTCGCTGATATGTTCGATTATTGAAAGGTATCCTACCCAACCAGACTCAACCCATCAATCAAAATCTAAATTCATCTCACCCAGTTCACCCAACTGTCGCAACAATTCCCCGTCGGTCATGGCTTTCTGGAAGTTTTCGTTCTTCATCAACTCCATCATGTCGCCATTTTCCATTTGCAACCTGGCCTGCGGATCGTCCATCAACTGCTTGATCATCTTGTTGCGCATCAATTTTTGCATCTGCTTGGATTTCCGGATCTTCTCAGCCTTCTTGGGATCGGTCATTCCCTTGGCCAGCTTGGATAAAACCAGCACCTCATCGGGCATGAATTCCTGAGCCAGTGAGGTTTTGGAAAGAACCTCCATCACCTTGGATTCGGCAATAACTTCTTTCAATTGCGGCCTGTGCTTGAAGATTACGTCCTTGAAAGCTCCTATAAGGAAAACCAGCAGAACGGCAAAGATGGCGGTTTTAAGCAATCCCACCAAAGCCCCCAAAACGGCATCGGCGCTGTCGATGGTATTGGAAGAAGAAAGCACGGCAAAAGTTAAACTTCGTCCCAATATGGACAGAATAATATAGACAACCAACCATGTGCCCAGCATGGAAACCATTTCCTGAGCAGGGATGGATATTCCCAGGTTCTGGAATAAAATATCCGAAATAATCGGCGACATCCATTTTGAGGCCAGGTAGGATGCTATCAGAATAGCGATTTTGACAAGCTGCGACAAAGCGCCCGCAAAGTAGCCGGTTATCATCAAGAATACAGCCAATACGGCCAATGTAGCGTCTATAAACATTTGACTCCAAAATCCAAACGATTTCCGGCGAGTATAAAGCCAGCCCAATTCAAAGTCAATTCACTAAAGCCTGCATTTCTTTTGCCTGCGGACTTTTATCTGTGGTATAGAGAATATATTACAGTCAAATATATATAGATGCCAGAATATGTATAAAATTATTAAGCTTATCTGCACTACATCCGCAATTGCCCTGCTATTTTCATGCATTTTGCACGCAGAAACTGACAAGAGTGGTCTTGTGTCCTTCGAGAATGAAGCCGAAGGCGTTTCAATCATAGTCAATCTCGCAAGCGGAACCAGCTTCACAAGTTTCCTGTTGCACAACCCGGAACGCCTTGCCATTGAGTTTTTCAAGGCTCCACTGCTTAGAATGGAATCTCTACCACCTGAATACGCTACCGAACTGGTAAAAGGAATCACTTTTGACGAGAAAACGGCAAACAACAACCCGGCTCGACTGCTTGTATTGCTGAATTGCCAAGTGGATTACAGAATAAACGAAATTCAGGACGGATTGAAAATCACGCTCAATTACCTGCCCGGACTTAAGCCGCAAAAACCGCAATTAGTTGCAATGGCAGACATTGAGAAAGAAAAAGAACACCAACGCATCGCAGAAGAGCAAAAGCGCAAAGAAGAACTGGAACAGCAGCGACTCGCAGAAGAACAAAAGCACAAGGAAGAAAAAGAACACCAACGCATCGCAGAAGAGCAAAAGCGCAAAGAAGAGCTGGAACGCCAGCGAATCGCAGAAGAACAAAAGCGCAAAGAAAAGCTTGAACAGCAACGCATCGCAGAAGAACAAAAGCGCAAAGAAGAACTTGAACAGCAGC
>CAYTHG010000186.1:0-3573 GCA_964437525.1 uncultured Myxococcales bacterium | reverse complement strand
GAACAGCAACGCATCGCAGAAGAACAAAAGCGCAAAGAAGAACTTGAACAGCAGCGAATCGCAGAAGAACAAAAGCGCAAAAAAGAGCTTGAACGGCAGCGAATCGCAGAAGAACAAAAGCGCAAAGAAGAGTTGGCAAAGAAAAAAGCTAAGAAACCGAGTCTATCCGACAGCATCGCCAAACTACGAGTCAAAAAGGTTCAGCCATCAGGCAAACCGGCCAAACTATTGATGGTAGCCTTCAGAGCGCCCTATGATAAGCCTAGCATCACCATTCAGTTATCGAATGAAGTAGACATGAAAGCAAGCTGGGAGTCAGACACGATTTTGAATATCAACCTCAGCCCGGTAGTAGTAACCAATAAGATGCACCTCTACCCTTTACAGACAAGCGCCTTTGATGTTTCGGTACAGCATATACGCCCTTACTGGGACCCAGCCAAGAAACTCTTCAGGCTCAAAGTCACTCTGGACGAGAAAACCCCATTCCTAAAGAGGAAAACCCCGGAAGGTATTGTGCTTGAATTCAAAAGATAGTTGCCAGTTTCAACAATAATTAATATAATCGGTGTCATGGAAGCGAATAAGCAAATTTGCAATACTTATGAAAAGAACGTCCTGATAATAGACGACTCCCCCACTGTCAGACATAAAATAAAACTTATCTTGAAGCGCGGGCGACTTTTCGACAAATATTATGAGGCAGGCACTGCCAAAGACGGCTTGGTGCTGCTTGAGCAGGAACAGAATATAGAGCTGGTCATCTGCGATGTTGTCATGCCCGGCATGGATGGGTTCGAGTTCATCCAGGAAATGAAATCAACCCCAAGTTGGCGCGACATTCCGGTAATCATACTGACAGGTCAGGACCACGTTCAACAGAAGATCTACGGCCTTGATACTGGAGCTTCCGATTACCTGACAAAGCCTTTCAACCCCGGCGAGCTTATCGCCCGTGTTAGAGTGCAGCTTAAAGTCAAGCAGCTTCAGGACGAGCTTAAGATAGCAAAAATGCGCTACAAGGAATTGTCTATTACAGACTTTCTGACGCAAATTTACAATCGACGCCACTTCATGGAACTCTTCGACCTTGAGTTCTCGCGTACAAAGCGCTACGGTCTCAGTCTGGCCGTGATGATCTTCGATATCGACAACTTCAAAAAGATCAACGACACCTACGGACATTTGCAAGGAGACAGGGTGCTGCGCGACATTTCATCTCTGGTGAAAGCGGAAATCCGAACCCATGATGTCTTTGCCCGATACGGCGGCGAAGAATTTATCCTGATGCTGCCGCAAACTGCCATAGAAGGCGCAAAACTAGTGGCGGAAAAAATACGCCGTAAAATAGAATTTCATTCCTTCGACAAAATAGACAAGTTGACCATCTCAATAGGTGTAGCCTGCTATCCTTCAGAATCCATCGACGATGAGGAAGCCCTTATTAAAGCCGCCGACGATGCGCTTTATAAGGCCAAAGAACAAGGCAAGAACTGCGTCGTACTGGCCTGCAAGAGTTGATTCTCAGTTCCATTTCACGCTGAAAGGCAGATCCGGGTTTTTAACCCGGAATATTCCCACCTGCAATTCCGGGACATTCAACACGCTTGATGGTTTGGCAATATTGCCCCAGACCGATTCGAGGTTCGGGCTTTTTACAAGCCCTGCAAATGGCGGTCTGTTTGCGTAGATGAAGAAATAATCTATTTTATTTCGCTTGAAGAACTCTTCAGCTAATTCGCTTCGGGCGACTTCGTGGGTATTCAATCCAAGCAGGTCGATAGTCCGCCTCACCCCGAAGTATCGAATTGCCCCGGCATCGGCGGTGGCGACAAGTGCATCTTCAGGCGTATTTGCAGCAATCCACTTTCCGGCATCGACGTTCATCCGGGTGACTTCGCCGCAATCGCGTCCATACTCGCTGAGCTGAAAAGCGAAATTGAATGAAAAGACGATCAGGTAAACTCCGATTAACAAAAAGGAACCGTACAACTTCAAACTTGCAAGCGCGGTCTTTTCATCACGACCGGAATTCAATTTGACGGCATCTGCCAGCAAGGGCAGAGCACGAGCCATAATCAATATGAGAAACGGAAATACCGGCATGATATAGCGTAGCTGATAAAAGATATCCGGCCCGACCAGAGAACGCGAAGCGACTATACCGGCAGAAAATATCGCCACATAGATATAAACCAAGCGCCACGTCCTGCGGCTGTTTTCATCACCATTGGCAATTCCCGACCAGACGCCCAGAGTCAGCAGAGCTAACCCCGCGCCGTAAGCGAAAGTCGGAGAAGCCCAAAAATATTTAACAAGCGCCATGACAGACAAAAGCGGCTCGACATTCTGCATGGCTTTCATCAAGGCTGTATTCGGTAAAGGATAACCCGTCGCCATCAGACAGTACAAAACCCAGGCAAGGACAAGACAGGCAGTCGGCACAAGCAAGGCCAGGCTTTTTTTCAAGTCGATTCTGAAACGGGAATACAGAAACTCCAGCCCCGCTACGGCAAAAGGCATAAAGACATTCTCGGGACGCGCAGCCACCGCAAGCGCCAGAAACACTCCAGAGCGCAGCCACTTTTTCCGATGGACCGCGATTATTCCCCACAGAACAAAAACCGCCGAGGCGACGATTTCCATCCCGGAAAGTTTTGCATAAATCATCTCTGGATCGAGTGCCAACCACAAGCCTGCAACTAAAGCCAGCCAGCGCGGAGAACCCAATGACAAGAGAAGCCCCGCCGCCAGCCACGACAGAAGCAGGGCTAAAAGCACACCGATGATTTTTATGGCAACTGGCGCAGAATCTTCCAAACCTGCAAGTTCCGGCAAATGAGCCACAGCCGCAAACACGGCCCACAAGGGACTGGTGAATCCCGTTTCCGGCTCGGAATCGTTGTAAGCGGGATAAGCGTCACTTAGAATCGCCCTGCCATACACGAGGTGAAT
The DNA here is from genome assembly GCA_964437525.1 of uncultured Myxococcales bacterium. GTDB lineage: Bacteria > Myxococcota_A > SURF-8 > SURF-8 > SURF-8 > JAKQSH01. The sequence goes on along the minus strand of CAYTHG010000186.1, from coordinate 618 downwards.
CCAGGCGTCATCCTGGGGCAGTTGCCCCCACAACGAGCGCCCTTGATCGTCACCGGGCAGAACGAAAACAAGCAAAGACAGGAAATGAACCGCCGAGAAAATCAGCAGCCACTTGAGCGGAACACGCCTTTCACCAGCGTCGCATCCTGTCTTCATGCTACAACTCGATTGCCTTATTTAGCGTTCCCACGGGGTCGGGGACCACTGGAAGACGACACTTTCTCAATGACCTCGTATTGCTCGATATGAAAATGCGGCAATCCTCGGACATTGATTTTCTTTTTATATTTTCGCTCCAGGCGAGTGATAGCCTCGGAATCCTCCTCGAAGATCATATCGTGAATTTCGGGATGGCAATTAATTGTAGCTACACCGCCTTTGAGATTGGGAATCTCCCGCTCTATCTCGCGGAATATCTCGAAACAGATTGTCGTCTTGGATTTGAGATACCCTTTGCCATCGCAATAGAAGCACGGCTCACACATGGTGCGGCCCAGGCTTTCGCGTACACGCTTGCGCGTCATCTCGACAAGACCGAATTCACTGATCTTCAAAATATTGGTCTTGGCTTTGTCGGTACTGAAGGCTTCTTCCATGGCGTTGTAAAGCTTGGTCTTG
>CAYTHG010000185.1:0-7641 GCA_964437525.1 uncultured Myxococcales bacterium | reverse complement strand
GGTGGTCGCTGGTTCAATTCCAGTCGCCCCGACCAGCAATAACAGCCACTTACGAGAGATCGTGAGTGGCTGTTTTTCGTTGGAGCTACCAAGGAGCTACCATAAGGAAACGTAAAGTATGCATGAATTTGCACGTTGCAAGATCCGTTACCCAGCCCTTTATGGGCTCTCGCTTCCGCCTCGCATTGAAACTTCAGCCAGAACCAGCCTCTCTTTCAACGTTGTTATACGCTCTTGACTCTGCATCCGTTTCACCGCGATAGCCATGGCTTTCGGTGTGCCGACGATGATAACGAGCTTCTTGCCACGCGTCAGACCCGTATAAAGCAGATTCCGCTGGAGCATCATGTAATGCTGAGTATGTATCGGCATAACCACACAGGGGTACTCGGAGCCCTGGCTCTTGTGGATCGTAACCGCGTAGGAAAGCGTGATCTCGTCAAACTCGTCGTATAAATACTCTACGCTCCGACCATCGAAGTTGATTGTGGCTACGCGATCTTCGTCGCTCAAGCTCTGAATCCAGCCAATGTCACCGTTGAAGACGTCCTTGTCGTAGTCGTTGACGATCTGCATATCTCCAGCATCTCCGTCGTTTTATCGACCAGATCCTTGCGGGGATAGGCACAATGGCCATCCTCGGTCAGCGTCCCAAGTACATACTCTACACCGGCCCTGGCGCGAATATCGGATTGCTTATCAATTCCCAGGCTGTCGGCGATCTGGTCGGCTGTTTTGAACCCGATACCCCAGATATCGTGAGCCAGGCGATACGGGTTTTCCGTGACGACATGGATGGCCTCATCCTTGTACGTCTTGTAGATCCGGAAAGCGCGAGCCGTGCCGACCTTGTGGCTGTGAAGGAAAACCATGATTTCCCTTATAGGCGTCCGGCGTGATGATTTTCTTTGATTGCCCAGAGCCGTTGGCGCGATAGACAGAAAGTGCCTTCAGGCGGCTGTTTGATGTTTCTGCACCGGAATAGTGGATTCCGATAGAGGAGGCGTACATGGCTTTACCTAAAATAATGGCGCTCGATAATCAGGTTTACGCTTTCTTCTTGTAGACGTTCAGACCGATCTTCTTTTCTTCGTTATCAGGTACGCTCACGTTGCCCTCGGTCGAAGCAATAATTATCGTCTTACCCGATGACGAAGGGCCGAAATCCTTGGTAAGATCCACTTTGATGGTCATGATGTTTCCTTCAATTGTCATTTCTACGTTTTTCATAAGTTTGTCTCCGTTTGTTTAGATCTGATTCTGAGAATAGGAAGTTGGAAGCAATCGCCATTCTGAATTATTGCTGCGGACTGCAATGCTTCCATCAAGCATACTTTTCTTAAAATTGGTGATGAATATTCACTCCACCCCCAGCGCCTTAAACACAGCATCCACCGGATCCGCATAAAAACTCGTTTGGAATTTAGTGAACAACTCTCCGGGGATTGTTGGAATATCACCAACACTGCTCATGGGTATCAAAATCCGTTTTGCGCCCGAATCAAATGCCACCTGCAGGATCTCCGAGAGATTCTCGGCAGGCTTGATGCTTCCGCCCAGGCTCATATCGCCGATCACCACCATTTGACTCTGAGACGGCTTGCTCAACACGCCAGAGCAGAATGAAATGAAGCTCGACAGAGTAAGCGTGTCTGCAGCCCCTGTGTTATGTAGCTCAACCAGATGAAGGTGGTAGTCATGATTGCCTGGTTTCGTAACCGAGCTTACTCGGTTAAAGTTTGCCTTGAAGAAATCAAAAGCGACGCGAACATCCTCCTTGGCCTGAGAACTTGAATTGAGACCCGATTTGGACAGTTTACCATTACCTCCAACTACCTGTAGTTCAAGCCGGTAGAGCCCCAGCATACCTTTGTTGCCTCTTGATACCGTATAGATCGTTCCTGGTGCCTGTTGCCCCTCGGGAATCAGAGAATCGCCCCCGCGTTCCGGTATACTGACAAAGGTCTCCTCGTTATCTTCGTTATCGATGTAACTGAAATGGACTTCGTAGAACTCAATGCCGCCGATTTTCTTCAACTGCTCCTTCACCCGGCGTCGCATCTGAAGGGCATATTTCAGGCAGCGTTCTAACGCATCTTTCGTATATTCGCCATGCGGGTAGAGGAGCTTCAGCAGGCCGGAGACGGTTTTTCTTACCGCGATCGTGTCGCGCTGGTTAAGGTTGTTGCCGAGCTTAAAATACTTGTCGATGGCATCCGAGAAGGTGTACTTACGCATCTCGCGCATGAACTCGGCCAGATAATCGACGATAAGCCCATACTGATTGGTAAGAAACTCGGGGCGCATCTTCGGAATTTCCCAGCCGGGGATATAGCCGTGCATGCGATCGAAGAAAGCCGCATCGATCATCGTGTCCGGGAAGGGGGCGAAGAGATGGCTTGTCTTGACCAGAACTTCGACGCTCTGGTTGATGTTGCCAACGAATACCATTGACCCGTTGGCAGGAATGACTTCTCGACCCCTGGAGAAGGATCCTGAGGCCATATAGTCCTTCATGATCTGGACGCCGTCCTGATCTTTAAATTTGATGCCTGCAACTTCATCGAAGGCGACGACATCCCAAAGGCCAACCAGCCCGACCTTTTTGGTGTTCATGTTGTAGAACAGATTGGGAACCGTCGTCTGACCACCGGAAACCAGAATCGAGTTCGGGCTGATTTCCTTGTAGATGTGGCTTTTACCCGTACCACGTGGGCCGAGTTCACAGACGTTGTAGTTGTTCTCGACCAGAGGGATCAGACGCGCCAGGAAATGCCACTTGACCTTTTCATCGAAAAGCGTCGGCTCAAGGCCGGTGGAGCGCAGCAGCACATCGATCCACTGCTCCTCGGTGAATCCACGCCGTCCCTCGAAAACGGATTTCATGTCCAGGTTCGGCATCTGGATCGGTTTGAGATCCCGGATGATGAACGGCGAGGCTTTGGTCGCCTCATCCCAGAAGTATTCCAGCGTGATGATGCACCAGATCCCGCCCGCCAGCAGCTTTTCATACTGCTTGATCATCAAACTCGAAATCTCAAGACCTTTCACGCCTAAACTTGAAAGGAAGGCTTCATATACGTCCCGCTTCTCGTTGAGCTTGACCGTCACCTTGTCGATGATCTTGTAGCTGCCCGTTTCCTTGACCAGGGATTTGATCTTTTCAGCTTCATCCGGACGAACATAGTTTTTTGCCAGAATGCCTTTGACAGTCTCCAGGCCTTCCGCAATCAGATCCTCATCATCGGTGGCGCAGTGTTGACCTAAGAGGTACTCAAGGACGTAAACGGGAACATTCGCGCCTTCTTTAACCTGTTTGGTCAAGTCCTTTCGGACTACACGGCCTGCGAAGTGCTCATTTAACAGTGCATTTAAGTCTTCAGAAGCCATGGCTCTCCCTTAAAAATCATCGTGGAAGGAAATGTCGATGGTGACGGGAATGCGATCATATTCGATCAGGCTTTCCGCGTCGCGCAGCACCAGATAATAGTCTTTTTTACTGTTGTAATCCACCTTCTTCAACTCGAAGCGAACGGACTTCTTGCGCTCATCCATCATGTCGCTGGTGCTGTCAAATGTTATCTTCTCCTGGTTGCTGATGGGTTCGTTGCCGTCCTGAATCGAAATCAGAAGCTGTCTTGGCTTCATACGCTCGGACACCGGATCGGTTTGGATGAAATCAAACTTGTGCCGGTGCAGGACGATTTTCTTCGCCGTGCCAAGCAACGACACGCCGACCTGGCTGACCTGCGACCGCTCTCGCTCCTTGCCGCGCAACTCACGGATGGTAACGAGCGGGATCAGCACTTCCTGGGGCATTGCGCCGCCATGGAAGAAGCGTGAGCCGCCTTGGAAGCTGAAGCGGTTGGTGCCTTTGGGCACCCAGCATTCCATCTCGCCCTCTATGCCAGCAGTAACCGCCAGCCTGGCAGTGATGGCTTTTTCCGTCTCTCCCAGCTTTTCGCCCAGAATGAAGCGCTTGTGTTCATGGACCACGCCCGAAGGCTTGGAATCGAGCTTACTCTTGTCCGTTTCTTCCGGGGGGCGACACTCGAAAATGAATCCGTGATCGGCTGTGAGGTAGATTGTCGAGCCGTTCAAGGAATCGATGATGTATCTCGATAGCTTCTTCAGGTCTTCGATTGTGTCTCGGACAGCCTTGAAGGCCTGACTCTCGCTGGCGGCCTTGTCGCCTCTGGCGTCGATCTCGTTGTGGTAAATGTAAATGATCTGATAGGGGCGAACAAATTCGCGACCCTCTTCCTTCTTCATTTCCAGAAGATCCTGCGCCTTGATGGCGATACCCTTGTGCTGACTTAGGATATTGAGGCGTTCCTTGATTCCGCCGGAGGCCTTGTCGTCCACCAGGACGGACTTGCCCTTGTATGTAAGCGACTTATGGGGCAGCAAGGCGGCCATGCCCAGCATGGTATAGCTGGGCAGCACTGAGAGCATCGACGACAGTTCAGCCTTGAAGCGATACTGCGCGTTGATTTCACTGGTTAATTCTTCGGCGGCTTCATAGCGGAATGCATCGCTGATAATAACGAAGACTTTGCTTTTTGGCGCGCGCTGAATAGATGGTTCCACGAAATTTTTGAAAAAACGATATTGGTTAGGAACCTGCGACAGCGACCAATAATTCACAAAGCCATCCGTCGGGTGTGTCAAGAACTCGTCCCAGCGGTCAGCCAGTTCGCGTAGATACCAGTTGCTGTAAAGATCGTCGATGGCTTCTCGAAGGGACTTCAAGAGATCCCCACCGTCCTTGGCGGCCTCATCCGCCGCTTCCATGAAGTGGCGATAAGTCTGGTCAAAAACGAATAGCTCGTCGGTGTATGCCTTGGCCAACTCGTCAACGGTGGCGTAAGAAAATCCGTGATCATACTGGCGGCGCAAGCGCAGCATGTCGATGGCGGCTTGCAGGGCTTCATACGCGAGCCTGTATGGATTGCGCTTGCCACTGATGGAGGTATGCGCCCAGTGGCCATCTTTGCGTTTCTGGATGATGTCCTCCAGCCGCTCGAACTCTGCGAAGTGCTGGCCCTGGATCTTATCGCGTAGCGAGCGGATGATGGCCTGCTCGATGCACTCGAAGGTCACCACGTCCACCAACTCGTCTTCCGAACAATCCTTGAGTTGCTCAAGGATGCCAAGTTCCTTGCTGAAGTGGCCGGAGATCTTGTCATAGTCCGGATAGAAGCCGATGTCCTTGCGCCACTGCGACAAAAACACGGAGGCGTTTTGTGCCTGACTTTTGCTTTGCAGACGGAAGTGTTCCAAACCTTGCGGCAGATTGGTGTTCAGCGAGCGTGATAGATCTGTCACCAGCAAACGGCGCATCAGGTCGGCCAGGTTCGGGTTTTCGCTGCGGTAGGCGAAGGTGCGTTCCATCAAGGACCAGAAAGCATCTTCCAGCTCGAAGCGGCGGATATCCTCCCAGAATGGAGCCTTGGCTGCCGGGACATAGGCATTGCGTTCGATGAAAGCGTTCAAAAGCGTCATCAGGATGGCGAAGACATCCGGCTGCTCGGCGCGCACCAACACGGCCAGCATTTTGGTATCGATGCTGTCGGGTGAACCAAGTATAAGCGATGGCCTCCATCACCGGTGCAAAGCCCTCGCGTTCGATACGTTTGATGAGCCGCTCGCGTCGCTGGCCGATAGCCTTGGGGAAGGCGCGTCCGCCGATCAGGGCCACATCGCCCTTGAACTCCACCGGGTCGTGTCCCTTGGCCCCCAAACCCAGCGCATTGGCCTTGGCAGTAACAGCCTGAATGAACTCGCGACGTGCTTTGGGCGCGTATTTCTTGATCTGTGCAGTGTCCACGGTAATCCTCTATAATCTACTGAATCCGAACCTTGAACTTCTTTTCAATCGCCTCTCGCAGAACCTTGTCTAGCTGGCTGATAAACTCTTCCACGTCAGCGTCCGTTTCCAGATAGGTCTTGCCGGTCATTGTCGCAGGCGTAATCTTCCGGGTGGGCTTGGGCGGTTTCTTGTCTTCCGCCTTGTCCGCCATCGCCTGATCGACCAACACCAGCGCATTTTCTAGTACGTCGGAGGCTTCTCTCGTGTAATAGCTCATGCTCAAAATAACTGGCTCGTCCTCCGTCTGCTTGCGGATGGTCTGCAGCGGCATGAGCGTCTTGCTGCGCAGGTCTGAGTCTGCCTTGTTATCATCCAGATGTTTCTTTACTGCTTCGATATTGCGGTCGATAGCAGTCAGAGCCTTTGTCTTGGCGTCGGCCAAAAGGTGGTCGAAGACTTCCTCCACCGCTAGCAACAGCGCATCGATCTCCTTGATCATGCCGTATGGATTTGCAGCTTGTAGAATTTCCTCCATCCGACGAAGCGCTTTGGCGGCAGATTCGTCCTTCAAAAGTGCTGCGGCATTGGGTGTAAAGCGGTTGTTGGACTGAATCAGTCGTTCCCAAGTGGAAATCTGATTTTCGTAGAAGTCCCGCAGATCCTGCCGATCGTCTAAGACATCCTCAAGTGCGGCTTTCTGGTCGTTGAAGGAATCGATAAATTCCTTGCCATCCTGAACGCCCAGAACCTTGCCGATGGTTTTAAGGCCACCGTTGATTTCTTTCAAGCCTGGGTAGCGCCTCATCCCGGCCTTCGCCTGCCAGCGTTCGAAGTCGGATTTCCACCCGGTCAGCTTCTTCTTCAAAAACTCGACCAATGGGTCCTGCCCGTCCGGGCCGATCTCGCTGAACAGATTCTTGCCAAGTGTCTTGGCTTGCTCCAATTCCCGGGCACCCGCTACTTGCCTTTTGCGGATACGGACGCCCTTCCATTGTCGGGTCTGGGTGAGCGGCCCCACAGCACCTTTGGCGTCCAGGTTGCCTTCATCTACAAGGCTCAGGTGAATGTTGCCGATCACAAAGAGCCGGGAAATTATCAGTACGATCTCCCACTCCGGCCAGCCAAAGGGAACCGCCGAGAAATGCTCGACCAATTCATCCAACATGATGGAGTGATTTTGCGATGCCATCAGCTGTATATATGTTTCGATCTCCTGCGTATCGTTGGGTTTGCCCTGTTCGATGTCCAGCTTCAACTGACTCCAGGTCAAGTCATCTCCCATCAGCACGTGCTTGATTTCTGACTGGGGGTCTTCGTGCAGAGTGGCGAGTAAGTTGAACTTACTGAAGACGTTCTGAACTAGGTAATCCAGCGCCTCATCCACTGCCAAGCGGCAGGAGACGGCCCGGATATCGAGTTTTTGCCCAAGTGCACAGAATTCACTTTCAGCCAGCATAACTTCGACCAAAGCACGCAGACGACCGATGCGCTCGCGGTTTTCCTCCTGGCGCTCACTGAAGATTTTCTTTTGGCTCGTGGGAGCAGCGGCGTCGCTCTTCAGGCGGATGTATTTGTCCACCTGCAGCCAGAGGCGAAGCTCGGTTATAAGCTCCGGCCGATCCGGCAGCTTCACCACCACATGACCGCGATGGCCTGTGCTGTGCATGATGCCTTTTTGATCGGAGAACAGGGCATAGTCGTCGTTTAACGGTGTAACCACCTCCAGTGTGAGACTACTTTTCGGAGCTGCGCTGACCACCTGTTCGTCGCATTGGCGACTGAAGGCATAATCCCGCTTAAAACTCTTGTAGCGATGCTTGCTCTTGTTT
>CAYTHG010000184.1:0-7680 GCA_964437525.1 uncultured Myxococcales bacterium | reverse complement strand
GTTCTCCCAACCGAAAGCATATTCGCCGCTTGAGAACATGATGGGAACCTTGGCTTCGGCCTCGATGAAAATTCTGTCCGGGCTTGTATCTACTTCATCGCCTGTGAGTTCCCTGGCTGTGTTTTCTTTGGGGTCGTACATGAAAAACTTGTAGTCGGGATAATACTGCATCATCTGGCGATTGTGTTTTCCCTGGTCATGTACGAACAGGATTTTCTCGTCTAACTCCGGCTTGAGGAAAATAAAGCCCGTCGGATACCAGCGTTCGAGAAAGACGACGCTTTTTTCCGGGAAGGAGTGCAGCATTTTTTCCAGTCTGGCGTCTATGCCGAAGAAAAACTGCCCTAAAAGGTTCATGGTGCCGAAAAAGAAAAAGAATACCGTGAAGAGCATATACGAAACCACAAGCGCAGGCATCAGCGACAACAGCAGTCTGCGGGCATAGGTCTTCAACTTCTGCCCGTAGTCTTTGAGTATATTGTGCAGGTCTATGATACCGGCGGCTGTCAGGCACAAGAGCATCGTGTAGGATTCGAAGTAATAACGTCCCCACAGTCCGTGGAAGTAAAATGCGAAATATCCAATCACCAGTGCCAGAAAGACGGACAATAGATAGTATTTCCAAGGACCGGTGCGTCTTGTCAAAAACGGAACAGCGACAAAGAAGAAAAGGAAATTCCAGCCGAAAGCGATCAGCAGGAAAGTTCCCATACGGGTGTGGGTGACTTCGAAAGCATCCCAGACCGTGAAGCCGTTGGGGAAGTTTTGGCCGGGGTGGACGTTGGGGCAACCGACATGCTTTCCGAAACCGGGACGGTGGCAGTGCTTTTTGGGTTCGGTGGTGTCGAAGTATCTGTCCTGCGGCCACTCGAAGGCGTCGCCCGTTAAGTGTTGGTTGTAGGCCAGTTGCAGGGAAACCATTGTCAAAAAAGGCAGGAGCCCCAAAAGCATCACGGGTATGGTGTAATGCTTTTTATAAATCATGTGCAACAGGAGCGGCATTACCACTGCCGCAACCACTATGGCGTTCATGGCGCGGGTGGCGAACAGGTATCCGACGATCAGCCCCATCAAAAGAGGGTAGAGCTTGCGCTGCTTTTCATCCAGCATCTTGAGGCTCAAAAACACCGCCGATAAAGTCAGAACCAGACTCAAGGTGTGTGCCAAGAGCGTTGCCGGGATGGATGTATGTATGGGAGAAAACAGTATCAGCAGCAGGGCCAGCCGGGTTTTCTCTTCGCCCAGTGTGCGCATTCCGATTTTGTATGTAAGGAAGACGCCCACGGAAGACAAGATCGGGTTGACCAGAAACGGAACCCCGGCAAATACGCCGAACATCAAAAGTATAGGCCAGCCGGGTTGGAAGAGGCTGTACCACTTGCCGTCGTTGACCATGAAGAGCAGGTGGAAGAACTCCCGCAAGGGATGAGAATCCGCGTACAACTCGCCGTTTGAAAAGGTCATGGCCTGGAACAGATAACAGATATCGTCCGGGACGTGCGGTAGTCCTTCAAGCGGGCCGTAGGCCAGTACAGCCGAAGCGATGAAGCTCAGCGCCATAATACCGCCCAGCCAGTAGCGCATCGGAATGAGTTGGCATTTGCCCCACAGGTTTTTGATATACGGATAAGCCAGTGCCAGCAGCAGAGCCAGCACAGCAAAGACCATCAACGGCCTTTGCTGAAAAACCAGAATGGGCTCCCAGGGTTTCCAACGAACACAGAAACCTATGCCGAGGGCGGAAATGATTAAAGCTATGATGAATCTGTATCTGCCCAGCATGTTATCCGGTTTCTGTTTCGATTTACTCCTTGATTACAAGCGAGTACATTACCGCGCCACCGGCAAGGTATATCGCAGCGGCCAAGAAGAACACGAAGTTGAATCCGAAGGCCATTGCCAGGAGAATGCTCAGTACGGATGCAATTACTCCGGCGATGCCGTTTACTCCGAATGCCCAAGGTACGAAAGACAGAGAGCCTTTCTGTATGTGGCTCAAGCCGGTCGGGAAGGGCATTCCCATCATGGTGCCTATGGGAGCGATCAGCAGCAGTGTCACGATGATTCTGATCATATGCGGAGCGCCTATCAGGGCATCGAAGACCGCAGGCAGCAGGAAGACGTAGCCGACTGTCATAATTGACACGGTAGCGGTTGATACCTGAATAATCTTGCGCGGGTCGAATTTGAATTTACCTGCGATGAAAGAGCCTATGCCCGAGAAGAACAGCAGGCCCGCCAGAAGAATACTGACAGAATATGACGGATGCCCCAGGAACAATACGAACTTCTGCATCATGGCGACTTCGACGAACATGAAGCCGAGTCCGAGCGCTGTAAAGTACGCTATCATCTTGCCCGCGCCATCGATTTTTAGTCCCTGCTTCTTGAAACGCCACAAGGGGTAGAGAATCATGAGGCAGCCTAAAAATAGAGCTTGAATGAGAGAGGCCACCAGAATGATGAATCCGACCGGGGTAATGGCGTCTATGTATCCGCCTGTACCTGTGTTGAACTTGAAGATGTCGTCCCAGCGATAGAATTTGAAGAAGAAGGGTTTGTCGTCCGAGACCGGCTCGATGTTGTAGGGATAATGGGTCAGGAATTCCTTTTCTTTGCCGTCGGAAACAGCTTTGAAATAACGATAGAAGGCGTTGTTGCCGTCCAAGCCGGGAGCGTAAAGGATTTTGGCGTCGTCCCAGTCTTTTGCCATTTCCTGAAGTTTCTGAACTTCCTTGCGTGTCCAGGCCGTTTTTTTGAGGAGGAACGAGGCCAGGAAATTCTGTTGCAGAACGATGAAGTGATTTTCAGGCTTGGTGGTTTTGCCCTTGTTGCGCAGCATCTGCATACCCTGCGAACAAAGACGCAATGTCTCACGCGGGGGCTTGAAGACCCAGCGGATCATGGACAGAATGCCGTCGTCTTCCAAGTGCTCGAAGTATTCCTCGAAAGCCTGTGTGGTGTAGATGTAGTTCTCCGAGAGTACGTATGCGCCCGAAGTCAGGGCGGTCCAGGTATCGACACCCGACATCTGGATGATGTCGTATTTTTCGGGAGAACGGCGCATGAAGGCGCGGCCTTCTTCGTGAATGACTGATACACGCGGTTCGGTGTATGGGTTGTACTTAAAGCTGTTGTAGTGCTTCATGGCAGCGTTTATCATGGCGCTGTTGATCTCGACCGCCGTGATTTCACGCGCTCCGGCGTGCAGGGCTGTCAGAATGTCGACGCCGCCGCCCAAACCTATCATGGCAGCCTTGGGCTTGTCTTTGAAATGGTAGGCGGTGGAGTACAGAGTTTTCAAGATTGCCGGTACCGTACCCCAGGGTTTGTCCACATCGTAGGCGAATGTGTAGGCATCGCCGTCAATTGTGAAAATTTTGTCTACGTGGACTCCGTCTATGCTGTACTCGCGGATCTTGGGATCGGTAACAACATCGATGCGACCCGTCGGATTCCATTCTACGCTGATTGTTTCAAGGTTAGGCATTTGCTTTTCGAATAGGCCCAGAGCTTTTGAAGGCGCTGCATGAATGGGGAAGATATAAGGTGTTGCCGGGATCAGCAACAGGCACACCAAAGCTATTATACCCGAGGTTATTCTCTGTCCACGCTCTAGGAAGATCAACGTTCCCGACAATGCGGCCAGGGAGATAATCAGCAGCAGCGAATAATCTCCGCCGACGGTTACTAAAAGCCACAAAAACAGAGTCGATCCTATGGCCGATCCGAGCAGATTCCAGAAATAAAGTCTGTGAACCATGCGGACATAATGTGTCATCAAAACTGTTATGGCCATGCCTGCAAAGAAGAACGGCGGCAGGAGGAACAGGTAGTAGATGAAAATAAAACTGAGCTGTATGCTGGAACTGACCATAAAGGTGTCCAGTGGAATTCTCAGTACGATGGCGAAACCGATGATGGTGCTGGCCACGAATCCCCAGATGGATTTGCCTGCCCATTTTCGAGCCTGTTGCTCGTCGCCTACTCCCTTGATCGCCACATAAGAGCCGGATGCTCCCAAGCCGAGCATGGCCACAGTGATAATCATGTAGGTGAGATGGTGCCACAAGGTCACCGAGAATACTCTCAACTGCATTACTTCGATTGTGAGCGTGGCTATTGAGAGAAGCAAAACGCCCAGAGAGAGAGTCCACCGTTTTTCCATGTCAACCTCGTATCTCTTTGTATCCAAAAAATAGTGTCGGGGTAATCTAGCAGAGGTACATATCAAGGTCAACCCAAGCGCTTAATTATTGTGGATGTTTTTTATCTTTTAGGGTCTGACGATAGTATTAGCAGGCAGTATTTCCCCGGCTTTCAATACTCCTATGTCTTTCAGACGGGGCAGGGGGGCGTTTAAGCCTTCGGGAAGTTTGCGCAGCGCTATGGTGTCTATGGCGAAGTTATAGCCGCGAGATAGCGGGTTTTTGCCAGTAACTTGGAATTCAAATCTGTTGATGCCTTTTTTCAAGTGTATTTTTTTATCTATTCTCTTGGATACAAATACTTTTTTCTGAAAATAGGAATCTATTTCTTCCGGTAATTTCTTACCGTTTACTAAAATTTCCCATTTGCCGTATCTGGGATGCAGCAGGTAATTGATGTCTATCAGGTAGTCGCCGGACTCGAATGCGTATTGCTGGATTGTGAAAGAACTGCCTGCCTGCTTGTTTCTGAAGTAGAGCACATGGCCGTCTGTCACTTTTTTCATGCTCTTGGGTTCACCGACATAAGCGGCGAAGGCCAGCCCGTCTTTCATCTTCGCTCCAGAGGCTTTGGCCTGCATTTCCAACAATATAACGCCCTGCCAGGGGGATTTTTCCAGTTTGACCAAGGAAATGTCCATCGGGCGATAGCGGTAAAAATTGCGCTCGGGATAGTAGTGCATCAATTGAATGCTGGAATCCATAATCTGGCGGGCGTAGATGACATCTCCATCGAAATCGGGTGTGTTATGAACGAAGCCGTAACCGTAAGCCGGTCCCATGCCGGGTATAATCACCACGGAGTTGTGTATTCCGTTGTTTTGTACGAGTTTTTTCAAGCCTTCGTCGATATCTCTGAAGCCGTGATAGCTTTCCCACAGCTTGGGGCTGAGCCAGAAGATGCAAAAAACGACCATCGTCAGTGCCAAAGCTGGAACAATAGCCTGCCCCAGCCTGATTGTATGTCGGGATTTATTGGAGATTCGGGAGACAAAGCCGTCCGACAGGGTGATTCCTCTTGCAAGCAACAAACCCAGCGCTCCGATAGCGCTGAAATAAAAACGCGGGCCGTAGCAGTTGCCGTGATAATAAAAGAGCATATAGCCGACGATGAAAAGCGCGGCGTAAAGATATAGCAGCAATTCCCGCCGGGGTTTTCTCATTAAAAGCACGGGCAGAAGAATAAAAAGTGCCGCTAAAGGCAGACCGAGCAGATTAAACAGCAGGCTTGCCATGCGTTGATGAGTGACCTTTAGGGCGTCTGAAGGATAATAGCCGTCGGGAAAGCTGAACTTGCCGTGCTCCGCCGAGCAGCCGATATCTTTTCCGAAACCCAGCCTGTGACAGTCGGAATTGAGTTCGGTAGCTGCAAAATAGTTGTCCTGCGGAAAGACAAGGGGATCTCCGGTCAATTGCCAGTTGTAAGCCAGTTGAAGACCAAGGAACAATGTTCCTGCCAGAAGCATAAGAGCCGTTCCCTTGATCGGCAGTTGGCGCTTTATGAATCTCGGCGCTAAGAAGCCCGCCATCAAAAAAGCCAGCAATACTGCATCAAATGCGCGGGTCATAAACAGCAAGCCCCACATCAAGCCGATTGCAGGCAGGTGCAGCTTCGATGGATTTCGGCGTCCTTCAAGCAGGAGATACAAAATCCCCATACCCAAAAGGCAGCTTTGCGGATGCGCCATATAGGATGCCGACATGAATATGGAAAATGGCGATATGGCCAGAAGCGTCAGCGCCAGACGGGCCGTTTTGTCTCCGAGCAGTCTGCGCCCCACAAGATAACTTAAAAGCAATGTTCCCGCACCCAAAAGCGGGTTGACGATCCAGGGCAGTCCGATCAGGTATCCCAGTGCCAGGACAAGCGGCCAGCCGGGTTGGAACAGCGAATAAAGTCTGCCATCGTTTACGAAAAAATGTGGAGAGAAAAATTCATAGAGCGGGTGCGAATCCTGAATGATTCTGCCCTCGGCGAACATCTGCGCCTGAAAGCAGTAGGCGATGGAGTCGGTTACATGGGGCAGTTTTTCAAGTACCCAGGCTTGGGCTAAAAGCGTGGTGATCAACCATGCGCCTATCACCGCACCTACGAAGTTTTTAGCCGGTATTGCGGCGATCTTCTCCAGTATGCCGTCAAGTGTTTTTCTGGCGAAGAACAGAGCCAGCAACGCTATTCCGAACACCGTTTGAGGGACCGGGGCGAATTTTGTGAGGATGCCTGAGGGCTCGAATCCCAGGAAAAGATAGAACAGGGCGGCAAAGGCTGTCAGTTTCAGGACAATTTCTACCGCCTTCGAACGCAAGAAGAGCCTCCTCAATTGGTCTTGAGATTACGCCACAGGGCAATCATGGCCACCAGATAGCAGGCCGCGCCCAAAAGACTCGAAGCCGTGATTCCGTAAGCGATGGAAACGATAATCGCCAGTACCGAACCGACTACCGACAATGCGCCGTTGATGCCCCACAGCCAGGGAGTTTCCTCCGGGATGCTCCGTTCGGCTATTGTCAAGCCGATAGGGAAGGCTGAACCGAGCGGGATGCCTAAGGTGAACATCATGCCCACCGCCACAAATGCGCGCGGGGTCAATGGCATTCCGTGGAAGAGCGATAAAAATCCCTGAGTGAACAAGGCCAGAATCAGAGTTATTGCAAATATTGTCGCAAGCGCTATCTTGGCGCGCTTGTCCGTGTCCGCTCTGCCCAGTATAAAGCGTCCGGTCAGATAGCTTCCCAAAGATGTCGCCACCAGCAGCGAGAACAAAACCGCCACCAGCGAATACAAAGGCTGTCCGAAGAAGATGGTGAAGCGCTGCAAAAGGGCGATTTCGACCGCGATGAATCCAAGTCCCAGACAGCCGAAATAAAGCGAATGACCGTGCAGATTCCAGCCTGATGCCAGCTTTTCGCCGGATTTCGTGCGCTGACGGCGTTTCCACCATACAGGAGCGATCAAGACGGTCAGACTTAATACGACCACGACGCCCAGGAGGATTAGTAGCGTCATTACCGCACGCATGTTGAAGCTTGTCACCCACTGGTTCTGGCGGTCCATTTTAAATGCGTCTTTGAAGCGCAGGGTATGGAAGAAGAAAGGCCGTTCGTCTGTCGGAGACGAAATATCCAGCGAGTGATTGGCCAGCACCATATCGTGGGTTTTCGGGTTAAGCAGTTGGGCGAAGACATCCATGTTGGAGTAGGCAGGCGTCAAGAGTTTGGTGTATTCGAACTGCTTGCACAGGTTGTCGAAGACAGTTATGTCTTCCTTGCTGAAAGCCTGCGGAGAAACAAGTACCGTGGCCACGCCGGTTTTCGATTGCTCGTGTTCCTCGAACTCGCTGGCTGCAACCATAATGTGATCGCGGGGATTCTTGACGCCCAACTCGTTTAGAGTGCTGTAAGCCATTGAGAGCAGGCGCAGGACTTCGCCGGGACGCTGACGCACCCACCAGCGCGAGACGCCCAGAACGCC
>CAYTHG010000183.1:0-7687 GCA_964437525.1 uncultured Myxococcales bacterium | reverse complement strand
CTCGTCGTCTATGGGTTCTTCATCGGAATCCGGTACTCGGCCCATGACTTCTTCTTCGACCTGCTTGACTTCGTGGACGGTTTCGACCAGTTCTTCGGCTACCTTGTCCAACTCCTCGTTGGCTCCTGCAAGGTGAGACTGGTCCATGGCTCCCTGCCAGAGTTTTTCTTTTTCTTCGCTGTCTTCCAGTTTTTCGCCGGTTTCCGATTCGTATTTGGCTTTCGATTCTGCGGCCAACTCTTCAAATTCCTGCAAGGTCGGCATGTCGCGCAGAGAGTTCAAGCCGAAGTAAGTCATAAACTGCTTGGTGGTGCCGTATTCAAGCGGCCTGCCCACGTCTTCGCGGCGACCGATGACTTTGATCAGTTTTTTATCGAGCAGACTTTTGACAACGCCGCCGGAATCCACGCCGCGTATCTGGTCTATCTCTGCTCTGACGGCGGGTTGCTGGTAGGCGACTACCGCCAGCGTTTCCATGGCCGCTCTTGAGAGTCTGCGGGGTTTGGATCTTTGAAACTGCCTGACGTAGTCGGCTAGTTCGGTGTCTGTCACGATGATATAGCCACCGGCAAGCTCTTTGAGACGTATTCCGCGCTGGTTTTCTTCTAAATGGGCCGCCAGGTCTTTGAGTCCCTGTTTTATGTCTTTTCTGCTCAAGGAACCGAGTGTGTCTTCAAGAGAAGAAAGCGCAACCGGCTTTGAAGATGTGAAAATCAGGGCTTCGAGTATGGCCTGCAATTTTTGAGGCGGGATGGTCCCGAACGGTTCGCCTTGACCGTCGGCTTCCTCTGTCTGTTCGGGTTCCTCTTTTGCTGTCGAAGGATCTTCTTCGTTTGATTTTTCTTCGCTGGGTTTTTCTTCGGATGCGGTGTCTTTGTCCACCGGAGTTTCGTCCTCAGGCGATTCTTCCACTTCCTGTGAGCTTTTGTCAGTTTCGGTATCGAGCGCGGGGGTGTTTTCTACTGCCGGGTTGTCCTCAGCATCCGCCTCTTGCGTTTCTTCGCTTGAAGTATCGTTGGAAGCCTCTGGAGAAACCTGCTCTTCCTGCTCTGGATTGCCGGATTCCTGTTGTTCTTCTACAACGGCCTGAATGTCCTTTTCGTCCTTCATTGCTCAGTCTCGCCGGTTCCCTGATTGTCTTCCGATTCGGCTTCAGGGTTTTCCGTATCGGTTTGATCTTCTTCTTCTTTATGAGAGGCGGCACCCTTTAGCTGTTTTTCTATCTCTTCTGTAGGAGGGGCATCTTCTCGGTAATCTATGTAAATATCCCCGCCCGTGCCTGCCTGAAACAGCCTCAAGACCTTCATTCTGGCAAGCTCCAGAACGGACAGGAAAGTCGCTACCAAATCGAATCTGGAGGGTTGGCTTGAAAACAGGTTTTTGAATGAAAAACGCTTTTTGCCTATCAGGTCTCGGTGAACATCCAGTACCTTGTTTTCAAGCGAAAAGCTCCCCATTTCAACTTCGTAGGGTTTGGATTTGTGGAGATGTTCCAGCAGGTCATGGAAAAGTTCGGTCAGCGTTAAAAGTGAGCTTTCGTCCAAGTCCATTTCCGTGTCGGAAGCTCTTGAGCGCTGGCGTTGATCGGTTTCTCTTGCAAAGAAATCGCGGTCCATGCGCGGATAATCCGCCAGACGTTCGGCGGCGTCTTTGTATTTTTGATATTCGAGTAGACGGCTGACCAGTTCTTCGCGTGGGTCGATCAATTCGCCGTCTTCATCTTCTTCCGGTTCAGGATCGGGCAGGAGCGTTCTGCTTTTGATCTGTATCAGGGTGGCGGCCATCAGCAGATACTCACCGGCCACATCGATGTTTTCCATCTGCATTATTTCGAGATAGGCAAGGTAGCTTTCCGTTATCTGCACGATGGGAATGTCGAAGATATCGAGTTTATGATCGCGGATAAGATGCAGCAGTAGGTCCAGCGGGCCGTTGAAGGAATCCAGCTCGATGACGAAGTTCTGTTTGTCTACAGATTCGTTCTCGTTTTTACTCGTCGATTCCAGCTTTGTCTCGGGTTCTGGTTGCGGATGCTGTTCTTCGCCGTTCTTTTTCTCTTTATCTTCCAAGTAAACCTCCTTAACCGTATGGGCGGTTTTACCTTATAAGTCTAAAGAAAGTCAATCACTTAGTGCATCGCTTGCCATATTCTCCTGCGCTAGTCCTCTTTGTTGGTTCTGGTCGGGAGATTACAGCTTCCTCGCCGTTGGAGCGGGCATCCTTGCCTGCTCCTTAATATTGCGGATATTCTCAAAATTCTCCATTGTTTTATGGGACAAGAAACATGTGGAGCAGGCTGGGAAGCCATGCTCCAATAAAAGGATATAAATCCGTTCATTCTAAGTGCTGTGCAAACGTGACGCTCCGCTCGTCCCGAGTGCCGCCTGTAAGGGCGGTGTATCGAGGGATGGTTCGATACAATTTGCTTCGCAAATCACTCACCATGAGCGTGGTTTTACAGACATCGCATTAAAACATGAGCGTGGCTTCACAGACATTACATTAAAACGTGAGCGTGGTTTCACAGACATCGTATTAAAACGACAACTTACAGGAACTGGAGACTATTCAGCTTGTAAAAATATTGCCGGTTCGATTTCGAGTGCGTTTTCAATTTCATGTGTAACTTCTCAATAAGGCCGGGCAAGCCCATGAACCGTCATCCTGAGCGTAGCGAAGGATCTATTATCTTCAACCACCTAGAGATCCTTTTCACTTCGTTCAGGATGACAATCTACCAGGACTTATTGAGAAGTTAATTTCATGTGTACTAAGAGTGCGAATTCAGGTAGAATTTCAACATAGGTATGTAAACTGACATTTTTGTCGAAAGCTCTTGCAAAGCTGACAATCCGGCTTGACAGTTAGTCGTTTCCTTGGGTGAAAACACAATAATATCAGTGTTTTCAGGTTTGGCATGAGCTTTGCTTCAATTAATACTGAGTCTGCATAAAACCTCAAAATGAGGAGGAGATATTATGAAGAGGATAAATCTGTTTTTAATTGCGATTCTTGTTTTGCTTGTATCCATTTACGTATCGGGATGTACTTCGTCTAACGATAGTGGTCTTGACGCTGATGGCGATGGAAGCGATGGCGACATTGCCGACGGCGATAATGCCGACGGAGACAGCGAAGACCCGCCCGCCGGAGAATTTACCTCTGCCGGTGGAGCTGGCGGTGGAGATCGTTCTAACGGTGAATACGATGACGGTGCGGAAGCCAGTGAAGGCGAAGGTGAAGGCGAAGGAGACGATGCCGCCCGCGAGATAATCGAAGCCGATATTTACAAGGTAATCGGTGACAGGCTGTTCGTGCTGAATGCCTATCGCGGACTGGCCATCATCGACATTTCCAACCCTGCCGACATAAAAATCTCAGGCAGGTTGCGCTTTACCGGGCAGCCGCACGAGATGTACGTCCAGGACGGAATCGCCGTGGTGCTTTTGAACAATGTTTACCACGAAATCAACGGCACGGGCGTTATCAGCAGCGAACTCGTTACTGTCGATGTAAGCGATGATACCAACCCGCTTCTGATAAAACGCAGCATCCTTGAGGGCAGCATAGTCGATACGCGCCAGGTCGGCGATATCGTTTATGTGGTCGCCTCCGAGCAATACTGGTGGGATTACTGCTCGCAACAGCAGGAGGGCGAGGACAGAGTGGAAATCATGTCCTTGAATATCGAAGATCCTGCCAACGTCTTTGTGGCCGACCGCGAGTCCTTTGAGGGTCACGGCTGGAGCGTGAACGTCAGTAAGACCGCCATTTTCGTCGGAACAAACGAATACTGGTACTGGGACAACGAAAACGAGCAGGGCTTCACCTACGTGGATATCAGTGATCCCAACGGTGAAATAACCGTGCGCGACAAGGCCCATACCGCAGGATTCATTGCCGACCGCTTCAAGATGAATCATAACGGCGATGTCTTTACTGTTGCCAGCTTCGATTGGGAAGAAGGTGGCAGAACAACTGTCGAGACCTTCGATGTTTCAGATCCCGATAACATCCTCAAGCTCGATGAACTCGAAATCATCGTCGGCGAGCGTCTGCACGCCTCGCGCTTCGATGGCGACAGGCTTTATCTGGTAACCTACATGCAGGTCGATCCCCTCTGGGTTATCGATCTTTCCAACCCCGAGGAGTTGGCTATTTTAGGTGAACTCGAAGTGCCCGGCTGGTCCACGCACATCGAACCGCGCGGCGACAGACTGATAGCGGTCGGTATCGACGACCAGAATGGCCGACGCACCAAGGTTTCATTGTTTGACGTGGCCGATCCTCAAAACCCGTCCGAGCTTTCCACAGCCGTTTTAGGCGATGAGGACACTTACAATTATTCCGAAGCCACCCAGGACTGGAAAGCCTTCAAGATCTTCGAAGATCTCGATGTCCCCTTGATTCTGGTCCCGACGCGCGGTTATTCCAGCAACTGGAACAAGATGATAGACCAGCTCAATCTGATAGACTGGTCGGACGATGCGCTTACCGCTCGCGGTTCCATCGAAAGTCAGGGTTATGTCAGGCGCGGCGTGGTGATAGGCGATCACATCGCTTCTATCTCCGACATGGAAGTTCTCTTTGTTGATTACTCCGACCGCGATAATCCCGAGACGCTTTCGTCCCTGCGCGTGGCCGACTTCACCGGTCAGATCCACAAATGCGGCGGGGCTTTGTGCGATACCGGCAACCGCTGGTACGACGGCACCGCCCGCCTGCGTGTCTTTGATCCCGACAATCTCGGCGATATGCCCATCTGGGAATCAGAAGCGCTGGATCAGGATCTTTACGGTTATTACTGGGGCAACTATTTCCTCGGCACGCCCGAAAAGAGCTTCCTGTTGACCAACTCATACAACTACTACGAGGACGACGAAGGCAAGTGGCACGAGGAAATGAAAACCCTGGCGCACGGTTTCGATACCAAAGACGGTCTTGACCCGAGCTATCTGGGTTCCAAAGAAATCCAGTGGGGCGGAGACGAATATTATTATTGGTCGGGAATCCGTTCCGTAGGTATTGTCGACAATGCCGTCATGGGAGCGATCACCGGCGAATGGGACGATGAAGAATACTCATATTCTCTCAAAACCGTCGATATGTCCGATTTGCAGAGCGAACTTGACGTAGTCGAAGCCGGCAGATTCATGCCGCTGTTCGGTTACTATTACGGCGCTCAGGTCTTGAGCAAGGGCAACAGTTTCTGGATGCCCACCTGCGAAGAGGCCGGAACCAATGCCGACGACAAGCCTATTCTGCGCTGCTATGCGGTGGAGATTGACGCAAGCAATGCCGCCAGCCCAGAGCAGGTCTCGAAGATCAATATCCCCGGACAGCTTGTCGGCATGAGCGAAGACGGCTCGGTCCTGTACGCTGTTGACCAGCAGTATGATCAAGGTTATTGTGACGCGGGTGATGACGGTTGTGTCAGCTACACTTACACGCTGGAAATTCTGAAGCGCGTAGGCGGCGGCGTGGCCCGTATCGCTCAATTCGAGGTGGATGACGCCTTTGATTACGGTTACTGGTGGGGTTACGGTTACCGCGGCTACGGAGATGGAGCTGTCGAGTCCGATGGCGGCGCAATGGCCAAGAAGATCGGAGAAGAGCCCGACCCGGCTGATGAAGGTGAAGGCGAAATCGATGAGGGTGACGAGCCCGATGGCGAAGGCGAAGGTGAAGGCGAAGGCGAAGGTGAGGGCGAAGGTGAGGGCGAAGGTGAGGGCGAAGGTGAGGATGATGGCGACGAGTATGTCCACGAGCCCTACAGTTACTCGACTGTTTCTTACAAGCTTGACGATGAAGTGATTTATATCAACGAGCGTTACTACTTCGAGGAAGCCGAGTACGACTGGTGCGATTCCACCACCTACGGCTGGGGAATCCGCGTCAAAGTCATCGATGCGACAACGGGCCAGCAGATCGGCGAGACCATGGATATCGAGAACGCCAGCTATGCCGTGGCAGTCGATGGCGGCGGTATGATAATCAACAAGATGGACGGCGCCTCTTACTACAGCTACTACTTCAGGCCGGACATGATCTACATCGGCCCGGACGGTAAGATGAAAAACGTGACACCCGAAGCCATCAGCAACAACTACTACTACGGCTACATCTACGGGGATCCGGTCCGCATGGGCGACGATCTTTACATGAGCTTCGGCTGGGACGGCATTCAGAAAGTGTCGCTTAAGTAAGAATGAATATCCTGTAACAGGGAGCAAATATCGAGAACGGCGGGAAGCTTCGGCTTCCCGCCGTTTTTTTAATTGTTTTCCGTCGGATCTGTGACCCGCTCCAGTGGAAACAGGGGCGCGATGAATCGCGCCCCTGCTGTCCTTGGGCGGTCTTTCGATTTTTGTCATTCCCGCGCAGGCGGGAATCCACTCTGTCTTTGTGCGGTTTCTGGATGCCCGCCTGCGCGGGCATGACGATTTTATACGCATGGTTATTACAGCCGTCTCAGTAATTCCTTATTTCTCACACATCATTCCGCATTCATCACTTGATTTTGGTTTACATGTGGCCCACAATTTATTAGTATCCAGCCTGCTTATTGGAAGTATCAACGAAACGGAATGAATATGACCGACTTTGATTTGAAACCGAATTCCACCTACAAAGGCGCGCCCGGACCCGTTCTGCTTATTATCATGGACGGTGTCGGAATCTATAAAGGTCGTGCTGAAGGTTACGAGGGCAACGCCTTCGATATCGCAGAGACTCCCACACTCGACCGCTTGATAAACGAAGGCCGTCTGTACATCAAGCTCAAAGCCCACGGCAAAGCGGTCGGAATGCCTTCCGATGCCGATATGGGCAACAGCGAAGTTGGCCACAATGCCATCGGTGCCGGGCGGGTTTTCTCGCAGGGAGCGCAGCTTGTCAAAAACGCCATCGAGAGCCGTTCGCTGTTTGCGGGCGATGCCTGGAAAACATTGATAGACAACTCCATTGAGAAAAAAAGCGCCTTGCATTTCATCGGGTTGCTCTCAGACGGCAATGTCCATAGCCATATAGATCATCTTTTAGCCATGATTGACGAAGCCGCAGCGCGCGGAGTAGAGAAGCTGTATGTTCATACGCTCTTCGATGGCCGCGACGTTGACGAAATTTCGGCCCATGTCTATTTGAAGCAATTGGAAGACAAGCTTGAAGAATATCGCTCCAAGGGTCTGCGTTATCTGGTCGCCTCGGGCGGCGGACGCATGAATGTCACCATGGACCGCTACGAAGCCGACTGGAGCATCGTAGAGCGCGGCTGGCAGGCTCATGTTCTGGGCGAGGGTGACATGTACCCGGATGCACTTACTGCTCTTGAAGGTTTGCGCGAAAAAACCGAAGGCGTCATCGACCAGTTTTTACCGGCCTTTGTGGTAGGCGAAGACGGCAAACCCGCCGGTCCGGTAGTTGACGGCGACAGCGTGATATTCTTCAACTTCCGTGGAGATCGCGCCATCGAGATCACACGCGCTTTCCAGGACGAGCAGTTCGACAAATTCGACCGCAAGCGCCATCCTGATGTGACGTACGCCGGAATGATGCAGTACGACGGAGACTTGCATCTTCCCAAGTGCTTTTTGGTGTCGCCGCCTGCAATAGAGCGCACCATGTCGGAATACCTGGCAAAAAACGCCATCCCGCAACTGGCGATTTCTGAAACCCAGAAATACGGCCA
>CAYTHG010000182.1:0-7718 GCA_964437525.1 uncultured Myxococcales bacterium | reverse complement strand
AAAGAAAAATTTCAACAAGCACTTTTGAAAGGTGATCTTCTTGTTTTATTAGCTAAACAGAAGCGTGATGGTGGTTGGAATATTTATCAAAAAGCGAGGAAAGATTCTAAGAAAGCTAAGTCCATTTGGACAGAGACTGGCGTTATTAACGAACAAGGTACTGTTGAAGTTGGCCATCTTGGTTTATTTGATTTCGGTTTTCCGAAGCCTCTGCTACTTCTACAAAAAACGATTCAACTTGGTGCGACTGATGAAGGCCTCATCCTCGACTACTTTGCCGGTTCCGGCACAACCGGTCATGCGGTAATAAACCTTAACCGCGAAGATGGCGGGAACCGCAAATACATACTGGTGGAAATGGGAGATCACTTCGATACTGTTCTTAAACCCCGCATCCAGAAGGTGATTTATAGCAAGGATTGGAAGGCAGGTAAACCTGTATCCCGTAAAGGCTCCAGCCACCTGTTCAAATACATCCGCCTTGAATCCTATGAAGACACGCTGAACAACCTGATCCTGACACGCGACGAAACGCAAGACGACCTTCTGGCAAGCGAAAAAGACTTTCGCGAAAGCTACCTGTTGGGTTACATGCTTGATGTGGAATCGGCTGGATCGCAAAGCCTGTTGAACCTCGACGCCTTTGCAACCCCCTTCGCTTACAAACTGAAGATTGCCACCGGATCGGCGGGCGAAACGAAGAAAAGCAATATTGACCTGGTGGAAACCTTCAACTACCTGATCGGCCTGAAGGTGCGCCAGATTGACAGCATTCGTGGTTTTGTGGTTGTCCAGGGCGAGACACTAAAAGGCGAACAGGTTCTTATTATCTGGCGCAACGCCAAAGACGTAAACAACGAGCAGCTTGACAAATTCTTCGTCAAACAAAAATACAGCACTCAGGATATGGAATACGACCTGATCTACGTCAACGGCGATAACAATCTGGAAAATCTGCGCCGCCCCGACCAGGCCTGGAAAGTCCGCCTTATTGAGGAAGAATTCAAACGCCGCATGTTCGATGTGCAGGATGTATGAGGGAGTCAACAATGGCTAAACGAGGAAAAAAACAAAAAATCCTGCCACCTTTGAAACTGGGGGACAAGCTGGTCTTAAGCCGCTGGATGCTCTCGCTTTTCGGCGTAGACAGCTTCAAGACAATGGCCGACGGATTAAAATCCGCCGACTTGGAAGGTTTTGACGAAAACAACGTTAGTAATGTTTATTATTCACTGATATTGCGCAAACAAAAATTTGCAGGCTTAAACGCCGATATCCTGCTGGCTTACGACCAGAACATCTCCAAACACTGGCGACGCATCACATACAAACGCAATCGCGCCGGACACAAGCTGGAATTAAAATATTTCCAGTACCTTTCGTTGCTCTTTACGGAAATCTATCTCGACCGCTACTTCAGCGACCCGGAATCTCTGGTTGTTGAACTCAACCATCAGGTTACTTGGCACAACATCAATATCGCCCGAACCGATAAAGAAAAACTGGAAGACTACAAAAAAGCCGACCTGAACAAGCTGGCATTCTGGATGGCCACCGGTAGTGGTAAAACGCTTCTGATGCACGTCAATATTCTGCAATATCTTAATTACGCCGAAAAGCACGGTAAGAAGAATGCAATCAACCGTATTGTCTTACTCACGCCCAATGAGGGCTTAAGCCACCAGCATCTTCTTGAATTCGCCGAATCAGGGCTGGACGCTTCTCTATTTTCCAAAGGCGGCGGCAGGCTGTTTTCCGGCAGTAGCATAGAAATTATTGAAGTCAGCAAACTCCGTGAAGACTCCGGAGACAAGACCGTGGCCGTCAGTGCATTTGAAGGCAACAATCTGGTGCTGATCGACGAAGGGCACCGAGGCACAAGCGGCAAGCAGGAAAAGGACAGAATTGGCCACTGGTTGCAAATGCGGAAGGAACTGTGCGAAGACGGGTTCTCCTTTGAATACTCGGCCACTTTCGGCCAAGCGATGGCCAAGGCAAAAGGATCAACGCTTGAACAACAATACGCCCGTTGCATCCTGTTTGATTATTCCTATCGCTACTTCTATGAAGACGGCTACGGTAAAAATTACAAAATCCTCAATCTTCCAGATGATAAAAACAGACAGGAAGATGAAGAACTGAGGCTTCGCTATCTCACAGCCTGTCTTGTTTCGTTCTATCAGCAGCAGAAGGTTTATAAAGGTAAGAAGGAGATTGCCCGTAAATACCTGATTGAACGCCCTTTATGGGTTTTCGTAGGCTCCAGCGTCACCAAGACCACCAGCAAGAAAGACATCTCCGATGTTGTGGAAATTCTGCTTTTTCTGGCTGGTTTTGTAGCTGACGAGGCAAAGAGCAAAAGCATTATCGAGTTGCTTCTCAATGGGCAATCAGGCCTGCACAACAGCCATGGACAAGACCTTTTCGGCTCGCATTCATTCAGCCCAATAGTATCACTTGGCTTAAGCACGGATCAGGTTTTTGCCGATATACTGCGAACTCTGTTCAATGCGCCTTCCAAAGCTAAATTGCACATTGAACACCTGAAAGGTTCTGAAGGTGAAATTGCCCTGCGTCTGGGTGACAACGATCCTTTCGGTGTCATCAATATTGGTGACCCAGTCAAACTCACCAACCTCTGTGAGGTACGTAAGGAACTGGTCACCACTAACCGAGACTTTTCCGGCTCGCTTTTCCGCGAACTGAACACACAGGAATCACGCATCAATATTCTGATCGGATCAAGAAAGTTTACCGAAGGGTGGTCAAGCTGGCGCGTCAGTACAATGGGGCTGATGAACATTGGTAAAAACGAAGGCTCGCAGATCATACAGCTTTTTGGTCGCGGGGTGCGCCTGAAGGGAAAAGACTTCAACCTTAAACGAAGCAGTCGCCTGATTGGAGAAAATGTCCCCGATGGCGTGGAACGTCTTGAAACCCTGAATATTTTCGGCGTACATGCTGATTACATGAAGCAGTTCAGAGAATACCTGGAAGAAGAAGGTTTGCAGGATATCGAGAACCGCATTGAGTTTATTCTGCCGGTTATTAAAAATCTTGGTGATATAAAACTGAAGGTTATTCGTTTGAATGTTTCACCTGAGAAGTTCAAAAGAGAGGGGTCAAAACCAACCTTGGATTTACACGATGGACAACCAAAGAAAATCCATATTACGCTCGACTGGTACCCGAAGATTCAGGCGATGGCCAGCCGGGAATCAGGGGGCGTTGGCGAAATTGCAGAAAAAAATGAAGACCACTTCAACGAAAAACATATGGCCTTTTTAGACCTGGATGCTCTGTTTTTTGAGATGGAGGAATTCAAGAATGAGCGGGCATGGTTCAACCTGAACCTGTCACGCCTGAATATTCGTAGACTTCTGCTGGATGCTTCCTGGTATAGTCTACTTATTCCGCCAGACGAGTTGGAATTCCGTTCTTTCGAGCAGGTCAGACAATGGAGGGAAATTGCAGGAGTATTGCTAAAACGCTACGCCGAACGCTACTACCTGAGCAAAAAGGCTGAATACGAGAGCGACTTTCTTGAGTATCAGGAACTGCAACCGGATGACCCTAATTTCATTGAAGAATACCGATTGCTGATAGATCAGTCGCGTCAGGACATCATAGACAAGCTTAACGAGATCAAAGCGTTGATCGATAGTGATGTCTTGAAACCCGCCGATTTTGGCAGGCTCGACATCGACCTGACAAACTTTAAAACCATCTCATTCGCCGGACACCTTTACCAGCCTTTGATCTACGCCAATGGCGAGACAATAGAAGTTAAACCGGTTGCCCTGAATAAGGGTGAACGGGATTTTGTGCTTGATCTGCGACAATACTATGACGACAATCAGAAATTCTTCGCCGATAAGAAAATGTATCTGCTTCGCAATAAGTCCAAGGGCAAAGGCATCGGCTTTTTCCAGGCGGGGAATTTCTATCCGGATTTCATTCTCTGGTTACTCATTGGCGACAAACAGTACATCAGCTTTGTTGACCCGAAGGGGCTGCGCAACCTGAAAGGCAAGGATGATCCTAAAATAGCATTTTATGAAACCATTAAATCGCTGGAAAATGATCTCAAGCCGCTTGATTCAACAATAACACTGAATTCATTTATCGTTTCCAATACTGATTATGAGGAAATCAAATGGTGGGGAGATGGTATGACAAAAGAGCAATTCAAGGACAGGCATGTTCTTTTTCAGAATGAGGATAAATCGACGTACATTTACGACCTGTTTGAATTGGCTAAGGAGAGCATCTAATGGCCAAAGTATTAAACATAGATTTAGACGGTAATCGTAAAGAACTGAATGTTTCCTTACAGAAAGCCGTGCAATCTGCAAACTTGAACTTCCTAATTGGTTCGGGCTGCTCATTTCCTGTAATTCAAACTCTGGGAAATATAGAGCAAGATATTCAGAAATTTTATGAGCAAAACAATGATGATGAGGCGGAGCAAAAGCTATTCAAATACTTAAAGCCCTTTCTGGAATCCTGCCAGCAAGTCATTGAAGATTCTGACGACGATAAGCACAAAAAGACTCTGACAGGTTATCAGGATTTTCTAGCGGCAATCTCCCTGTTGCTATTTGAAAGAAAAAGTACCATTCTCCTCAAGCAAGCTGCCATTTTCACTACGAACTACGACCTGTTCTTTGAAAAAGCATCAGAATCTTTTGCGGGGAGGCTCAAGCTTAACGATGGATTTGACAGAAATCCAGTATTAAGTAACGAATTCACTTTCTCAACATCTGAATTCTTCAACGCAACTTACAACCATGGAAATTTGTACAACTACCATGTTGAAATTCCATCTATAAATCTGCTTAAGCTTCACGGGTCGTTAACTTGGATGCGACAGACGGATCAGATCACATTTTCGGTGAATCATTTGCAAACGGCACTGGAAGAGTATAGGGCAATCGATGCAACAACTGAGGATCAAACAGAAATAAAGAGGAAATTCAATAAGCAGTTTCCCATTGTTTTGCCAACTAAAGAGAAATTTAAGGATACTCTTCTGAATCAAACATACTACGACTTGCTACGTATTTTTTCAAATGAATTGGACAAGGAAAACACGCTACTCATAGCTGAAGGATTTTCTTTTGAGGATGAACATATTTTTGATGTCACCAAAAGAGCACTGAGGAATCCAACACTGAAGCTGATCGTATTTTGCTACGATCAGAAAAAGGAATTAGAGGGCTATAAAAATAAGTTTTCCACCTACAACAATGTGGATATTGTCTGCTCTGATAGCGACTTAGGGTTCACTCAATTTGTCAAAATTATTGCAGACGTTTTGCCCCAAGAACCTGTCAATGAAAAGGATGAAACTAAGGAGGCATCTGAAGACGATCCTGAAACTCAAAAGGATGTCGCCGATGAATGAAGCCCTCATTAAAGATGCCATCCTTCGTATTGGAGAAGTGATTGAAATCAACGGCAGAACAGTTTATGTGCTGGTTGATAAAAACAAGAATTCATCTGATCTCCTATTTGATGGTAAAATTCTTAAAAACATTTCCGTGGGCAGTTATATTGAAATTCGAAAGGGGTTTCTCAGTATTATTGGCAAGGTAGACGGCGAAAAGCTGGAAGATGACCCCTATTTCAAAAAGCGCGAAACCACCAATCAATATCAACGGATAGATCGGAATAAGCGTGTTCTCACCGTGCGATTGTCCGGTTATATTCCACCCAACGGGCAGTTTGTCGGCGGGATCAAAGAACTTCCTCTTCTCGGAAATGAATCCTATATTCTAACAGAGGAAAAAATTCATAAAATCCATAACCTTCTTAAAGGCTCATCTGCGCACTTTATGAATGTCGCTGTGACAGATACTGAAGAAATCCCCATTGACCTGCCTATCGACGGTATATTCAATAGCCACATTGCAATTTTCGGAAATACGGGAAGCGGTAAATCAAATACGCTCGCCGCATTATACCAAGGACTTTTTAATGCGTTAGATGGTGAGAGCGCTTTCAAGCAAAGCTGTAAATTCCTGCTGTTTGATTTCAATGGTGAATACACTGGCGAACACTGCATTACCAAAAACAAAACCATAATCAATTTGTCTACCAGGACTGGTCGAAATAAAATACCAATTTCTTTTAACCAGCTAATAGATATTGAAACGATGTCAATCCTTCTTGAAGCAACCGAAAAGACTCAAAAGCCTTTCCTAAAGAGAACTCTCAGGTACTACAAAGATGTAAGAAACAAAAGTGACGACGAATATTTTAACCACTTTCAGAATATTTTAAAAAAGAAGATCAAAGACGCTCTGCAGATGAGCAACAAGGAAGTGGCATATAGAATACTTGACTATATTGAAGAGATTCTTGCGCTACTCATTGATCAGGAGACAATAACGCCTGATGATAAAAGGGCTAAGAAAGACGAATTAAGAAGTGATATTGAATTCCACAGCGGGACTTCTTTTACTTTCAAAAGAAGGGGGGGAGAATATTTCAATGCTACTCCTGAAGACATTAAAAATACCAACATGCACCTCTATGTAAAAAAGACAACTTCTGATTTGTTGAAATCCCTGTCAGAGCTTCAGCAGTTTTACATTTTTCTTCATCTACAACTAATAGGAGATTTGCACAGGTACAAGGTTCAAAGCGATCACGTTTACCCGGTTATCAACAGATTTAAAGCCAAACAACAAAGCATCGAGCGAACTTTCGGGATTGAAAATGATCCTGACATATGGAGTGATAACAATCTCGTTGTAATCAACCTGAGAGATGTGAATCTCGATATGAGGAAAACCATTCCGCTGTTACTTGCCAAAAACATCTACAATATTCACAAGGGCAAGGATAAAAATGACAGGGGGACACTGAATATTATTGTTGACGAAGCTCATAATATTCTTTCCAAGACATCTTTTCGAGAAACTGAAGAATGGAAAGATTATCGTCTGGAAACCTTTGAAGAAATTATTAAAGAGGGTCGCAAGTTTGGCGTATTTATGACAATTGCCAGCCAGCGACCAAATGACATATCTGCTACCATCATTTCTCAGGCTCATAATTACTTCATCCATCAGTTAATCAACCAGAACGACCTACTGACAATCGGAAACGCTGTTTCGTACATCGATAAAATCACCGAAGAATCTATCCCTACGCTATCAGTCGGAGTATGCGTATTTAGTGGTGTGGCGACGCCCATGCCTTTGAAAATCAAGATAGATGAGCTTCCTGATGAAAGAAAACCAGATAGTCACACAATCAAATTTGGCGATATTGTGAAGCAATAATTCGCTTCCACAGGGAAGCCATAAAATGAGCTTCGATTCGAAAAAACTGAAAACATCAGATGCTGGAAATTCGCCAAGCCTGCTCCTTTTTTTACCAGACAAAGTATGCCTGTCGCCCACCCAAAATAGAAATTGAACAATATCAGCTACTTGACCCTTCGCCAAAAAGGTGCGTCAATGCTGCGTCGATGTCCGAACAATCCCAATGTCACACTCAACCACCCGAAAACCACGGAGACACTTCCAACTCCGGGCCTCTATCCCTCCGCCAATTTATACAAAACAAACAAGCCCTCGGCGAAGACGGAGGCGTGCTTCCCGGAAATTAGGTACATGCTGAAATCACTTGCTTTTTTTGTAATTGATCACTGGAAATCAGGTGCTGCCCTAACGAATTGTTGTTAGCGTAATGTTTCTCCTACCGAA
>CAYTHG010000181.1:0-7868 GCA_964437525.1 uncultured Myxococcales bacterium | reverse complement strand
GTGTTATCCCTTTTTGTTGTATCGCTTTCCTTGTGTTTAATTTTGGCTGCTGATATATTCAGTCAAGCCATCGCAGAAAACCTGCAAGAATCCGTGTTTAAAAGGATCCTTAAAAGTACAGGTTCCACCGCGAACCTCAGAGGTTGAAATGTTTAGCAGGAGAATGAGTATTTGTCAAGCAAGATGCCGTTTATTTTCAATATTTATAGCGGTTATTCTATCCTGTATTTTTGTTTTCCTATTCCCTTCCTGTGATAAAGGCAGTGCCGAGTTTCCACTTAAAGCAGGTCAGGCCATCAGACTGACAAAAGGCACTTTTGAAGATGGAATGCCGTCTTTTTCAGCCGATGGCAAAAAAATGTTGATAACACGCAATATTCCCAAAAACGGCAGTGGAGCCAAAGAGCATAAAGGCATTTGGAATCGGCATGTTATCGAGATTGACATTTCCAATCCGGCTCGCCCAAAAGAATCGGAAATCGAAGAATTTTACGAGGGTTCGGATCCCAGCTACAAAGGTGAAACCGTAGTCGCAAAAGATAGAAGTTCATCGCTGGTCGCACTCGTTGACGGAAAGCTTGAGCCTGTACGCATAGAAAACCTCAATTCCATGCCTGCCAAGCCCTCTGTTTCCCCAAATGGCAAGTGGATCGTGTTCATGGGTATCAACGCTCCTAAATTTGAGCCCGGTCAAAATCCGCCGGATTTGAACAACTTCCGCTATCAGCCGCATATCGTTTCGTCTGCCGGAGGAGTTGCCGAAAAAATAGAAATAGACATCGGGCCCAATACCTTTTTGGAAGATCTGAGATGGACTTCTAAAAACACGCTTCATTTGTATTATCGTCTTGAAAACAGAGACGTTCCCATCTTCAGGGTTCAGGAATACGATGTGGAGAACAAAACTTCCAAACTGGCGCTCATAAGCGATTATTTCGGAAGGTTTGATGTTTCCGACGACAGTAGATATCTGGTGGCCAACTCGGAGACGCCCAACAGCATCTCTTTTGTCAGCCGAGATCTGAAAACCAGAATCGACACCGATTTAAGAGACGAAGTCATGGCTGTTTCCCTCGTTCCGAATTCAAACTGGGCTGTGGTGTCAAGGTATTGCGAAGACACCAGAGGCATCAACCTGTTTTTGTTGCCGGTCCCCGAGCAGTTTAAGAACTGATTTCTTTATCGAGATCTTTTATCAACTCAATACAAAAATCAACGCCTCTGTCTAAGCCTTCAGGCTTGACATGTTCCATTGTATCCCGGCGTGTGTGGTAGTTTGTCGGCCAGGTCTTTGTGGGAAGCCCGAGCAGGCAGGTCGAATGTACGCCGAGCTGCGTGAAGGTGGCGGCATCGGTTCCGCCGAAGGGAATCATGGCGTCATCTAAAGTCCAGTCGTTGCGTTTGGCTATGTCTTTCAGCATTCCTATCAGTTTGGGCGAGTGGTGCGCCTTGAAAAGCTCATGCGTGACCACCTGAAGCGTCTCGGGGTTTTCCATGCTTTCCAGGCTGACGTTGAAAGTCTCCACTTCCCTGAGTTTTTCGGCGTTTTTAGCCACATATGCCATTGAGCCGCGCAAACCGGCTTCTTCTGAACCTGTAGCCAGCAGGATTATTTCGGTGTGTTTGGGGGCTTCGCCTTTGGACTTCATTTCTTTAAGGTTTTCAAGCACTCCCATCATGGTTGCCACGCCCGAAAGGTCGTCAGATGCTCCCGGCACTATATCTTTTGAGACGAAAAACATAAAGGGCACCGACATGGGAATCAGTCCCAGGCAGATGTATCCCATGACATTCAAAAAGCCTTCGGCCTGTATTCCCGCAAAGTCGAATCCGACCTTCAATAAAGCGGCGATAAACATCAGAAAAATGGCGAGTATGCCGGAAATCATGAAGATGACGTTGTATTTATTGAACAGATACCAGATGGTAAACTCGTAGGCGGCGTCAGTGTGGGCATTGAATATTACCCGGCGGCGAACTTCTCCGGAAGGTTTTATGATGCCCGAGACGTTCTGGCTCTCTGCGCTGGGATAAAGCTTGTCCAAGAATGGCTTGCTCAATATCAACTGCTGGATGAAAGCAAATACAGCCAGGGACATTATTAAAAGCGCTGCAATGGGTGTGTACCAATAAAAGAAAGTCGAGACCCAGTAAGCCAGCACGACAAAGGGGATAAACCCTAAAAACGCCCGCGGATGGACTGTAAAGGGTTCGGTAATGACTTCGTCGCAGCCGTCGCTGTAATATTCACTGACCAAGTCGGCGGTTTCGCGTTCGGCTTTGCTGCCAGCTTCGCGCGGTCCTATGCCGTTTAGAACCTTGTCCATGAAATCAAGCATGTGTTTGGTCGGTTTGCTCATGTGAAACTCCTTCCACCGATTACAGTATTTAAAAAAACATATCAGCAGGCTGCCTTTATTCCAAAATGAATTATGACTAAATGAATGTGGGAGTGGCGAATGTCTAATGTAAAATGGCAAATGGCAAGGGTTCAGGTAATTCTCTGGGAAATGGGCGGCCACGGGGGGCCGCCCCTATGGGAGATGCACGGCCACGGGGGGCCGCCCCTATGGGAGATGCACGGCCAGCGCTCTTTCGGGTCGAAGACCGTGACACCCGGCAGTCCAACGTAGGGGCGCGATTCATCGCGCCCTTGCCCGGGCATTGTCGCCATTATTCGTGACACATCGGGCGCACCTTCGGGCGCAATAAATTGCGCCCCTACGCTTTCCGTTGGAGCATGGCTTCCCAGCCTGCTCCAGATATTTTTTTGATTTTCGATATCAACAATACATTAAAGGGGATTGTCGGCTAAAAAATTAGCCGCCCATACGGGAGATGCACGGCCAGCGCTCCTTCGGGTCGAAGACCGTGGCACCCGGCAGTCCAACGTAGGGGCGCGATTCATCGCGCCCTTGCCCGGGCATTGTCGCCATTATTCGTGACACATCGGGCGCACCTTCGGGCGCAATAAATTGCGCCCCTACGCTTTCCGTTGGAGCATGGCTTCCCAGCCTGCTCCAGATATTTTTTTGATTTTCCATGTCAATGCTACACCAAAGGAATTGTCGGCTAATAAATTAGCCGACCTACGGGAGATGTGTACAAAAGTGTGCAGGGTTTTGAAAAAGGGTTCACCTCAAGCTTTGACGCCGTGGGCCTCCGAACGGCACTCGCTTTGCACTTCGGGCCTTTGGCCCTCCGGCAAATCTCGCGCCGTTCTCCACCCGCCCGCCCACGGCCCACGGCTCGGGTGGCGCTGTTTTTGCGGCTGGAAGGTAAAGCTAGGAAAAACAAATGTGATGGCTTATTGACGCAATCCTCTACCTCTGGTATTAAACTCGCTAAACCGTTTGTATAAACTCATAACCATTGAAGTATACGAGGCAATATAATGGAAAAAGTTCGCGTGCGCTTTGCGCCATCACCAACCGGATTTCTGCATGTGGGCGGAGCCCGCACAGCTTTGTTCAACTGGCTTTTCGCTCGTCACAACAATGGCGAGTTTATCCTTCGTATAGAAGATACCGACCGTGAGCGCTCGACCGAAGAAGCTGTCAACGCTATCTTGGACGGTATGCGCTGGCTGGGGCTCGACTGGGACGAAGGTCCGGGTGTCGGTGGCGAGTGCGGCCCTTATTATCAGTCCGAGCGCGATGCCATTTATCGTGAGTGGGTCCAGAAGGCCATAGACGCAGGTCTGGCTTATCGTTGCTATGCCAGCAAGGAAGAGTTGGTGGTAATGCGCG
This sequence comes from uncultured Myxococcales bacterium, assembly GCA_964437525.1. Taxonomy (GTDB): domain Bacteria; phylum Myxococcota_A; class SURF-8; order SURF-8; family SURF-8; genus JAKQSH01. The sequence goes on along the minus strand of CAYTHG010000181.1, from coordinate 4,119 downwards.
AGCGCAAAATGAAGGGCGAAACCAAGACCGCTTATGACAGGCGCTGGCGCGATAAAGGCCCGCAGGACTGGCCGGAGGGCGAGCCTTTTGTTATCCGCTTTAAAATGCCGACCGAGGGCGAGGTTGTGATCCACGATATGATCCAGGGCGAAGTTGTTTTCCCCAATGAGGAAATCGAAGACATTATTATTGCCCGCGCCGACGGCACGCCGACTTACAACTTTTGCGTAGTGGTGGACGATCACCTGATGAAAATCTCGCATGTAGTGCGCGGTGTGGATCATCTCAACAATACCGCCTTGCAGTCTCATATCTACAAAGCTTTGAACCTCGAAATTCCTCACTTTGCTCATGTCGGTCTGATTCATGGACCCGATGGTAAAAAATATTCCAAGCGTCACGGTGCCGTAGCTGTGACCGAATGGCGCGATGCCGGTTATCTGCCGCAGGCTCTGCGCAATTACCTTGTGCGTCTGGGCTGGGCTCACGGAGATCAGGAAGTATTCAGCATTGAGGAGATGATAGAGCACTTCAGCCTCGAAGTGATTTCGCGTTCGGCTTCTATTGTCAACCCATCGAAGCTCGAGTGGCTGAGTCAGCAGTACTTGCAGGAGTCGCCCGTCGAAGATATCGCCAAGGTTCTTGCTGTGTATCTCAAGGATGGTCACGATCTCGATGTGGCTGATAACCCGCTTCTGCCCGTTATCGTGAAGGAGCTTAACACCCGCAGCAAAACCATGCTGGATATGGCCGAGGGCGCCGTTTTCTTTTTCCGTGCTCCGACAGGCTATCAGGAAAAGGCCGATAAGAAATTCCTCAAGCCGCTTATGCTTCCTGTTGTAAAAACCATCTGCGAAAAGCTGAGCGCCCTTGAGTCTTTTACACATGATCCGATTTCGGAAGTTTTCGACGCTGTCATGGCGGAATTCGAGTTGAAGCTCGGTAAAGTCGCTCAGCCCGTGCGTGTGGCTTTGACCGGCACGACTGTTTCTCCCGGCATCTTCGAGACCCTGGAAATTCTGGGCAAAGAGGAAAGCCTGAAGCGTCTGGAAGCAGTTATCAAGCATATCGAGGCGAAACCGGCAGAATAAACGGACAAGGGGAGCGCGAGGGGATGATTCAGCTATTCCATGTCTACAAGTCGTACTTCAAGGATAGACCTGTTCTTGTGGATCTGAACCTCAAGATCGAGAAAGGCGAGTTTTGCTTTTTGACCGGCATTTCCGGTGCGGGCAAGACAACGCTTTTCAAACTCCTTTTTTGCGACGAACCGGCCAGCGCGGGGCAGGTGCTCATTATGGGGCGCAATGTCTCGCGCATGAACCAAAACGCCATATCGCTGATGCGCAGACGTATCGGGGTCGTTTTTCAGGATTTCAAACTGATGAATGACCGTACCGTTTTTGAGAACGTCGCAGTCAGGCTGGAGGTCTTGGGCAGGCCGCGCATAGAAACGAACGAGCGCGTAAAAAAGATTCTCAAAGAAGTCGGACTTTTGCAATGCGCCAACCAGTTGCCCATTGAATTGTCGGGCGGCGAGCAGCAGCGCGTGGCTATCGCCCGCGCGCTTGTCAACGAGCCTTTGCTGCTTTTGGCCGACGAGCCGACCGGCAACCTGGATGAAGAAACCACCCGCGATGTAATGAAGCTCTTTTTCGAGGCGAATGTCAGGGGCACGACTATTCTCTTGGCGACACACGACAGGCGTTTGTATGAGTCCAGCGGTCGCAGAGCTTTGAGGCTTGAACGCGGCAGGGTAGTGATGGATTCTGCCAATCCCCTGCTTCCTAAATCTAACGTCGAAGATGTCATGCGGCAGGCTGTGCCCTCGCTCAGACCGCGTCGTCGTGGCGAGGGAGCTTGACATGTCGGGTATGACTTACTTTGTCAACCGCGCCCTGGCGTCTTTTCGTCGTTCGCCTTCAAACGCCCTGATTTCCATTTTTGTGCTGGCGGTGGTTTTTTCGCTTTTCAACGCTTTTTTGTTGATGGTCCAGAACGTGGATCGTCTGGGAGGCAACTGGAGCAAGGGTGTCAGGCTGTATGTGTTTTTAGACGAAGACTCGCACCCCGATCTTCCTCAAAAGCTTACCGGCGAATTGAGGCAGAAAGAGGAAGTCGAAGATGTGGTTTATGTCTCTCAGGATGTGGCGCGGACTCGCTTCTTGCAGGATTTTCCTTCAGAGAAAAACATACTGGACGAGCTTGACGGCAATCCCTTTCCGGCATCCATAGAGGCGACGGTCAAGCCGGAATTTGCCGAAAGGGAATTTCTGGATGCGCTTGTCGGCGATTTTGAGAAAATAAAGGGCGTAGAAGAAGCCGTTTACGGGCGCGAGATTTTCGAGAAACTTTCGTCCTTGAAAAAAATGACGGCCTGGGGTGCTGCTTTGATTGGATTGGCGATTGCACTTGCAGGGCTGTTCCTGGTATACAGCACGATCCGCATCAGCATTCAATACCGTAAGGATGAAATAGGTATCCTTGAGTTGGTGGGAGCTACGCCCGATTTTATCAGGAAGCCTTTTGTTATTGAGGGAATACTCAAAGGCGTTGCGGGCGCTTTGGTTTCGATTCTGTTTCTGGCGCTTGTTTTCCTGCTCTTGGTCGGTCCTGTTGACAGCCTGCTGTCGGAGAACTTCGGTGTATCCGGTCTGTCTTTTCTTTCGCCTGTAAGCTGCCTGTTTTTGCTGGCGGTCGGTGGAATTCTCGGCGGTTTCGGAAGCTTGATTGCCGTTATCCGGCATGAGTCGAAGAGCTTGACGTGATGGTGTCTCTGATTGCTAGAAATGCCAAGTTGAAGAAAGTTGTGCTTGTTGTTCTCCTTGTGTTCTTGTGCCTGCCTGCTTTTGCCGCAGATAAAAAAATCTCCTCGAAATTCGATAAAAAGACACTTTCCGGGAAAGACGTTTCCATACTCGGCACGATAGAGAAGATGGAAATCGAACAGGATAGGCTTGCCGCTAAAGAAGAGGCGGCTTTGAAAGAAATCGCTGCTATAGACAAAGAGCTTGTCGCCATCTCCAAAGATATTGCAAAGGGCGAGAAATCGCTTGAAAGTCAGCAGGCCAGAGTGAAGCGTCAGTTGCGGCTTTTGTACAAAAAAGAGCAGGTCAGTACGTGGGAATATCTGCTTGACACCAAGAGCTTGCAGGATTTTGAAAGACGCAGGCAGTCCTTGCTGAAGCTGGGCCGCAGAGAAAAGGCTGTCATCGAAGATTTCAGGGCAAGCTTGAGGCTTCTTGAAAGCAAGAAGAAGGAGTTGGATGGGAAAAGGGCTAGCCTAACGAAGCTTCAGGCTGAACTTGAAAGCTCGAAGAAGGAACTGGCAGAGAAGATAGCTCAGAAAGCGGCTTTGATAAAAGTTGTTAAGAAGGACAAGAAACTGCGCGAGAAAGTTCGTATCGAGCAGGAAAATGCCCGTAAAAAATCCGATAAATCCATTGCAGCCTTAAAAAACATTGTTCCTCTCGAGGATGGCGCGAAATACCTACAGAAGCATAAGGGCAAGTTGTCCTGTCCTGTGCGCGGTAGGATAGTTCAGGATTACGGCGAGGTTCTGACCAAAGAAAAGAGAAAGATATTCCACAGCGGTTTGGATATCAAGGCCAGAGCCGGCTCGAAGGTAAAAGCTATTTCCGCTGGCAAAGCTATATATACAGGCCGATTGAGGGGCTACGGAAATCTTGTCGTCATCGATCACGGTGGGGGTTATGTCTCGTTGTACGGGCACTTGAAAAAAATCAGCATACCCGAGAGCGCCATTGTTAAACGCGGTTCGGTTGTGGGTTTGATAGGGGATAGCGGTTCTTTAAAGGGGCCGGTTCTGTTTTTCGGTATAAGGAAGAACGGAAAACATGTCGATCCCGGTCAGTGGGCGCGTTGCCGCTAGTTTTTGGTATCGTTAACTTGGCGGTTAATGTTTGTCTCTTATTGTCACCCTGAACTTGTTTCAGGGTTTTATATTATCGGGAAAGATGCTGAAACAAATTCAGCATGATAGCTATGGCGTAGTTGCTGGGTAGATAGTTACAGTAAATAAAATACAAAACGGCCCCCGGTATTTTTTATGTTAACCGGAGGCCGTTTTAATTTTTACTGGAAGAGCTTAAGCTTGAA
>CAYTHG010000180.1:0-7881 GCA_964437525.1 uncultured Myxococcales bacterium | reverse complement strand
CCAGAATGCACTAGATAGTGCGTTGGATGGTAGCGGCTGTACGGATATCACGCCGGGTTGGGAGACGGCTCACGACAAGCTGTGTAACCTCGATGAATTTGTGGACGATATCACCGGTGATCTGGATTTGCTTGGAGCAGCCCTTTTGGTGACGCCCGATTCGCCAAGTATTCCGACACTGCCCGATCCCGATGAGGATATGGCTGAGTATGTCAGGCGTGCGGATGGCTTATTTTCGAGCGAATATCAGAGGGCTCGCGCTCTGGCAATCGTGATGATGCTGCACCATCTGAATGCTGAGGATCATCTGGCGATGTTGCGTGATGTCTGCGATTTTCTGGGAGCATACCGGACTGAATTATCGCAGGCACTTTTAACGGCGGTTGGCGACAGCATTCTGGATATCTTCTCGGATATCATGACGCAGCTTTTGGGCTCGTATTACACGGTTGCCAAGAAGGTTGCAGGTGCGGCAAATGAAGTTGGGCCGTATGCATATTCGATGGCGTTTGACGACTGGGAACGTGCTGTCTGTGCGATTGAGACGGATGGTACGCTGATGGGCGAGCCGGAGGCGATGTGTAGCACGGTTTGTCCGAATTCCTGTGAGTTGGGTGAATTCAACTGCATGGGCGGTCAGCGTTTTTCCTGCTCTGAGAATCAGTGGGACTGCACCTACTGGGGGGCACCTTCTGCCTGCGCCAGCGGCGAATGCGCCAGCGCCACGCATTGCTTGATCTGCGAGGATGCGGACGATGACAGCCATGATGGGTATGATGCGGACACCTGCCCGGCAGGCGATGATTATTGCGAATACGACGAGCACAACTGGACGGAAGCAGGCTGCGCTAACTGTGTGGACAATGATGGCGACGGTTACGGCCTTGATTGCGACAAGGGTGAGGACTGCGATGACGAAGATGAAACCATCCACGAAGGCTGCGTGGTGGATGGGGATCTGGATACGGAATTCGATAGTGAGGAAGAAAGTGACCTTGAAGAAGACGGTGATGTAGAGGCTGACCTTGAAGGAGAAATAAATCTTTGTGGCAACGGCCAGATGGACGATGGAGAAACCTGCGAGTTGGGCGACACTGTAGATTGCACAAGTCTGGGTGGGCAGTACATCGGCGGGACGGCCAGTTGTAACGCCACCTGTGATGGATGGGATCGTTCGGGCTGTGAGTTTGACACCACGCCCGGCTTCGTCCCCATCACAGCGGGCAGCTTCTGGATGGGTTCTCCGCAAAGCAGCACTTGCCCTGCGGGCTACCCTGGTGTTTGTGCGGATGAGTTGGGCAATGATTCGGATGAAGTATTGCATGAAGTGACCTTGAACTACGATTTCGAGATGAGCCGTTATGAGATCACGGAGGCTGAGTTTGAGGCTTTGATGGGCTGGAACCCGATGGACACCTACGATTCGGACTGCAACTATGGTTGTGGAGATAATCACCCGATGAAATACATAAGCTGGTACGACACACTGGCTTACGCCAACCAATTGTCTTTGGATGCGGGCTTGACGGACTGTTATGTGCTGACGAACGTGGGTTGCGAAAACGGTGGCAATGTGGGTGCTGATTATATGGATTGCTTTGATGCAGATGCGACCTATGGCGGGATTGACAGCGCGACTGTGACGCTGGCCGGTGGTGCGACAAAACCACAGGATTGTGAAGGGTATCGCTTGCCTACGGAAGCGGAGTGGGAATATGCGATCCGTGCGGGGAGCCACACGGCGTTTTATCCGAGCGATGGGAACGACGGGACGATAACGTATACGGGAACGAGCCCTGTCGATCCAAACCTGACTCAGATCGGTTGGTTTGGTGGCAACAACGATCCTTATGGTACGAAGCCTGTGGGTGGTAAGGAGGCGAACGCCTGGGGCTTGTATGACATGAGTGGCAACGTATGGGAGTGGGGATGGGACTGGTATCAGTCGGCTTACCAGAACGATATAGGTACCGACCCAGTAGGACCGAGTACGGGCTCGGACCGCGTCGTACGTGGCGGCGATGGGACCTACAGGGCGCGGCACTGCCGGTCGGCGCACCGTGCCGGCCTCTCGCCCGGCGGTCGCTTCTACGGCTTCGGTTCCCGTCTTTGTAGGTCTATCCCTTGATCCCTTTCGTCCTTTGCACTTTGGGCAAAGGCTATAATTGTTGCGCGAAGCGCATTCCGAATAGCCCGTGCGAGAACGAAGAGAGCAAGCAAGCGAAGGCGAAGCCCGCGAAGCTAAGCGACCGGAGTGAAGCACGGGCCGGGGATTCCAAAGGGGCTGGCCCCTTTTGTCGCGCGAAAAATATTGATTTGCAATGATACACGCTAGAATATCCAGAATTTCCCAGGCACATATCCTGCTGTCGATGTGTACGCTTTGTCTTCCGTCGTTGAATATTCCGCAGAGAAGGGATATTTTATCAGCCCGCTATTCCAGGACAACAGGCTGATACGCTTCTAGCTGACAAATAGAACAGTACCTTTCCAGAAACTGGGTACTGATAAAAATATACTTACAAGTCCGAGCACATTTTAGAGCAACTCATCAATTCATTTTAGCCCATGTTCCCGCTCCATCTGTACTGACATAAGCATCGCCGTTTGTCGTATCGGAATATATCGAACCCTTAGGTTCGGAAGCAGTCGGCACGCCGTCCCCGCTTGTCCAGGAGGGCGAGTCACTCATGCTGCCAAGATATGTCCCGGTATGTAAAGCCAACGAGGGAACATATACCCGATTGTCATCCATCTTTGCCGCAAATAAAATTGTCCATTCGGTCATTGCCCAGTCGGCGTCATCAACTCTGCAAAGCATCGCTATCTCGTTATTCGATGTAGTCGGCAAAGTTGATGAGTTTATGTGCAGAGCTGCTGCGTTTTTGCCGTTCTCATCTTTTGTCCAGATCGCCCCATCCGTCGAGGCATTGATTGTCACAAATAACGAGTTGTGATCCGGGCGGTAATACATGCGGAATGTGGCGTTGCCATTTCCCGCCACTTCCCAAAGCAACCTGTAATTGCCGCCTGGCACTTCTTGCTGAAGTGGGTATTTGTGCTTACCGCGCGGTGTGTCTTTCTCCCTGTAGTGTCCGCGCGTGAAGGCATCCAATATCTCTTTTAGGGCGGTTTCGACTTTTGTGGCTGCGAGGTGTTCCGATGTGTCTTCGATTGAAATTGATTTTGCCGGATGAGAGCTTATGGAATTATCAAGGTGATTTACGATCGCATTGGAATTTCCCTTCACAGTCTCAGTAGTTCTGTCATCGCCTGCCAGATCTTCGATGGCCATCTGGTTTCCCATAACGGTCTCATCTGTTCTGCCAACTCCAGCCAGTTCGTGTACGGAGCCTATCGGCGGTCCCACTTGGATGACTTCCGAGTATTCTATTGCTCCTTGTGGCATGGTGGCGCGAGCCAGTAAGACAGAATGCTCGGGTAGGTCCGGGTAGTCGGGATCAGCAACAGGTGTACCTTGGATGATTGTATACTGCGCTTCGGGTACCGGGATGGCCTGCTCATATTGGTGCTGGCAGACGATAAGATCTTTGCGGGGATGAACGGAATCTCCGGCAGGAACGGATAAAATGATGGCTTCATCTTCTTCAATGCGAACACCATCCGCCGTCATCAGAACGCCGGGATTGATTGTTCCATTTGTTTCGACGGTAAATCCTGCGTACACGCCGGGCGGGATAATACCGACCAGTTTCCGGTTCAAATCCTCGGAGGATCGAGGACCGCGATAATCGTGAATACGTTTCTGTGTCATGATGAGTTCCTTTCGTTAAATCGACGGTGTGAAGTCGTCGAGGTTATCCATATCAAGGGGTAGCGGTGAATCACCAAGGTTCCAGTCATCCCAAGTGGCGGGATTGAGTTCGGATACGATGATGGCCCGAGTATGAGCCGGTTTGAGATCACGGACGGCCTTGTCAAAGACAGTCTGTTGCTGCTCGCCATTCCAACCACATACCTGGACTACGAAATGCGACCATTGGGATTGATCGGAATGGGCTTGCCAGGAAAAGCCGCTGAAACGGTAAAGGTGTCCATCGGCATGGTTTTTCACAACCAGGTTCTGTATCGGATTCAGGAATGCCCATGTTCCATCTTTCCACATAGCAAGGTCATTGGCATGTCCAGCAAAGGCTCCAGTCGGCTCGGCATAATCGTCAAGTTCACCTTCGTCCAGCAATAGCGGCTCGTCGCCCGGTTCCCAATCATCCCAGATTTCTTCAACCGGAACGGAAACGATGTAGGCGTCACGTTCTCCAAGGTCGTCAGGAGGTTCTATCAGTCCCATTTCCCTGACCCGGTATTCCCAGACAACGACATCAAAGCCAAGTGCGGCCAATCCGTTTTCCATGCCTGGAATCGTTCCACCTTTTTGTTTGATGATGTAAGCTGCTAGGACTCGTGTGCGAAGAGATTCATCATCCTCACCAACTCCCCGAAATACCTGGCGCTGACGGGCGAGTTTGTCCAGGTAGTCACCGGATGCCGTTTCGATCAGCAATAACGGGATGATATCCGTCAGGGTAGTCCGGGATTCATCGAGCATTTCTCCCCAGATATCGCAGAAACGCGCAACCAGACTCTCCGCGCGATCCTTCTTCTTCAGAAAAGTCGGCAAAAGCCACCACAGATAGTCGGCCAGTTTATCGACGGTATCGGCGGGCCTACTCATTGGATGCCGCCTCCATGATAATCGTCACTGTACCCAGTTCGGGGAATTCATTGGGGGCGATAACGACATTTGAGGACGGCTCGTTCACCTCGACCATGTAGACGCCATCGATATTCATGGCGAGGGAGACCAGCCTGGAAACAACCACATCTTTTCCAACACCAAGTGCTTGGACCGGCAGGTTCGCATCCTCGATGTCACCGAAATACACGGATACCCGTCGCCGAATCTCGGCTTCAATGATTGCTGAATCGTAACCGGATCTAGGCGTGACACTCAGGGTGATGGCCACCGGAACGATATCGGGTGAAAGAACTCGCGCATCAGCGGTGATCGGGCACTTGGAGTTAACGACAGTCTGCACTGCCTCGATCAATGCGGCATCGGGTGGTCCGGCCTCGCCCATGATGTAGATATCAACCGTTCCCTCGCCTCGCGGTAATGTATCATCGACAAAAGACGATTTCACTCCTGGAACCGATAGCGCCCAGGAGACGTAGGCCGCCGCCGTACCACCTTGAGAAAGTTCCTCCCAAGCCAGGAAACAGCGTTGACGCAGAGCTGAGTCTTTCTCTTCATCTACACCAACGGTCATGATCCAGTCGGTTTCGTTTGTGACAGCACCCACACCATTTATGTACGTCTTCATTTTGGAGATAGAAGTTGGGCCGACGTTGTAAGCGGAACCCGCGCTTTCCGCAATCACCGGCACCTGGACAGAATTCTGTCCACTTTCCAGCACAGCATCTTCCGTCGTAAAGAAACGATATTCCTTCCCGGATTGATCTTTGGGTGTGGTGACAATGGAACCGGTCGGAATTGAGATGTTTGTGTTTTTCGCGATGGGGCGCGAGTAGATGATACTGCCAGCCGTCTTGATGGCTGGTTTGCGTTCGAGTCCATACTCGCGAGCCTTGCGATCCAGCCAGATACCGGTGGTCGTATCTAGAAAACCTTGTTTCAGCATCTCGGCTCCGAAGACGTATAGTTCACCGACGACTTCTGAAAAGACTTCCGCGAGAGTTCGGACGACCGAGCCGACATTGAAGTTGGTCAGTCCCGTGCGCTCGCCAATGGTGGAAAGTATCTGCGAGACAATTTCGCTGTATGTCTTGATATGTAAGGCCACGTTAATCGCTCCTGTATTCATGCTTGACTGCCCGCCCAATTGGTGCTATATTCAGACCAAGATTTGGTACTATATAAGGTGAGGCAGCCATGAAAGATTTTCTGGTATCCGAAGACATCATCCCCATCGGGGAATTTAAAAAACAGGCGTCTAGCCTTTTCCGGCGAGTGAAGGAACTGGGACGACCCATCCTGATCACGCAGAACGGCTCGCCGGTCAGCGTGATCATTCCGCCACAGGAGTACGACAATATCCGCGAGCGAGAGCGATTCGTCGCCTCGGTTGAAGCCGGATTGGCCGATGTCGAGGCCGGGCGCGTGCATTCCAGCGAGGAAGTGGAGAAAAAGCTTGATCGCGCCTTTGGCCCGCTGAAAAAGAGCAAGAAGCGATGAAGGTTCGTTGGTCGTCTCTTGCCGTCGAGGACTTGAAATCCATAGCGCGATACATAGCCAAGGACGATCCCGCCGCAGCACGCCGTTTCGCGGACAAACTCAAGCGCCGAGCCGAGTCGGCAGGCCGTTTTCCGAATCGAGGACGGATCGCACCCGAGTTGGGTCGCGAAAATGTACGGGAATTGATCGAAGGCAATTACCGCATCATTTACCGAGTGGAAATAAACACGGTCGATATTCTGACCCTCTTTGAGGGGCACAAGCAGATGGGCGATCTCGATCATCAAGACTGAATCCCTCCTTCCCGCAAACCAAAGACAATATTCAAACGGTTAGTCCAGTCTTCGCCGAGCGGAGCAAAAGACACATGGAAGCTGGCTTCCCGCCCGCTGTATTGGGGCTTCACCACCACCGAATCCGGCTCAATGCGAGGGGCAACGGACGGATCGTAAGTTAATGCGTCCGCGATGGCTCGGGCCACCAGTTGCTCAAAATCGGGTCGGTTCTCTTCCCCAAACAGTCTCGGTACGCCCGCGCCGTAATCCGGATGGCCGAAGAGATCGCCCGGCAGGGTATCGAGTAAATTGCGGACATCCTGTAAAAGTGTTGTCCGCCCATCGGGCGTGATCGCCAGATCACCCGTTGCGCCCACAAACAGATCGCCGGATTCATCCAGCAGGAGATCGATACCGAGGTTTTCAAAACTTGCCATTGTCAGCCTCCCAATAATTCCACTACGGGACCGAAATCAGCCGTGGCTCCAAGCAGGCATGTTCCAGCCACCCATGACTCAAGATTCCAGGGTGGAGCATCCGTTGCCGCTTCCGTTTTGGAAATCAGATCGGTCACACCGTTGCCGTCAATCTGTAGGATATAGAGTCCAGACGACTCGATTAGCGCGGTAATACTGTCAACCACGGACTGAATCTCATCTGAGATGCTCGCCAATAAAGCCGCCTTTTCTGAGATGATCTCAGCCAGCGCGGCCAGCATATTGGCGTAGTCGTCGGTGACGGAGAGCATGCCCATGGCTTGCGTGAGGATTTCCGCCAGTCTGGCAAAGGGTGGACAGACTTCTCCGAGGCGCACCGACTCCCAATCAGGCGGCGTACTCATGCCATTTTCGATGCGGGTCGGAACATCAAAACCATATTCATCTTCTTCCCAATCCAGTGAAGGGATGCCGAAAAGCATGGCGAGTAATCGCAGCAGGCGATAGAGATCCGGCAGATCATTGGCTCCGACAACAAAGAGCATGGCCGACATCTGGGCGTTCTCTTCAAACTGCGGTCGGTTGCTGTCACCTTGATCCTCAAAACTCGCTTTCCAACGTGAGAGAAAACCGTGCAGACCATCCGGGCTGCCACCTGTGAAAAACGGTCCCTTGTCTAGGTAGAAATAAATGCCGGTCTGCAACAGGTTGTAAATCTGGTTGATGAGTTCCTGGATGATGGCAATCAATGCCTGGATGGCGGCGTGCATGGCATCGGCCATAAACGACACGAGCTGCGCCAAGGTTTCTAGAAGGCCTGAAAGTACATTGAGCAAACCGGATAGTGTTCCGGCGGCTTGACCCACGGCATCGAGCGCAGGCGACACTCCCGGTATCATGGCCAGATTAAAAGGACGCCACTCAGACATCAGCATCCTCCTCGGGTGGCTGCTTG
>CAYTHG010000179.1:0-7924 GCA_964437525.1 uncultured Myxococcales bacterium | reverse complement strand
GGCGTAGGTCTGGATAAAGCTGTCCGGGCCGCATGAGAAGTTGCTGAAGTACACGCCGTAGAGATTTGGGGTGCGGGCGATGATTCTTGAAGCTTCGGTGATTTTGCGTCCGAAGTTCCAGAACATGTTCTCGAATTCCTGACCGGGATTTTCTTCTTCTATTGGCAGAAATTCCAGAGGAATAACCGTGAATCCCAGACGGGCGATTTTCTCAGGCAGAGCAAGGTTCGCTCCGGGGTCATAGATATTGTAAGGACGGCCCAATACCACAATGGCGGGTTTGTCGCTTTGCGATATTTCCTGCATGGCTTTCTTGCCTGCCTCGCGAATCGAGGACTCGAAATCTTTCTGGGCCTGATGTGCGGCTTTCCAGGCGGTCGCCACTTCACGCTTGGTGCTGTCCAGACGTTTTGCAAGGTCTTCTGTCAGGCGTTCGATGGTGGTTTTGTCATCCCAGCGCAGATCCAGTGTGGCCGACAAAAGCCTTTCGGGCTTTGCTCCGTTGAGTGTCAATGCTGAACCCAGCATGGCGGGTAGGGCTATGTTGTATGGACAGAAATACGACTGAGATGTTTTTTCGTCTTTTCCGGCGCTTATCATGTAAGGGGAGAAAATGAATTTCAGTGTTTCATCCTGCGCCAGGTGCCGGAGGTGTCCGTGTGCCAGCTTGACGGGATGGCAATAGTCGGCACCGACCCAGTCGGATGAAAGCTGCACGATCTCATCGTCGGTCGCTTTGGAGAGAACCAGTTTGTATCCAAGCTCTGCGAAAAAACGACGCCAGAGAGGATAGTAGGAGTAAGTCAGAAGAGCGCGGGGAAAGCCGATCTTCGGCGCGTCATCCGGCAGTTTGATTTCGTTGCCTGCCTGCTTCCAGAGTTTCTCCCTCTGCTTGAAAAGGCGGAATTCGCGGTTGATGCGCACTCGTTCTTCTTCCGGTTCGCGTCCGCACAGATAACCCCAGCTCGGTTTTTCTTCAAGACCTTCGACTTCGGCGTATGTTATCTGGCAACGGTTGGCGCACAGCTCACAGGTTTCGTTGCTCAATTTCACTTCCGTATCGGCGAATTTCATTCCGACGAATTTGCTTGTCTCGCCTGTCGCCTGCATCTGCTGTCTGGTCAATAGCGCCACTCCCCAACTGCCCATGACATGGCAATAGGGTGAGACGACCACTTCCACATCCAGAAGATTCTCGAAGGCCGCCACCAGACACTTGTTACGTGCAGTAGCGCCCTGGAAGAAGATTTTCTTTTTGGAATGGTAGCGATTGCCCACGACCTTGTTGAGGTAGTTCTGCACCACCGAATACATGACCGCGCCCATGACTTCGCGGGGGCTGTAGCCCTTGCGCAAAAGTACACGGGCGTCTTGATCCATAAAGACAGTGCAGCGGTCGGATGTGACAGGCGGGGTGACTCCCAGGCATTCATCGCCGAGCTTGAAGAGATCGAAGCCCATCTTGCGGCTCAATTCTTCGACGAAAGAACCCGTGCCCGCAGCGCAGACGTAGTTCATGTTGGCGTTGTGCAGATGACCGTTGACGGTGTGGATATACTTGGCGTCCTGTCCGCCTATCTCGAAAATCGTGTCTATAGTCGGGTCAGCCTTCATTGCGCCCGTGACATGGGCGGTGATTTCGTTTATTACACGGTCCGCGCCGATAACTGCTCCCACAAGCTTACGGCCCGATCCTGTTGTGCCTATGCCCTTGATGTTTATGCTTCCTTTGCGGTCCGTGACAAGCTTTTGCAGGGCTTTTAGAATGGACTTTGTAGCGCTTATGGGGTCGCCGCCGGTTTTGCGGTAGATGTCCACCAGCGCTTCGTCACGGTCGTTTATCATCAGGAGCTTGGTCGAAGTCGATCCGATGTCTACACCGATGTAGCCTTCAAGGTGTCCGTCTTCGGGCCAGTGAGTGACGCGCACTTCGTTTTGTTCTTCATCCATGTAGGAGGTTTCTACTTCAAACGAGGGATAGTTGCTTTTTTCAAGCACTAATGGTTTGCGTACAGTTTCCTTTTCGACATGAAGCTCTTCTCCCAGAAGAAGTTCCCAATCGGGAGTTTGAGTCATGTCCGTGGCCATAAGAGCAGCGCCCAGCGCTCCGGCTTCCTGAGCTTGTTCAAGCACTACCATGCCTTCCGGTAGTTCTTCTGCAAGCCAGCGCATGACATCGCGGTTCAAAGCGACGCCACCGATGATAACGGTTTTTCCGCTGGGGCGTTTACCTTTGAAAAGAGTCATCAATATCGTGCGTACCAAGCCCTTGCACAGTCCGGCCCACATCTCCGGTTTGTTGTAGCCCTCCTGCTGACGATGGATGAGGTCGCTTTTTGCAAAGACGGCGCAGCGCGCGGCGACGCTGGGAGGCTGTGCGATGATAGGCATATCAGCCAGGTCTTCGTATTTTATGCCTAAGCGTGATGCCTGTTCATCTAAAAATGATCCTGTTCCGGCGGCGCAGACCGTATTCGTCTGGTAGCCGGTAAATTCGCCTTTTTCGTTTAATTCCACGAGTGAAAGAGAACCTCCGCCGATGTCTATGATCTGGCGCGCATCGGGATGAGCTTTTTGAACGGCCTTGACGATGGCGGCTACCTCGTTGCCGGAGTCGAGTTTCAACTGACCGGCTACCAAAGGTGCGCCTTGGCCTATGAGTCCCACCGCAGCAACGGGATGCTCGGCGATGTGCTTGCTTATTAATTTGTGGGTGATCTTGAAGATTTCGCCACGGTGGGGCAGACTTTCGCGAGCCACTATTTCTTGCTTGTCATTTATGGCAACAAGCTTGACATACAGCGCTCCGATATCGAGTCCGAGGCTTAACTTTTTAGTCTGTGCATTCATATCTATGCTCCCTTTAATGAGATTTCATTGGATTGGTCTTGATATGTTGACAACTCTTTGTTGCGCCACTCAGCAAAGACCTGCTCAGCTGGCCAAGCAAAACTAACTAACTATTTAATCGAATAGGCTTTAAAAGCAACCATTTTTACGAAAAGCTTTGTTGTTATCGTGATATCAGATACATACAAAGGACGAAAGCGACTTAACTGTCCATGTCGGACTGGTCTTTTAACAAGATCCTCAAGATCATTTCCATCAGCAGTTCGCGACGGGCATCTATATGAGGGTGACTTGTGAGGTCATTGTCCATGAGGATTTCAAGAAATGGACTGTCCGAGAAATATGTGACAACCATTCCGTGGATGGCGATTAACAGGTGGTCCGGGTCTATCGGCCTGAAAACTCCGTCTTCCATTCCTTCCCTCAAAAATTCATGGGCGGCTTTGTAGAGGGGGCGGAAATGGCATTTTATCAACTCTATAAAAAACTCCTGGTTGTCATGGCCCGTTTCCATGGATGTTATCCGAGTGAAATTGTGGTGACGAGAGGCGTAGTCGAAAAGTTCATTGAAGAAGCGTTGCATTTTTTCAATTGGAGGTATTGGCTCGGGAGCAATTTTGCCTACCAGATCCACCAGATCTTCTACCATGCGCGTCAACACGGCCCGGTGGAGGTCTTCTTTTGAGTTGAAATAGTAGTGGATCATCGCACTTGATACCTGGGCGCGGGCGCTGATATCTTTAACCCGAGCCCCACCGAAACCCTTTTCCGCAAATATCGCTTCTGCGCTATCGATTATGCGTTCACGAGTAGTCTTCACGTCGTTTGCTGCTACTGCCACGTGGAAGTCTCCTTGCTGTATTACAAGTATTTTTGTTCTTCATTTGTCGTCCATGACAAAAATGTCAAATTTGTTTGATAAACGCAAGATATTGATGAGAGTTTTCAACGCAAATTTATCGGGATTGATATCAAGCGCCCTTGACTTGCCGATTGCTATGCGGTAACTATGGTTGGAATTAATGTAAACTGGTGTTTTTAAAGCGATGAAGGTTCCAATCAGTACTCAAAAGACGGCAATTTTATATATGCAGCAGGGCTATTTTGACGAAGCGGAAAAAGTGTTGCTGGCATTGGAAGCCGAAGATCCCAACGATCCCGAATTGCCGGGCTTGAAAGAACGTCTTATGCGCAGTCGCGAAGAAGCTCTTCTCAATCCGCCGATTCAGATGCTTGAGCGCGAAGAAAATCTTGAAGATGAGATACTGTCCGCAATCGGCCAGACAGAAAGCACTGTTCCCAGGCAGCGTCCTGGCAATGGTGATAGAAGGCAATTGGCAGGGCAGGATTCTTCGGTCCGAGGAGGTAAATTGCTGCCTTTTATTAAAGAAGGTGGATTGGTAAGCATGGCCGGAGAAGTCGGCTTGGAGATAGCTCAGCGCACTTTGGATAAGCTCCCTCGCAGGTTGTCGAAACGCCTAAACAGGGTTTTATCGAAGATACAGGAGAGAAAACGTGGATTTTAACTCCGAAATGCAAAAAATAGTGGAGAAGATCGATCACGGAATGGCCTGTAGCCTGATCGGTTTCGATGGAATAGCCGTCGGCAGTTTCAGGAAGCCGGACGAAAAGGTAGATATCGAGATGATGGGAGCCGAGTTGTCCGGGCTTCTCAATCAACTGCGGCGTTCCTCTACCGCTCAGGAATTCGGTGAACCCGACGAGTTCTTTTATTCTTCCGACGATATCAAGGTAGTGTTCCGAATTGTCACGCACGAGTACTTTGTGGCTTTAGTCATGGGACCGCAGGGGCTGGTCGGTAAAGGGCGTTACCTTTTGAAGTTGGCTGATGCCGGTTTGAAAAAAGAATTGCTTTAGCCGAAATTGACCGGCTTTCTTTTTGTTGCGGGCGTTTTGGGATGGAACTATTGAGAGGAGTAGAGAGATGATGGAAGGAAAGCTTGCAAACCCCTTGGTTTTCGGGTTGAAAGATATTTTCGACGCATACAAAATCGATGCATTCTGGATCAAAGATTTAACCACTATCCGCTATCTTACAGGATTTACCGGCAGCACGGCTCAACTGCTTCTGTCCGGTTCCGATACCATGTTTTTGCTGGTGGATTCACGCTATACCACTCAGGCTGGCGAGCAATGTCCTAAGGCCGAAGTGCTTGAGATTACTTCTCCCATAGAGGATATGTGTGAATTGGCTGTCAAGCAGGGTCACAAGCGCCTGGGCTTCGAAGCAAACTCCGCGACTTTCGCCAATTATAAAACATTGGTAGATAAATTGCCGGATGCCGAGCTTATTCCCATAGCTGAGAATCTAGCCAGCCTGCGCATTATAAAAACTCCCGAAGAAATAAATTTCGTTCGCAAGGCCTGCGATGTCGCTCATGTGGCATATACGCGCCTGACGGAAAACACCTGCTCGGGTACGACAGAAAAAGATTCGGCCTGGGTATTTGATCGTACCGCCCGCGAGTTGGGCGCTCAGAGGATGAGTTTCGATACCTTGGTATGCAGCGGCGCCCGCTCTGCCATTGTTCACGGTGCGCCATCCGATAAAAAGATCGAACGCGGCGATTTCCTGATAGTTGATCGCGGCGTGGAGCTGGATGGCTGGTGTTCGGACGAGACGAATACTTTGGTATTCGGGGCACCTTCGGAGAAACAGAAAAAAATCTACCAGATCGTACAGGATGCTCACGACAAGGCTATAGATGCCGTCAAAGCCGGAGCCAAATGTGTCGATATCGACGCCATTGCCCGCAATTACATTGCCGACAAGGGCTACAGCGAGTATTTCGGTCACGGTTTGGGCCACGGTGTCGGTTTGAAGGTGCATGAATTGCCGGTATTGTCGCCGCGCGGCAAGGGCGAACTTGTCGAGGGAATGCTCGTTACCGTCGAGCCGGGAATCTATATTCCCGATTGGGGCGGTATAAGAGTCGAAGATCTGGTTTTAGTCACCAGTGATGGATGTGAAGTACTAACCAAAGCAGAAAAGCGTTTGCTGGAATTGCCATAAGCGGTTTCGGCCATAAATATTGTAATACGGAGGATTGAGAAATGTGGTCAACTAGTGATTTTCGCAACGGTTTGAAGATTGAGATTGATGGCGATCCCTATGTCATTACCTGGTTCCAGGCTGTTAACCCTGGAAAGGGAAGCGCTTTTACACGTACCAAGCTTAAAAATATGATTACCGGTGCTGTTTTGGAACGTACATATAAGTCCGGTGAAAAAGTCAAAAAGCCCGACCTCGAAGAACATCAGATGCAGTATCTGTACAAAGACGGTGAAGATTTTATCTTTATGGATAACAAGAGCTACGAACAGTCAACCATTACCGAAGGCGTTCTTGGCGACGATAAAGACTTCCTGGTCGAGAATCTGGACGTGGATGTTCTGTTCTTCAACGGTCGCCCGGTCGGTTGTTTCTTCCCCAATCACATTGTCCTCGAAGTCGCCAGGTGCGAGCCGGGCATGAAGGGCGATACCGCTACAGGCGCAACCAAGCCCGCCACAATGGAAAG
This sequence comes from uncultured Myxococcales bacterium, assembly GCA_964437525.1. Taxonomy (GTDB): domain Bacteria; phylum Myxococcota_A; class SURF-8; order SURF-8; family SURF-8; genus JAKQSH01. The sequence goes on along the minus strand of CAYTHG010000179.1, from coordinate 1,532 downwards.
CGGTATGGTCTTGAATGTACCGCTCTTCATTAACGAAGGCGACAAACTCAAAGTTGACACCCGCAGCCGCGAATATCTCGGTAGGGGACAAGTATAATAATCAGTCTGTTTTTATCCCCAATCCCAAGCTGATCTTGGGGTTGGGGATAGGTGCGTTTAAATGGGTTTTGTTTTTTCGATGTGAGATAAAACGTGGATTTTGTTGGAGAAAGACAGGAATACGAGAAGAAAGTCTACTCGGTTTCCGAGTTGACAGGCTTGATTAAAGGTCTTCTTGAATCCAACTTCCCTCACCTGTGGGTCGAAGGGGAGATTTCCAACTTCACTCGCGCCTATTCTGGACATTGTTATTTCACTTTAAAAGACGAGAACGCCCAGCTTTCGTGCGTGATCTTCAAAAATCAGGCGCGGCTTTTGTCTTTTTCTCCTTCAAACGGCGCGCATGTTCAATGCCGTGGACGAATAAATGTCTACGAGCCGCGCGGTAATTATCAGTTTATCGGCGAGTGGATGGAAGATCGCGGAGCCGGTCGCCTGCGTGAGCTATACGAAAAGCTCAAGGCGCAGCTTGAATCCGAAGGGCTGTTTGACGACGATCATAAAAAACCGCTTCCGTTTTTGCCACGTACAATAGCGCTGGTAACCAGTCCGCGCGGAGCAGCCGTGCGCGACATGATACGGGTCATTCATCGTCGAAATCCGCATACCAAGCTGATTGTAATTCCGGTGCTGGTTCAGGGCGAATCGGCAGCCGCCGAAATTGCCGATGGCTTGCGTCGTGCTGACCAAATTGAAAATGTAGATTTGATTATCGTCGGGCGTGGTGGCGGATCGCTTGAAGACCTGTGGGCTTTCAATGAAGAGCCTGTTGCTCGGGCTATTTTCGAGTGTGAAACGCCCGTTATATCGGCGGTCGGGCATGAAGTGGACTTTTCGATTGCCGATTATGTGGCGGATCAAAGAGCGGCCACGCCTTCGGTTGCCGGTGAAATCGCCGTTCCCGAATATCTGGCCTTGAGAGAAGATCTTTTAAGGCAGGGCAACAGCTTGTATCAAGCGATCAGGCATATTGCAACTACGATGCGCCTGGAGTTGAAAGAGCTTGCCTTCGAGTTGCGTTCGCCTGACAAGCAGCTCTCCGATATGCGTTTACGCTTGGACTCCATGGCGCACAAACTTTACGAATTGCAGACATCAAGACTCAATGCCATCAGGAGAAGCTTTGCATCCCTGCCCAATCGTCTGATGTTGCAGCATCCGGCCCGCAAAATCAGGGATATGCGTTATCTGAACAAACAGCTTGAAAGCAGATTGATAGATAATCAAAGACGCTTTTTTGCTGATAAAAGAAACCGTCTAGTGCAGTTGGCATCTAAACTTGACGCTCTTTCGCCTTTGGCGGTTATGGAGCGTGGCTATAGTCTGGCGCTCGATGATGGGGGAAATATCGTCAGCGATGCAGCACAGATGAAAATAGGTGATAAACTGTTGGTGAGGATGCACGTCGGAGAAGTGGCGGCGCGTATCGAATC
>CAYTHG010000178.1:0-7935 GCA_964437525.1 uncultured Myxococcales bacterium | reverse complement strand
CGCTTCATCTTTTGTGCAACGGTTCCGAAATCGAACTGCCTGTTTCCTGTAGGCGGAGCCATGCGCTCTTCCCTGCTCTGTTTTTTGGGGATAAAGAACACAAACTCATCAATTTCCATGCGCCAATCTCCCCACAAAACAAGCTTATCGGGTTTCTTGATTTCGGGAGGTCCGGCTTGTCCGGGCTTGACCTGCACTTTTTCCGCTTCGTTCTCGGCCTGTCCTTCAGGTATCGGTCCGCTGTAACGCAGAGCGCCCGAGGCGTAGATGTCCAGACGCTCACCTGCACGATTGCGGAAACAGCCGTTGATACGCGCCGGTTTCATCTCGGAAACCGTGCGCAGCTTGAGCATATCCTCGGGGGCTTTCAAGGCCATCAGCCATAATTCCGAAAATCCGATTTCGCGTTCCTGCTCGTTGTCAAAGGACAACTCCACTTCCACCCGCACGTCACCGGCAGAAAGCTTGTCGAAATATAGGGCCGTAGGGAAGACCACGTACTGCGGTCCCTTGCGCGAGGCCCACAGCGTCTTGATTGTCGCCAGCAGTTTCTCCTCAGGGATATCTTTCTGTCCTGTTTCCTTAATATCCTGCGGGTGACTGCCGGATACTTCCTTGTCTTGCGCTTCTGCAACACTAGGCGAATGGTAAACCTTGAGGAAAAGACGGAAAGGCTTTAGGTCGCGCTCGGGTTTGTTTTGAGGATCGGCGGAAGCGACTTCCACTGCGATTCCTGCAAAAGGCCACAATTTGGCAGCGTCGCCCAACTGGTAAGTGATGCGCGTGGCCGATTCTTTATCTACCTTGAGCGTATAGGAGCTTTCAAGCTTGCGATCCATCAGGCGGACCGGAGCTTGTTTTGCAAGCTGCGGAGAAGCCTGAAGCTGCTCGACTTCGTATCTTTTATATGTGTCGGGCATTCGGGCAACGAGTGCCTGCAACTGCAAGCCGTCGAAATGTTCCGGCAGCGTGCTTTTTTTTGAGGCTTCAGCTTGTTTTTCGTCCTGCGGCTTTGTGTCCTTGGCACCTTCGACTTCGATGCTTTTTTTCTCTTCCAAAACAGCGGATTTGTCTGCGGACGCAATATCCTTTTTCTCATCGCAGGCCGAAAGCAGAACTAAAAACGCAAAAGACAGAAAAGCAATACATCTGGCAAAGGGCATGGCGCTCTCCTTCAAGTAAAGTGAGAATAAACGATACCACAAGCGAGGCTTTCTCGGCAACTGCGGGCGGGGTGAGGCGGGCGGCGGCGGGTTGCCTAATGTCTGATCCCTAATGGCAAATATAGGAGAAGGCAAGGCATAAGAAGTTTCTCGACCTGCGGGAGGCTCCCATATTATTAACCCGGTAATTTGACCCTAACTGCCATGCTGAACTTGTTTCAGCATATTTTGTCAATGATATCGAGACCCTGAAACGAGTTCAGGGTGACAAAACGGCTGGTTCCTAATTGCCGGGTTAATGGTCATTTCGCATTAATAATTCATCATTCCCCCAAGCCCTTGCTATTGCAATAATTTGTGCATGTGTGCTATCTTCTTGGGTGGATTTTTCTCGGCGTATATGAGCGAGGCGTTTTTGTTCCTTGCAGTTTTCAAGGGATTTAACTCTTCGCTTGCTTTTTGCCGGTTTGATCGGGTAAAAGGCCGTGGAAAAACGAGGATATCGGAACGAAAGGCTTCGATTTGTCATACTTGGTATTGGCGCGAAAATGGCGTCCGCAGAACTTCGATGAAGTGATCGGTCAGGAGCACATAGTCCGCACCCTGACAAACGCCATCGCCCAGAATAAAATACACCACGCTTTCCTGTTCACCGGCAGTCGCGGTGTCGGCAAGACCACCTCGGCTCGTCTTCTGGCTAAAGCTTTGTGCTGCGAGAAAGACGGCCCGACCGCCCATCCCTGCGGTGTGTGCACCAGTTGCAAATCCATCGCCGCCGGAAACTCGGTGGACGTGCTAGAGATCGATGGTGCCTCCAACACCGGCGTCGATTCGGTGCGCGATCTGCGCGACAAAGTGCAATATCGCCCGCAGCACGCCAGATACAAGATCTACATCATAGACGAAGTTCACATGCTTTCCACCGCCGCCTTCAACGCGCTTTTAAAAACGCTTGAAGAGCCGCCGGAGCATGTCAAGTTCATTTTTGCAACCACGGAATCCCACAAGATCCCGCAGACCATACTCTCCCGTTGCCAGCGCTACGATTTCAAGCTTCTGTCCGAAACGGACATGGTAAAAAGCCTTGAAGCCATCATAGGCGCCGAAGGCTACAGCGCCGAAGACGGCGTTTTGCGTATGGTGGCACGTATGGCCAGAGGTTCCATGCGCGATTCCCAATCGTTGATGGACCGCGTTTTGGCCTATGCCGAGGATAAATTTTTGAAGCTGGATGATGCCCGCACCGTGCTTGGTGTCATAGACAGCAATCTCTTCCACGCAATCGGTCATGCTTTGGTCGAGCGCAATCCGGAGGCGGCTTTCGATGCCGTCGAGCAACTCTCGGCCTATGGTCACGACCTGCGCCAGTTCGGACAGGAGTTCATCGGTTACCTGCGCAACTGCGTTTTGTGCAAGAGTCATCCCAAACCGCAAAACGTGCTGGATCTGCCCGAGGGCGAATTGGACGAAATAAAAAAAGTGGCCTCTCAGGCCGAAATGACGGTCTTGACAGCCTGGTTCGACCTTATGGTTGTAGGCCAGGAGCAGCTTGCCCGCGCCGAGCAGCCGCGCTATATATTGGAGATGACGCTGGCCAAGATGTTACAGATAGCTGAGCTGAAACCGCTATCGCACCTTTTAGCCGAACTCGGGCGCGCTGGCGCTGGCGGACAGGGCGGCGGCGGCGGATCTTCTTCGGGATCGTCCGGCGGCGGATATCGTCGCGGATCGTCACCCGTAGCAGGCGGCGGAGCCCAACACACTTACAAAACACAACAGGCTCAAAGCCCGCAAAATCCGCAAGGACAACAGGCCGAACAGGCTGAGCAACCCAAAGCGGCAGAAGCACCCAAGCAAATATACAAAACCGGCGAACAACTCGGAGCCGGAGAATTGCCTGCCTGGTGGAAGGCGCTGGTCGAGAGCAGTAAAAAAATCGACAGGCTTTTATGGGGCGCTTTGCAGACCGCGGGAGTAAAAGAAGGCGAGCAGTCAGCTGATATACTCTACAATCCCGGAAACGGTGTGGCCGAAAAGCTTACTCAAAAAGGCGTGCTGGCCCAGATTGAAAAGCTGGCCTCGGACTTGCTGGACAAGCCGTATTCATTGAAGCTTGTGGAGCGCGGGGATGAAGACGGCGAGGCGCCTTTGAGCCTTGATCGTCAGCGTCGCATGGAAGGTCAGAAAAAACGGGCTGAGGCCAGACAGACCGCCGAATCGGACCCTTTAGTCGTGGCGGTGCGTAAGCAGTTTGAAGGCGGAGATTTGAAAGTGAAACTCGCTTGTCCGACTCCGCAATAAATATCAATTATTTAGATAACTGATAGAATAAACAAGAGACAGTTTACAAGGAGATTTAACCATGAAAAACAACATGCAGGCTATGTTACGTCAGGTGCAGCAGATGCAAAGCAAACTCACCAAAGTCCAGGATTCTCTGGGTGACGTGACAGCCGAAGGACAGGCCGGCGGCGGAATGGTGAAGGCAGTGGTCAACGGCAAAAACCGCGTCCTCGAAATCAAACTCGAAAAAGACGTGGTCGATCCTGAAGACCTCGAAATGCTGCAAGACATGATCTCCGCAGCCGTCAACTCGGCACTGGACAAAGTTCAGGAACTGGTTCAGGAAAAAATGTCGGCAGTGACCGGTGGGGTCAATATCCCCGGTATGTTCTAGCCTGTGATGGGCAAGGATGAGCCGATAGAACGGCTGGTTGATCTACTATCCAGCCTGCCTTCCATTGGACGAAAATCGGCAACGAGGCTGGCCATGTACTTGGTGCAGGACAGAAGCGGTCTGGCCGAAGCGTTGGCAGTCACTCTGGTCGAGGCGAAAAAAAGCATACACGAGTGCGAGATCTGCGGCAACTATACCGCCTCCGACGGTCCCTGCACCATTTGCAGCGATACGCGCCGCAGCCGCGCTCAAATTTGTGTCGTCGAGCGCGTGCCGGATCTTTTGGCCATAGAGCAGACGGGATATTTCAAGGGCGTTTACCATGTTCTGCACGGCGTGATTTCTCCCTTGAACGGCAAAGGCCCGGACGATATCCGACTCAAGGAATTGCTTTCGAGGCTTGAAGGCGGCGAGGTCGAAGAGTTGATTGTTGCCACCAATCCCACCGTGGATGGTGACGGCACCGCGCTGTACCTGCAAAAGGTCGTAAACGATCCGGAAATCCGCGTAACCCGTCTGGCCTCAGGCATTCCCACCGGCGGCAACCTCGAATACATAGACGCCAATACCATTTCAAGGGCTATGGAAGGTCGCAGAGACCTGTAGTCCAAAGCCCGAGTGCCGACCGCAGGGAAGGTGTATCAAGGGATGCTTCGATACAATTTCGCTGCGCGAAATCACTCGCTATGAGCGGCGTTTCACTGATATCAACTTAAAGTGACAAATTATTGGAAGCAGGGATTACTAGGGTCCGAAGCAATCAACTTCACAGTTTATGTTTGATCTTGCCTGAATTTTGAGCTATCTTTTCTTGTGCAAGGTCGAATAATTATGCGGATTAGAGTACATTTTATGCAATCGAATGCCTGTGCGCGGTGTTAATCGCATCGTTTTGTTTGTGCAGAGTTAAAAAGTTTTCATCCGCATTGACAGATCGAAAAGCCGATCTATTTTTATAAATGCGAATCACTGAGAGGATTAAAATGAAGGGTATCAAGGGAACCAAAACCGAGAAGAATCTGCTTTTGTCTTTTGCCGGCGAGTGCCAGGCCCGTATGCGTTACGACTATTTCGCCAGCAAGGCTAAAAAAGACGGCTATGTGCAGATATCGGCCGCTTTCACCGAAACGGCTTTGCAGGAAAAAGAACACGCCAAGCGTTTCTTCAAGTTCCTTGAAGGTGGCGAGCTTGAAATCACCGGCACATTCCCGGCTGGCATAATCGGCAGCACAGTAGAAAACCTCAAGGCTTCTGCCGACGGCGAGCATGAAGAATGGTCGGACATGTATCCCGAATTCGCCAAAGTCGCCCGTGAAGAAGGCTTTGAAGATATAGCCAAGGTGTTTGAGGCAGTATCGGTAGCCGAAAAGCAGCACGAAAAACGCTACCGTGACTTTTTGAACAATATCGAGAACTGCGTAGTCTTCAAGCGCGAAGAGCCGACCGTCTGGCGCTGCCGCAATTGCGGTTATCTGCACACGGGAACGGAAGCCATCGAGCTTTGCCCGGCCTGCGCTCATCCTCAGGCACATTTCGAGATTCTGGGCGAGAACTATTAGTTATTGCAGCGGCGCTTGTTATTTTGGCCGCTTTTATCGTTTGATTTAAATTTTATGGGAGGGCAAGAAAATGACGGAAAAGAAGCAGGTTTACAAATGCGACATCTGCGGAAACATAGTCGAAGTATTGCATGAGGGAGGCGGCACTCTGGTTTGTTGCAACCAGGATATGCGGCTTTTCAAAGAGAACACCACCGACGCCGCCACCGAGAAGCATGTGCCTGTCATCGAGAAAGTCGAAGGCGGTTACATGGTCAAGGTGGGCGAAGTGGCCCATCCCATGGAAGATAAGCACTGGATTGAGTGGATAGAGCTGATGGCCGATGGCGTAAGTTGCCGCAAGTTCTTGAAGCCCGGCGACAAACCAGAAGCGTTCTTCGCTACTCCGGCTACCGAAGTCAGCGCCCGCGAATACTGCAACCTGCACGGACTCTGGAAGAAATAAGGAGTGAGACATGCTTTCTGAAAAAATGGAAAAAGCTCTAAACGAGCAAGTGGCATTCGAGATTTATTCGGGCTACATCTACATGGCCATGTCGGCCTGGGCTTCCGAAGAGGGTCTTGACGGCGCGGCGAATTGGTTCAGGCTCCAGAACGGCGAGGAGCTTTATCACGCCGACAAAATGTACAAATACATCATCGAGCGTGGCGGTCGCGCCAAGTTGATGAAGATCGACGAGCCGCCCTTCGAGTGGAAGAGCGTCCTGGCGGCTTTCGAGCACGCACTGGAACACGAGCGCATTGTAACCGGGCGCATCAACGACCTGATGTATCTGGCCATGCAGGAAAAAGATTTCGCCTCGACCAGCTTCCTGCAATGGTACGTGGACGAGCAGGTCGAAGAAGAATCCTCGGTCGGCGAGGTCATCAACAAACTCAAGCTGGTGGACGGCAAGGGTCACGGCATGTTGATGATAGACCGCGATTTGGCATCAAGAACCTTCGTCTGGCCGAGTAACACCAAAGAATAAGTCGGACACAGAAATCCCCCCAAAAGCCGCGCTCGATCGAGCGCGGCTTTTTTTGTGAACAGTCCCTGAATCCTGAGACCTTTATTCTTGCCAAGTGCGCTGGGCTTTTGTACAGTCTAGCGTGGAATAATTCATGTGAACAGACCGTCGCTTGCGACGTGGAGGTAAAAGGCGTGTCGTACAAGAACAATCTTAAATACCTGGCGTTTTTACTGCTGCTGTTAATGACTGCGGCAAGTTCGGGCTGCCGCACAACAGGCAGCGTTCATGCCGCCGAGCCGACTCCCGATCAAGTGTCGGGCGACAGCTTCGCTGAAGGCGTACAGGCTTTCAACGATGGCGATTACAAAAGCTCTCTGGAAAAACTGCAGGAATACATCTTCCGCAATCCCGACGGCGAAAACACAGCCGAGGCCCATCTTTTATGCGGCAAGATTTACGTCAAAGACAACAATTGCCCCAAAGCCGAGCCGCACTTAAAGACCGTCAGCAATATTTTTACAGCGACCCGCTTTGCTAAAGAGGCCGAAAGCGTCCTGAGCCAATGCGCCGCCGAGCCTCAACCCGAGCCGAAATCCTCGTCTGCGGGATATAAGGAACTCAAGAAAGCTGTCAAAAACTATCGCAAGGCAGACGATTCCGACAAGCCAGCAAGATATGAAGCCGTGATAGATTTCATAGACGGTATGGGACTGGAAGCCCTAAATGAAGCCGCCGAAGATTTCGACGGGACGAAGTTCCCGGCAGCTTATATCCTTTATAAACGCGCAGCGCTCTGCAAGCATTTCGGTGAAAACCGCAAAGCCGAAGATCTGTACGGCAAGCTTTTAACCGACTTCCCCGAGCACGCTTTAAAAGAAAAAGCCTCACTGCATTACAATCGTCTGCTGGCCTTGAAGAAAGTCGAGACGCTTAAAATCGGTCTGTTGATACCCCAGAGCGGCAAGTACAAAGTTTACGGCAAGCGCCTTACACAAGCGCTGGATCTGGCAAAAGCGGCCTACACCGTGCCTGAGAAAACAACAGCCAAAGCTGTGGAATTCATCCTGATGGATTCAGGCGGTGAGCCTCGATCTGCTTTGGCCGCTTTTAATAAACTTGTTTTCGAAGAGCACGTCATTGCGGTTATCGGACCTGTTATGAGCGATGCCGCCGAGGTGTGCGCGTTTCGGGCCGAGGAATTGGGCGTTCCGCTTGTCAGTCTTTCAAGGCGCGAGGGTTTGCCGGATATCGGTGCCAATGTCTTTCGCCTGATGCTGACCAACTCCATGCAGATGGAAGCGCTTGTGGATTATGCCTGGAACATTCAGGGCAGGCGCAGTTTTGCGGTGCTGTACCCTCAGCATCCATACGGCGAAGAATTGATGCGTCTTTTCTGGGAAGAGGTCAAAAAGCGCGGCGGCGAAATCAAGGGTGTCGAGAGTTACCCGCATGATGCCACCATGTTCCGCAGGCCGATACAAAAGCTGGTCGGTCGCTACGAAGTTCGTTATTCGACCTGGAATAAAGACTGCAGAACCGCCGGGATAGGCTGCGGGCGCGTGGCTCCCAAGTGGCCGAACGAT
>CAYTHG010000177.1:0-7946 GCA_964437525.1 uncultured Myxococcales bacterium | reverse complement strand
TGGAAAGCACAATGGAAAATCTCTGGCACCTGTGGCCTTGAAAAAAGCGCTGGAGCCTTTGGGATTCATCTACGTGGACAAGGCTAAAAGCCAGGAGTTGGCGCGTCAGTGCGATTTTGACAGCATGGTTGCCGGTAATTTTTGCAATGCAATAAAACCTTATGATGCCGATTTGGTTTTTGTCTGTGATGTTGAAGGCGAGTCCAAGCAGGCGGGAGTACAGGGCGAGAAAAAAGGCGTTAAGGTCAAAGTGAAGATACAGATGTTCCGTGTTGACCTGCAAAAGAAATTCAATCAGGTCAAACAATCTTCCTATGGCATAGGTGAAACCCCTGTAAAAGCCGTTTTCTCTGCTTTGAAGAAAGTCGATAAACCGATTGCCACTCGTCTGGCTATTTTGACGAATGTCGAAACAAAAGCCGTGCAAAACGGTGTTGTCAATGTCAAAGGGCTTGAAAATAAAAGCCGTATAGACGATCTTTTGCAGATGCTGCCGCGTATAAAAGGAGTCAGAGAGGGCAAGCTTTTAGAGCGCATAGACGGAGGTTGTCGTATCGGTGTCGAGTACCGTGAGGCGACCTGGGGAGCGGTAATCAGAAACATCAACAAATTTCAGGGCGCGGCGCTGGAGGTTTCTGTTTCAGATTTTCAGGAAGCTTCCGCCGACTACCTGCAGCACAAGGCTTTCAGCCTCTTGACTGCCGTTGGGTCTTTCAGGAATCGTACCAATGACAAAGGATACGATGAATTCTCAGAGAAAATATCTGATGCTGTAGAGAAACGAATCAAGGATGTTCCTTATATCCACACCCTATATTATCCCGAGCGCCTGACATGGCAGGCCGCTACGGCTAAAAGGCTTGTCAAGTCCGACTATAACGGCGATCTTTTGCTGGTGGGGCAGTTTCGCAACGTCAAGGGCGAGTACAAGATCACAATAGATGTGCATAGCGTCTATGCCGGCAAGCTTTTCAGCATCACCAAAATCACCGATTCCCTATCGGGATTGGATATGCTTTTTATCGGTTTGGATAACGATATCGAAGAAAAGCTCCTGCCAGCCTTGAACAAAAAGCGCTTCAAACTCAAAGGCCAGCACCGCAAAAACCTCGAAGCCTACCTGAAATGGAAAGCCAATAAATAATCAGCCGATCGGCACGAACTCTTCCGCCCCGTAGCGTTTCACATAAAGCTTGCGCGGTCCGAAGCATTTTCCTCGCATTTTGCATTCATTGCATTGCGGGGGTTGCCGGTGAGGTTCGCTGGGATAGGCATTTTCCACGACCGGGTAATAGCGCATGTCGCCATTGAGTATGCAATAAGGCACTCCGCAGGGGGTTTGCAGGCCGTTGAATCTTATGCCGTTTTCAAGGCACCATTCGAGAGTTTCTATCAGCATCGGTTTCATGTCGTAAAATCTGGGCATCATTTCCGGCTCGGGCATGGCGGGGGAGTCCATTACAAAACTGAAGGTCACACTCGGCAGTTCGAATTCGTTTGAAAATTCTCTCTTGATGAACTCTACGAACTGCGGTAGGTCATCCATGTTCGTTCTGTGTATGACATGGCTGATGTCTACGCTTATCCTGGATGCCAGTAGATTGTGGATTCCGGCAAGTCCTTGAGCGTAACCGCCTTCCATGCCGGTTATCAGATCGTATTTTTCTGGGATGTGTGAATGGAATGAAGCGAAAGCCCGCGAAAGTCCCGATTCCACGATCTTGCGACAAAAGTCCTTGTCGGACAATCTGACGGCGTTGGTCTGCAGTTCCACGTCCATTCCTTTTTGAGATGCGGCGTGTATCAACTCGGGCAATTGAGGGTAAAGTGTTGGCTCTCCCCCCGATATCAGCAGTCTGTCTATGTCCTGACGTACGACCTCGCGCACGATATGATCCAGCTTGGGCATTTTGTAGCCGTGTTCGACCCAGCAAAAATGGCAACTCTGGTTGCAATGCAATACCGGCCTGACGAGACCTTGCACAAAGTCCGTTAGTCCTTCAAGTCTTTGCAGGTAAGGGTAAATGCCGCGTCGTTTCTCTTTGTGTCCTGCAAGTCCTGTAAATCCTACACATGAGCCGGTGAAGTTGCATTGGCATTCCTGAAGATGACGCCCCGGCCATTCGAAGCGGCGCCGCAGGATGGAACCGTCGTCGGTTTTGTATACTCTTGTGTAATCGACGAAAGGCGGGTTACGCAGTATGCCGATATAGGGTGGCTCGCCGCAGGATACCGCGCAGTATGGCATTTCGAACAGGACGCATTCGAGATCTTGCGGCAGATCTTCTTCGAATTCGGTCATGCGCTCCACAAGATGGTCGGTTTCCGGGAAGTGCTTGCCCGGCAAGCCTTTGGAGGGCAGGCTCAATAATATGAGCTTTGCCGAGTGGAGAGTGGCGCTATCTTCTACGGCAGTTTTCCAGTTTTCGCCGCCCATAAAAATCTGCAAGGCGGCTTTGTCCTGCAATTGTTGCGGGATCTTGAAATCGGAAGCGTCTTTCTCGGTTCCGCAACCAATAGTAATTAGCAGTCTTTGCAGCAGCCCTTTTTCCAAAAGCTTGAAAGCCGTTTCCATATGTGGAGATTGCGCCTGCAAGCGCAGCCATACGCTTTTGAATCCCAGCTTTCGAGAAAGAATATATGGGCGCGTGTCGTTGATTACGCCTTGCGGGTCGGTCAGTAAAAGCTTGTCTACGCCTTCTTTGCGGAGGCTTGCCAAAAGGCGGCTGTAGTCTTTGAGATTGAATTTCGAGGAGTTGATTGACGGGAAGTGCAGGCAGGATGCGCCGTGTTGCGGGCAGCCCGAGAGCAGGACTTCGGACATGCCGTCTATCTCGGGATTCCATTGGCCCATCAGTATCGGCGCGAGTTCTTCCGGTTTGCCTGTATGATGATCTATGGCCAGGTCCGAAATTTTGTCCGACCAGCCGCATTCCAAAGTGCAGACCGATGTGCTTTTGTCGCCCATGTTTCCTCGCAATCGCGTTGTTTCGGGCCTAAGTATAGAATTCTGGAGAGCCTGGAGCAAGCGGCTCGTTTATGCTTCCTCTACCTTGCCGCCATCTTCGTTTTCGACTTTGGCCCGCTTTCTGAGCCAGTTGAGCATGTAGGGCCAGATGTCTTCTTTGGAATTTATGCCTAGCGTCAGATCGACGTGGCCGTAATCGACGCGGTCTTTCATCTTTATGCTCTGCCCGCCGCGCTTCATCAGTCCCTTGGTGCCGAAGATGCGCATTTCCTTGTCGGTGGATGAGATATTGTCGTAGATGGCCTCAGCCGATTGTGGCGTTGCCAGCGGGTCGGCGGCGCCGGTGATTATCAGCAGGGCTGTTTTCATCAGGTAGAGGTTTTCGCGGTAGTTTATTTTGCCGTCGGAGGATGAGAAATCGCCTTTCAGAATATATTCTGCGAAATCGCGCATGACGCCCTGAGAGATATTATCTATGCCGTCTTTAAGATACAGGATCTTATTTTTATGCTCCATGTTGCGGTAGTTCCAGAAATGGTATGTCAAAGGAGAATCGAGCACCATTCCCAGCACCGAGAGCATGTTTGCCAGAACCGAGGTGGGGATGAAGGGCAGTCGCTGCAGGGCGGTTGCGCGATACAGGAGCGCCATTGCGATCAGTGAGGGCTGATTGAAAACTATCGGCGAACCGACCAGGATTCCGGCGCGTACCAGCGACGGATCGAAAAGCTCGCTATCGACCGCCAGCCCGGCGTGTATCATGTATGCTAAAAGCAGCATTCCACCCATGGAATGCCCGACCCACATTACCTTGTCGTGCCCGGATTCCTCTAGTACACGGTTGAGTGCCGCCGGGATGTCGTATTTCAAGAAGGTCTGCACGTTCCAGTCGTAGCGCTCCTTGGTGAAGCGGCTCCTGCCGTGGCCGCGCAGCTCTATCATGTATACATCGAAACCGTTCAAGGCCAGATAGTCCACAAAGCTGTTGCCCAGCGCCTGATCAAGCACAAAGCGCGTCTCGGCCAGTCCCGGAATACAGAATACGGGATACAGGCCGGGGCTTTTGTGGCGCGGTGCCTTGTTGGTGATGGTGATGGCGCGGTCATCTTCTGTGTAGACGGTGATGTTTCTTTTACTGATACGCTTGAAGACGTATTCGCCTTTGTCTTCCGGGTAGAAGAATGGTGGCGGGGAGGGGTTCAGTTTGCGGTACAGCTTTTGTATGCCGGAAACCAGCGGGTTGCCCTGCTCGGTTTTCGGCGCAATCTGGCCCTTGCCGTTAAAGGACTTGGAACGCCCCCGCATTTTTTTGATATGAAACATGCCTCTCCTTTTAGAAGATGCCCGAAATGAAAGCTCAATGCAACTATACTCAATTCATCCAATTATATAGGAGCGAGCCACGACGGTCAAGCGCTCTGACTTGCATTGATTGTCGGCTTTGGGTAGGATTGGCGCGAAGTAAAGTGGTGTATTGCAAGAGGTTTAAAATGTCGAACGAAATAATAGCTGGTGTAGCGAAGACTGTTATCACTCCTTCTAAGGCAATCGGAACCCGTATGGGCGGTTTCGGTCTTGACCGTAAATCAGAAGGCGTCCACGATCCTTTGTGGGCCAGGGCCATATATCTGAAGCAGGGCGAAGAAGAAGTCGTACTGGTGGCTATGGATCTGGTCGGCTTGATGCACAACAGGATAGAAAACATCCGCACGCTGGTGAAGTCGGTCAAGCCGCAGGCCGTGATTCCATGCAGCACGCACTGCCACGCCTCGCCCGATACAATCGGCTATTGGGGGCCGGGCATCGCCGGGATTATGCCTTATAAAAGCGGTATGGATCAGGAATACATGGCGGAACTTGAACGGCGGGTGGCCGAGACGGTAGATAAAGCCGTCAATAACGCACAGCCTGCAAAGCTGGCCTTCACAAGCTATCAGACGCCCGAGCATGGCTTCAACGACAATATCCGCGACAAAAGTATCATCGACCGTAGTGTCAGGATGATGTCCGTCCGCACCTGCGACGGCGAGCCTCTGGCGCTTGTGACTTCATACGCTTGTCATCCCGAAATGCTGTGGTTCGACAACAAACAGTTGAGCGCCGACTTCGTGGGGATATACAACGACGCTATCGAAAAGAGCTTCGGCGGCATGTCCTTGTATTTCTCGGCGGCTCTGGGCGGAATGGTGACAGGAGACCTGCACTGGGACGCTCCCAAAGAAGAGCGCTGGCCGTACATCGAATGGCTGGGGCGCGAGCTTGCCAACTTGAGTGTGGAAAATCTTCCCGACTTGGACGACCACAAAACCGATTTGCCCTTAAAGCACGTCTCCTCCAGGTTTTCGTTTAAAGCCGAGAACTGGAAATTGAAGCTGGTTCAGAAAATAGGCGTTGTCGAGGACCGCGAAAAAGACGGCATGATAGAAACCGAGATGAACTTGATATCTCTTGGTGGAGCACGTTTCTTGAGTGTGCCGGGTGAGGCCTTGCCCGAACTCGGTAGAAGGTTGCAGGAAAAAATATCCGGCGAACCTGCGATCATTTTAGGTCTTGCCTGCGACGAGTTGGGCTATATGCCGCCTGTCGAATATTTCGAAGACAAGAATTACAAGTACGAGCGTTCCATGTCCATGGGACCGAAACTTAGCGCAGCATTGCTGGAGCAGGCGCAGTTGATGGCAGAGAGAATCAAGAAAGAATGATATGAACGCACGCGCTGCCACCGCCGCCGTGCTGGCGCTTGCCGCGCGGCCCCTGATACCGGTCAGTCTGGCCTTAGTTGCCGGGGTTGCTCTGGGTACCGATAGCTGGTGGTTTGTCGCGTTCTCTCTGGTTGTTTCTTCAATCGCTTTTACCCTTTCATATAAAAAATGGGGATATCCCGCGCTGCTTTTGTTTGTGATCTGTTTCGCATTCTGTGGCGGCTTTTTGCGCCAGTCCGCATATCTGGTGCAACAGTCGCAAATCGACAAGGATCTTTCGGGTTTCATAGGTGGCAAAACCGGAATAGTCGCCGCCGTTTCTGAGCTTCCCGAGCGCGGTAAAAAAACCACACATCTGATTCTGGACACTCGCCGCTGTTGTAAGAAAAAGCGCGACTGCCGCGACTGCTCCGGCAAAGTAATCGTTTTTGTAAGCGAAGCAGGCGGCCAGTGGCAAGCAGGCGACGTCGTAGAGCTTGATGTCACGCTACGAAAGCCCAGAAAAAGCGGTAATCCCGGAGAGTTCGATTACGCCGAATACCTTAAAAGGCGCGGGATTGTCGCCAGCGCTTATCTACGCAAACCTACGTCAGTCAAGGTCATCGGTCGAGACGGTAAGGCCGGGCTTTTAGCTGCGGTCGATAATCTGCGCGGCGATACCGCCGACTGGATAGAGGAAAGTATCAACGATAAAAAGACTGCAGCGGTATTGAAGGCCTTGACGCTCGGTATACGAAAAGGCGTCGATGACGAGATCCGCGAAACCTTCGCAGGCTGCGGAACCGCGCACCTCTTGGCTATTTCGGGAATGCATCTGGGAGTGGTGGCGTTATTGTTGTATCTGCTGCTGGTAAAGTTCGCAGGTCTGTTCCCGAGAATATTGAGAAGCGTCACTTCCGCCCAGTTTGCCGCCGCCGGAACGCTTTTGCCTTTGTGGGGCTTTGCATTGCTGGCGGGTTTGCGGGTCTCGACCATGCGGGCCGCGATCATGGCCAGTGTCTACCTTTTCGGACGCCTGTTGCGCAGGCCCGCCGATGGCTTGAACTCTCTGGCCCTGGCTGCAATATTGGTTCTAATGCTGTATCCCTTTTCAGTTTATGAGCCTGCCTTCCAGTTGAGTTTTCTGTGTGTGGCCGCCATTATTATAGGTGTCCCGGCATTGCGCGACTTCTTCGGCTTGAGATTCAATGCCTTCATTTCCGGTCATGCCGTAATAAATCGGTTTGCAAGCTACCTGTTTTTTATCTGGGCATCTAGCCTGCTGGCTTTTTTAGCCACAGCCCCGGTGGTGATGACGCATTTTCATTCGCTTTCGTGGTTGGGCCTTTTAGCTAACATTCTGGTCGTGCCGGTCTTTACCCTGGCGCTGATTCCCATATCCGTTGCGGCGGTGTTTTTGCACATTCTCGGCCTGCCCTTCGATTATGAGTTGCTGCGGCTGGCGGGTGCTATATTCGTCCCTGTCTACGACGTTCAAAAAATCGCTCTGGAATACCTCGGCGGTGCCTGGCATCTTCCGGCGCCGGGTGCGCTTGCCAGCGGCTTGTATTATCTGGGGCTTTTGTATCTGGCCAGACCGTGGCGACCGCGCAACCCCTGGAGTGCTATGCATGATAAGCCCGGCGCGTTTTCCAGAGTCGGCGTGGTCTGTCTGTCGATTGCTTTGTTGTCATACTCATTCACCGTCTTTGGCGGGCCGGATTCGTCGCGTGGAATGTCAATTGTGGTTGCTCACTCGCGCAGCGGTACCGTAAACGCGGTTTTTCTGCCGGATGGAAAAACGGAGTTGCTCGGCACTGCCTGGCGTTCTCCGGAGTTCGGGCAGACGGCCAAAAGGTTGATTGCTCCTTTGCTGTTCGAGAAAGGCTCAAAAACCATAGACAGCTTGTGGCTGTTGCAGTCGCGTATGGAGAAGGGGTATATACAGCGGGAGCTTGAGCGTTTTGTTGGTGTTGTGGACGTGCGTTATCTTTGGAAGACTAAAGGCAAGAAATCCTCCGGCGCGCAGTTGATCTATCTTGAAGGGCGGCGCGGCAAAGTTCCGGCGCTTTTGTATAACGATGGTGAAAAAGCAGCCTTGATAGTCGGACAGC
Organism: uncultured Myxococcales bacterium; assembly: GCA_964437525.1. Lineage (GTDB taxonomy): Bacteria > Myxococcota_A > SURF-8 > SURF-8 > SURF-8 > JAKQSH01. The sequence continues at coordinate 183 of CAYTHG010000177.1, read as the reverse complement.
CGCACATCGTCAAGCCGCAATCCTGGCACAAATTAAAAAAGAAGCTGAAAGAAATCCCTCTGGCCCTTATCTGGCACGGTCCTGGGAAGATTGAAACTCTCAGGCAGGCAGTCAGTGATTTACGGCCCGACGTTTTTGTGCTGGCTATGGATCGCAGGCTGGGGCGATATATTTCCAGGGAAA
>CAYTHG010000176.1:0-7960 GCA_964437525.1 uncultured Myxococcales bacterium | reverse complement strand
AAACAGGAAACCAAGAACCCAGGCGACTGGACCAACTGGCAAAGGCTTTACAACCGCTACCTGTTCAACTGGGAAAAATCCGAGGAAGCAAGTGCGCCGCAGGTCGTAGAAGAAAGCAAACAGAATAAAAACGGCGATTCCAGCTCAATGGAGTTACCATTCGGTATAAAGGGCAAAGACGAAACCGATTGACATAGAGGTTAGATTTCGATCGGATGCCATTTAATAGAGAAAGGCGAATAGAATGAAATACATAGACCAGCTTGATTTACAGGACAAAAAAGTCTTTATGCGCGTTGACTTCAATTGCCCCATCAAAGACGGCAAAGTCGCCGATGACAGCCGCATTCAAGCTGCCCTGCCAACCATCAAATACGCCTTGGAGCAAAACGCACGCCTGATTCTGGCTTCGCATCTGGGACGCCCGAAAGGGAAAGTAGTTCCTGAGATGAGCCTCGAACCCGTAGCGGCAAGACTGGCGGAGCTTCTCAAAAAAGACGTTATCCTGACCGACGACTGCATAGGCGATGGCGCCCGCAAGCTGGTTACCGATCTGCGTCCCGGCAACTTGATCGTGCTTGAGAATCTGCGTTTTTATAAGGAAGAAACCGACAACGAAGAAAACTTCGCTAAAAAGCTGGCTTCCTACGCTGATATCTACGTCAACGAAGCTTTCGGCACCATGCACCGCGCCCATGCTTCGACTGTCGGTATGGTCGAGTTCTGCGAAGAAAAAGCCGCTGGCTTTTTAATCAGAAAAGAACTCGAACACCTGATACCGCTTATGACCGAAGCTGAGAAACCCTTTGTCGCCATTCTGGGCGGTGCTAAGGTTTCCGATAAAATCAAGGTACTGGAAAGTCTGCTTGAAAAAGTCGATACCCTCCTGATAGGCGGGGCTATGGCTTATACCTTCCTGGTCGCCAAAGGCTACACAGTAGGCAAATCTCTTCTGGAAAAAGACCACGTAGAAACCGCCGAAAGAATCATTCGCGGAGCCGATGCTCGCAATGTAAAGATTTATCTGCCCGAAGATCACACCGTAGCCAAGGAAATCTCGGATGAAGCTGTCACCAAAACAGTTGAAACCGGAGGATTCGAGATCGACGACATCGGTCTGGACATCGGCCCAAAAACACGCGAGATATTCGACGCGGTAATCAAAGACTCCAATACCATATTCTGGAACGGCCCGATGGGACTGTTTGAGAAAGCACCCTTCGCTCAGGGAACCTTTGCCGTTGCAAAATCGGTAGCAGACTCAGAGGCCACCTCGGTCGTCGGCGGCGGCGACTCCGTTGCAGCCTTGAGAAAAAGCGGTCTGGCCGAAAGAATCAGCCACATCTCCACAGGCGGCGGTGCTTCGCTGGAGCTGCTCGAAGGCAAAATGCTGCCGGGCGTAGCTGCTTTGAAAGACTAGTAAATTTGAAATGATTTAGACGATTCTGTCCGCGCGTGCTACGCACGCGCGGACAGAATTTTGAATATCTCCTGACGCTTGAAAGGAAACACAATGCGCAAAAATGTTATAGCCGGCAACTGGAAAATGAACCTGGGCGTGGCCGATTCCATAGAATTGATCGAAAAGCTTTCCGCTCTGGTAGCAGATGCTAAAAACGTGGAAATCGTAGTATGCCCTTCCCCGACCGCTCTTTATTCTGTTGGAACCAAGCTCGGCGCGAATGTCAAGCTCGGCTCGCAGAATCTCTACCCTGTTGAAAAGGGAGCCTACACTGGCGAAATGTCACCGACCATGATTAAAGAAGTCGGCTGCACTCACTGCATTCTGGGACATTCGGAACGCAGAGAATATTTCGTAGAGAGCGACGAGTTCGTAAACGAAAAAGTAAAAGCCTGCTTAAAGCACGAAATCGTGCCCATCATCTGTGTCGGAGAATCTCTTGAAGAGCGCGAAGCCGACAAGACTTTCGACAAAGTGGGAACACAGGTCGTCGGAGCTTTTAAAGATATCGAAGCCAAGGACGCCGCCGGAATGATTATCGCTTACGAGCCAATCTGGGCTATCGGAACCGGCAAAACCGCCAGCGACGAGCAGGCTCAGGAAGTTCACAAGTTCATCCGTGGCGAAATGGTCAAGCTTTACGACGAAGCCACCGCAGAAGAAATCCCCATCCTTTACGGCGGATCAGTCAAGCCGGACAACGTAGACGGCCTGATGAGCCAGACGGATATCGATGGTGCTTTGGTAGGCGGTGCCAGTCTTAAAGCGGAAGGCTTTGCAAGAATCGTCAAGTTTGAGGTATAATTCCGGTCTCTGAAATTTCCGGAAAGGACCCTGGATGTCGAGGGGCTTATCTTTTACCCGTCTTTGTATGGGTTCATTTATGGTATTGGCACTGCTGTGTTCCTCTGCGCTTGCGGAGGAACAGCAGTCCGGTGCCGCCAAGAAATCCTCGATAGCCGTTCTGCACGTCAATGTCTCAGGCATAAAAAATCAGACATCTTCCGGCACCTTTGAAGAAGTAATTTCTCAACAAGCCATAAAGCAGAACAGAAAAGTAGTCCCTCCCGACAAGGTGAAAAACTTTCTCGAAAGCGAGGCAGGCAAAAATTTCAAGTCCTGCCTTTCCGTCTCATGCACGGCACAGGCCGGATTCGAGTTGGGTGCTGGCCGCGTTATTTCCGGCAATATCAGAAAATCGCTGGATACCATAAAAATCAACCTGCAATTGATAGACACCGAAGCCGGTTCGCTGATAGCAGTTGACAGAGGCAAAACTAGCGTCGATAAAGACTTGGCTCTTTTCCTGAGAATAGGAGTCGAACGCCTTTTAGCTCAAGACCAGCTTCCCGCCGAGCAACAGGCACTGGCTGCCAAAGAAAACAAAAGAGCGCAGAAAGAAGATGCCCGGCAAAAGGTAAAGGAATCACGCTTCTATAAAGGCAACCTGACAACCATCGGTCCACTCGAAGTCATTCCCAGAGCCGACAGGGTTGGTGTGGTTACAGGATACCGCAGACTCGCATACACACATTATCTCTACCTCGCTCCCGAGCTGGACTTGCGTTTCTTCCCCGACGACATAACCAAAGAAAGCAAACTGCGACTGGGATTCGGAGTGCCGATCAACCTGGAGTTGTATTCGGGAGAAGATCGCAACGAAGACGGCGAACTGGATAACTTCAACAATCTCGGCCAGCCGCGCAAACAGGATTGGGACAGCCCGAGAGATGCCGCCAAAATAATCCGCTACATACAATATGGCCGCAAAGAGGACAACCTGTACGTCAACATACACCGCATGTTCTCCACATCCATCGGCCACGGCACCATAATGAAGCGCTACATCCAGAACCTCGACCATTTCACCACCAGAGTAGCGGCGGAATTCGACGCCTATTCCGATTACGGCGGCTGCGAGTTGTTCACCAACGATATTACCTGGTGGAAAATGTTCGGCGGACTGGTCTTCATCAAACCCGGTTCGCTGGTCTCCGATCACTGGATGGCTAAAAGTCTTTCTTTGGGGCTTACATACGTCACGGACTTAGACGCCCCGGCATGGGTGGCATCCAACCGCACCAACAGCGATGACAGTTACGTCTACGAAGGCGACGACGTGCATATCGTCGGCGGCGATATCGAACTCAAGCTCGTCAAAGCACGCTCCAACGATGTCGAACACGACTTGAAAAGTTATTTCGATTACTCCCACATGATAAACGCCGGAGGCGGCATAACGACCGGGCTCTTATGGCGAGTGAACCTGTTTTCAAAAATCCGGCAGGCAATCAGGATAAGAGCCGAGTTCAGGGCATACCAGGACAACTACACGCCCAGCTACTTCGATCCTTTCTATGAATTTATGAAATACAAATGGATCGGAGAATCGACTCCCTCAAACGAAAACTTTGTCAACTATTCCATAAAACCCAAATGGAAAGAGTTCTCCGAACGAGGCGATGACTGGAATCACTTCGGCGGATATTTCGAGTTCAGTTACGCCCTGCTGGATTACATAGGATTCACTCTTGCCTTAGGCGATGCCACAGGCGATGACAACGCTGATTTTCTGGCTCACATAGAAGTTCCGGCAACCAAGTACTTCGTAATGAACGCAACCTACATGGTAACCAACTTTACAAGCTACAAGAGCATCTTCGAAATTCCCGATCACAGCATGTTCCAAGCCTTGGCCCGCCTGCGCCCGATTCAACTGCTGGCATTCCAATTCGGCATCAGACGCAACCTGCAAGCATCACCGACTTTCTTCCCCAATCCAGACACTCTCTGGGATATCAAAGCGGACCTCGACATAAGCTGGGAATTTTAGAAAAGACTTTGATTCACAGCAGGTACTTTTACCTATCATTTCAAAGGGATAGCCCGCAGGCAAACAACATCTCTCACAAAACCGTGAACTCTTGCGTTTTTTTTACTATGTGGATATACTTCAGCGTGTCCGTATTAGGTGTATGTGAATGCTGTAATGAACAAAGAAAACCAGAGGGGCGAGCTTATGCTTCGGAATAATGGATTCTGTATTTTGTTGCTGTTCGTATTGATTCTAACGCCTTTTAACAAAGCGTTTGCTGAAGATAACGAGAAGGAAAGTTTTAAAAGCATTGTAAAGGAATCGAAAAATATAGTTTTCGCTTCCGTTGTCGGTATGCAGGGCAAAAAGACGATACACGCCAGCATCAATAAAGCCTTCAAGGGCAAAATTGCCGGTCAGATCAGAATTTCCAGCTTCAATAACTGCCCCAATCTACATGGGATGAGACCTGCCCAGTTCTTCCAGAAGGGTCACGACTACTTCTTCTTCCTGGGACACACCATGATAAGCACCGTGCCTTTCAAACCTGTTCCCGGTTCGCTGGTCCTGCCTGTAGAAAAAGGCAAAGTCGATCTTTCCATCATCTCTCCCAAAAAGTTCAAGCAATACAAGCACGAGATGGAATACAAGTTCTTTGTAACGTACCTTGAGAATCTCGTAGCCAAAATAGACGGCAGAGCTACAGATCCTGTTTTCCAGGGTGAACTGGTAGAATTGCTGGAAAAAGAAACTGCAAAGGGCGCCAACGGCAAGATGGCCGCAACCTATCTGCAAATGCTGCTGGATTTGCAGGGCACTTACAACAACCCAAATCTTCTCTTCAAACTTCTGGAACAAGGCGACATCAATGCCAAAGCTCTGGCAATGGACACCCTTCTTTTCCAGACTTTGCTTGAACCCGAGTTGACAAACAAAGACATTAAGAAGCTGAAGAAGAAAAGTAAAAAACGTAAGGGCAAGAAATCCAAGAAAAACAGCGAAGATAATAAGATCTCCCTGCGCATGGAACTGCCGCCCAAGCTGTTCAAGCTGTTGAAAAGCGATGCCTCGCGTCTGATTCAGTCCAAAGCAGCAATGGCCATATCTAACCTGCAAGACCGTCGTGGCTTAGAAACCCTTGAAACACTGATCGAATCCAAGGACATGGAAGCTGTCGAAGCTTGCGAGGTATACCCCAACCAAGACAGTGAGCCCCCGAAAAAAGCGATAGTCAGAGCCATTGTGGAATTCGAAGGCGATGATGCTTTGGATATCCTTGAACGAGAACTGCTGAAAAACAACGTAGACACATTCAAGCTGATCCTGGATGTTTTCAAAGACTATTCGGACAGCGGACTCTACCTGCTGTTGCTCGACCTCCTGCAGGATGCAAACTTCCTGCCTCGTCAGGTGGCGATTCTTGAGTATTTCCGTTCGGCCAAGGACGAAGAAACCATTCAAGAACTGCAGAAGCTGTTCGTATCTCCCGATGCCGCATCCGAATTCGTTCGCAAGTCCATTATCGAGGTAATGCAGGACTTCAACGAACCTAAACAGACAGTCGGATTTATCATTAAAAACGGACTGCATGACCCGACTCCGGTCGTCAGGCAGGCATCAGCCAAAGCTCTTGGTACAATGAACGCCAAGGATGCCGTACCTGCCTTCAAAGACAATTATTTTAAAGAATCTAACCGTCTGGCCCGTGAATTCTATGTCGAAGCGCTGGCGAAAATAAAGTCCCGCTCAGCATACGACCTTTTGCGCTTCCTGAAGGAAAAAGAAACCGACAAGCGCATGTTGAAGCAGATAGAATTCGCATTGAAGAAAAGTAAATATCTTTCGCTTTGATCGACTCAGCTAAACGCTTCCGGGTGGCCTTTGTCACCTTGGGGTGCAAAACCAACAGATACGACGCCGCAACGGTCAGGAATCGCCTGAATAAGGACGACTTTGTTGAGGTGCCTTTCACTTCCATTGCGGACGCTTATGTGGTCTTTACCTGCACGGTTACGCACATTGCAGACCGCCAGTCCAGGCAGTTCATATATCAAGCTCACAAACGCAATCTAGAGGCGGCAATAGTCGTGGCCGGTTGCTATCCGGTTGTGGCCTCAGAAGAGGCATTACTGCTCGAAGGCGTAACCCATGTGATAGACAGCCCGGAAAGCGACCGCGTTTTGGAAGTTCTTTACAAGCTAGCCAAAAGTTCTCATGGATTCACACCAGAGAGCGAATTCGCGCTGACCCGCTTCGAAGACCGCTCCCGCCCTTTCCTCAAAATACAGGACGGCTGCGACAACTTCTGCTCGTATTGCATAATCCCCTACACTCGCGGAGCCCCCCGCAGCATAGACGCAGACACGATACTTAAGCGACTGGAAGCCCTTGCTAAAAGCGGCTACAAAGAAGTCGTGCTGTCTGGAATCACCATGGGCAAATGGGGCGTAGGTCTGCCGGGCAAGCAAAACTTTGCAGGCTTGCTTGAACGAATAGACAAAGAAGCCCTCATCCCCAGAATTCGTGTAAGCTCGGTCGAGCCTGTGGATTTGACGGAAGAAGTCATAGATATCATCGCGGAATCCAAGACCATCTGCGAACACCTGCACATACCTCTGCAAAGCGGCTGCGACAGCGTTTTAAATCGCATGAACCGCCCCTACGAAACCGCACTGTACCGCGAGCGCTTCAAATACGCCTCCCGCCGCATAGCAAATCTTTGCTGGGGCGCGGACGTGATCGTAGGTTTTCCCGGAGAAAGCGAAGAGGAATTCGAAGAGACATACAGCTTCCTCGAAAGCTTCGGCTGGCAATATCTGCACGTCTTCCCCTACTCGATTCGCAAAGGAACACCGGCAGCGACAATGCCGGAGCAAGTGCCTCCACAGACAAGCAAGGCAAGAGCAGCACGCTTGAGAGACCTGTCCAATAAAAGAAAAGTGCAGGCCGCTCATGACGCTATCGGCCAGAATCTCGAAGTTCTTGTGGAAGTGCCGGCAAAAGCCGGTTCGGCGGCACGATGTCAAAGCAGAAATTATTTTACGGTCTGGATAGATAATAGTAGTTTAGAGAAGAATCAAGTCGTTTCTACACGAATAAAAGATGTGTATAATTCGACGGAATTACTTGGAGAGACAGAACAAGGCTGAATGCAATGAAAGAATCGGAAATTCAAGACAGAATCGACAAGCTGGAATCCAAACTAAAATACAAATTCCGCGACAAGGAATTGGTAAAGCTTTCATTGATTCACAGCTCTTATGCCAACGAATCAGAAGAAACAATGCCGGACAACGATCGCTTGGAATACCTTGGCGATGCCGTGCTGGATGTTGTCGTCGGAGAGACCATCTACAAGAACTATCCGGAATACACCTCCGGCAACCTGACCAAACTTCGAGCGGCGCTGGTCAATATGAATGAATTGGCGAGAGTCGCAGAAGACATCGATCTGGGACCGATACTGCTGTTGGGCGTCGGTGAGCAGAGGAGCGGCGGAGCCACCAAGGAATCGCTTCTGTCTTCTGCATACGAAGCCGTGATAGGAGCCGTATACCTGGACGGCGGACTGACCTCTGCCCAAGACTGCATAGGCCGTCAGGTATTGACACGCCTTACCTACCACGCCGCACACCTGGAAATAGGAGACAGCAAAAGCGGCTTGCAGGAATACTGTGCCGCCC
>CAYTHG010000175.1:0-7985 GCA_964437525.1 uncultured Myxococcales bacterium | reverse complement strand
CCTTCATTTAGATGAGCGAAGAATTCCATCCAGGCTTCGTGGGTATAAAGGTTGTTTTCTGTCAAAACGAAAGCCCCGGCAGTTGTCGCCGCCCAGGAATCTATCAGGGAAATCTGTATCGAATCAAATTTCTCGCTGGAGCGCTCGATATAGCTGCGGGCCTCGTCGTGGTGGAAGGTAACTTTGGGATTGAGATCCAGATGGCCTGTGAAATCGCCTTTGATGCCGTTTACCAACTCCAGAATTTGGTCGTTGATTTCAACGCCGGTGACACTCTTGGGATTGAACATCAAGCTGGTCAAGATGTCCCTGCCGCCGCCGACACCGATTATCAGCACGTCGGATTCCGGGCGCAGGTAATGAACCAGCGATGTTACGTCGTATTTCAAGTGACTGACGGTATTGGGATTGCCGTTGTATTTAGTCAGGACCGTTCCGGCGGCTGCGTCTATCATCAGCATAAGCTGCTCGGTTTTTTTGTCCTGCTTGTACGTGGGAGACATGCCCCAGGCGAAAGCGGCATCAAGTACGCCTGCAAAAACCGTGATGACGGAATGTTCGTTCCACATCTCGATTTCGGGTTTCACCACTATCCGCTCGGACTGCGGCAGACCCCAGACGTTTTTGACCCACTTGATCTCGAACAGGCGTCCGAAGGGCTGCTGTGCCATCAACAAGAAGGATACCACCACGGATGCCGCCGCGATTTTACGAAGCTTGCTCGGTCCTGAAAGCGAGAACAGAAGGGCAGCCGTGGCCGCCATCAAGCCGGACAAAAGAACCACGCCGGGGCCGGTCAAGAAGCGGATCACCAAAGGTAGCAGTATGCTGCCGATGGCCGCTCCGCCAAGGTCGAAGGCGTACAGCCTGCCGACATGTTTGGGAAATCCCGTCAGGCATAAGCAGACGATGACGCCGCCAATCAAAAACGGAATTGCTACCAGCATGAAAGACAAAACGACGCTGACTACTCCCAAAAAGGTGAAAGTCGGCGTGAAAGGTATTTGCAGGTGTATCCAGAAACACAAAAATATCGTGGCCATAAAAGCAAGCGATAGCTGCGTCAGGCGTTCGCTGTATTTTTCTCTGGGGAACCATTCGGGTTTGACATATACGGTCACAGCACCGAAAGAAAGCCCGAATAAAGCGATACTGATCGCCATGAATGCATAGTGATACCACATCGTTACGGAGAAAATACGTGTCAGCGACATTTCAAGCAGCAGTGTTGATCCCGCTGTCAAAGCAAGTCCGCTGGCAAGTCCTTTGAAGGGCGATTTACTCTCTGGCTTCATACTGTTCTCCATCCACACGCATTCACGATAAACCATACATAGAATTCAAGCTCTTGCTACTTATAGAGAATCCCGCAATAAAAGGCAATGCTTTTGGGCTGATTATTGACCTTATAGGCTGAAAAACTTCTCGTGTCGCGGGTAGGCGGGAATGAAGAATTGCGTAGGGGCGCGATTCATCGCGCCCATGCCCGGACTATTATCGGGCGCAATAAATTACGCCCCTCCGCCATAATCCCGGAAAATACCGATAATTCTGGAAAATCCGTAAAAGATGTCTATATTATTGTTTAACTGAATTTGAATATCCGAAAGAGGGAACTGTCTGATGAAAAAGATATTTGGTTTTATTGTCGTTTTCGCAATCGTCGCTTTTGTTCTTGTGCGTGGTGGTTTTTTGGGTGCAGGAGCCGAGATATCTTCCATTCAGCCTAATACCGCCAATCCCGGAGACGAAATATTCGTAATGGGCAGCGGTTTCGGTATAGCCGCCGAAGAAATAGTGGTGCTGTTCGGTAGCGTGTCCGCTAAAGCTCTGGCCGTTCAGGACGACCAGATCAAGGTCAAAGTTCCGCCAGCCGCGCAGTCGGGTCTTGTCAGTGTCGTAGTGGGAGATGTCGTCTCCAATAATGTTTTCTTCAAGGTCGCAGGTGGCGAAGGTTCTGCCAAGCTGCCCATGGGACACCCTAAGCTCGATCTCGAAGCCGGGAAAAAAATGCCCCGTCAGGTTTTGCCTTCGGGTGAAGAAGCTCCGGTTGACGGCAAGACCAATCCGGGCATGATGATGGGCGGCATGATGACCACCCACGCATTCTTTAATTCCAAAGACGCAAAAACAGCCCCCGAGTTCGAGTTGAAAAACGAAAAGGGCAAAGTCGTCAAATTGTCTGATTATCTCGGCAAGCCGGTTGTAGTCAATTTCTGGGCTACCTGGTGCGCGCCCTGTCTCGAAGAAGTCCCCAGCCTGGAGCGCCTGACACAGCGCGCTTCTGCCACCAACTTCGAGGTTCTGGCCATCAGCGTCAACCAGTCTTTCGAGGAAATCAAAAAAGATCTGCCCGGAGTCAAGCTGAACGTCCTGCTCGATCCCAAAAGCGAAACCGCCAAAAGTTATGGAACGGTTAAATACCCCGAGACATTCGTGGTCAATGCAAAAGGCAAGATAGTAGCCAAATTCATCGGAGCCCAGAACTGGGACTCGGATGCCTTCGAGCGCCTGTTGGAAATGGTTGCCACCGGCAAGATGCCCGGTGACATGATGGTGCAGGAGAATTGATATAACGTGAGCGCTTTTGTAAAAGCCGTTTTCGGTGATTTGTTTCAGGCGTCCCCGAAATCCGTGTTGAAAAAAGTCAACCGTCTGGAAGAACGTATGCGTTCTTTAGACGATCAGGCGCTTTCCGCGCTTACGCCGGAATTCAAAAAAAGACTGGCCGATGGAGAAAGCCTTGAGCACCTGATGCCCGAAGCTTTCGCCGCCGTGCGCGAGGCGTCAAGGCGCGTTTTAAACATGCGCCATTACGATGTCCAGATAATCGGCGGTGTGACGCTCGCTCGCGGTCAGATTGCCGAGATGAGAACCGGTGAGGGTAAAACGCTTGTGGCGCCCCTGCCTGCATATCTCCACGCTCTGAGCGGCAAAGGCGTACATGTCGTTACCGTCAACGATTATCTGGCGGCCCGCGACGCCGAGTGGATGGGGCAAGTCTATCGCTTTATGGGTCTTTCGGTGGGTTGTATACAGGAGCAGATGGGTGATTCTCAGCTTGATGAAAGCAGCGCCCGCAAAGCCGCCTATGCCTGCGATATTACCTACGGCACCAACTCCGAAATGGTTTTCGACGACCTGCGCGACAATCTGGCAGGCAGCGCTGAGGAAATCGTCCACCGTGGATTTCATTTCGCGCTGGTGGACGAAGTCGATCTGTTGTTGATAGATGAGGCGCAGACGCCACTGATTATCAGCGGCAAAGGCGAAGAAGACAGCGGCATATTCAAGCGCGTCGATCTGATTATAAGGCAGTTGCAGGAAGGCAGCGACTACCAGACTCAGCCGCGTTCGCACACAGCCACCCTGACCGACGACGGGCTTTTGAAAGTGGAAGAAAAGCTGGCCGTAGGATCATTGTCGCATCCCGACAACCTGTTGTGGTTCCACGCCGTTCACAAGTCCCTTCTGGCACACGCTGCTTACAGGCTGGATGTGGATTACATCGTCAACACCGGGCGCGTGTTTCTGGTTGACGAACACACAGGCCGCGTCTCTGAGGACAAGCGTTTCTCAGACGGCTTGCATCAGGCGCTGGAAGCAAAAGAGCGCGTGCAGGTCCGTTCCGAAGATATGACGCTGGCGAAAACCAGTTACCAGTATTTCTTCAGGCGTTATCCGTTGCTGGCAGGTATGAGCGGCACGGCTTGGTCCGAGCGCGACGAATTCCTCAAAGTATACAGGCTCAAGGTCAAACGCATTCCGACCAACATGCCTATGGTACGCAAAGATTACAGGCGCGCAGTTTTCCGAAATCTCAAAGACAAGCACGACGTTCTATTGTCGGAGATAGAGCAGAATTCCGAAGACGGCAGGCCGACGCTGGTCGGTTCCGTATCTGTGTATGAGAGCGAACAGATATCCCGTCTTTTGAAGCGCAATAAAATAAAGCACCATGTTTTAAACGCTAAGAACCACGCCGACGAAGCTTCGATCATTTCTCAGGCCGGGCGCAAGGGAGCCGTGACCATCTCCACCAACATGGCCGGACGTGGTACCGATATCCTTTTGGGCGGTAGCCCGGAAATGATGGCATCAGAGAAAGCCGACCCGGGAACCTCAAAATACGAGCGGGAGCTTGAACGTTGTAAAGCCGTTTGCGAAGAAGAGCGCAAGCACGTTGTCGAGGCCGGAGGGCTTTTCGTCATCGGTACGGGAGAGCATGAATCCGTTCGCATAGACAACCAGCTTCGAGGCCGCTCCGGACGCCAGGGCGATCCGGGTGCTTCAATGTTCCTGGTTTCCATCGAAGACCATATCTACAAGAAATTCGGAAGCGAAACCTATATTCCCGAGCTTATGGAACACCTGCAGGATCATCCCGCCGGGGAGCCTGTAGAGGATAAATTCGTCTTCGACACTTTGAAGAACCTGCGCGAAAAAATAGAAGTCGAGAATCAGGCTGTCAGAGTCGAGGTCCTGAAATACGATGCCGTGATAGTCGAGCGCCGCGAAGGTATCTGGACCATGCGCCGCGAATTGCTGGATTCTCCGAATCTTGAAGAATGGCATGAGAAGGTCAGGGCGCTTGTTTTTGATCTTATGAGAAGACTGATAGAAGAGCATTCGCGTTCGGGCAATTCATCCAAATCTTCAAAAGATGCCGAATCGTTGCGGAAGATGTTCCACGATATTCTGGTTAGCATCTATGGTCGGGAGGTCGCGCCCCCTGAAGACGGCTGGCCTCTGGAAGAAGAAGCGGCTGTCGATTATCTTTGTGATTGCTACCGTGATCGCTATGGCACGGTTCACGACGAACAGTTGATGGAGTGGGAGCGTTACACGTTTTTGGGCACAATAGATAAGTTGTGGACGCAGTTCTTGACGGATGTGGAGCGTATAGAAGAGGGAATAGGGCTGCGCGGATATGGAAATCTTGATCCATTAGTTGAATTTCGGCGCGAAGTTGGATTAGTATATATGGAACTGCTGCGGGATATAAGTTTGCGCGCTTTGCAATTGTGGTTGCAGGTTGACCCCAAGGCAGTAAAAGAAGCCGCGCCAGTGGAATCGGACAGAAGCAAGCTTGTTGCCGATAAAAAGGTCAAAAGCAAAAAATCCAGCAGGCTTCCAAAAGTGAGAACCGGCGGCGGTCGCAGAAAAACTAAAAGATAAGCTATGATAAGCGCGCTTTTGTGTGGTATTCGAAATGGACACGTAATATTTGGAGGTAAAAATGGCCCAGACTTTCGATTTCAACGATAAGATCAATTTCCCTGCCGAAGTGGTTTTCAAAAAAATCATCGACCTTAAATTCGTCGAAGACTGGACTATTGTTCAGGACGGACTCAACCCCAAGGCTGAAATCGTCAAAGAAGACGACAAGGAAATCACCATAAAGCTTGTCATGGAAGAACCGCTTCCCATCGGCACCCAGAAATCCACCATGTTCTTCACATGGAACAAGGCAAGCAGAAAGTCCACCTGGGATCGTAAGGGCGAAGGCATGGGATCCAAGGCCAAGGTCTACGGAACCTCCGAAATCATGGAAGACGGCCCGGACGCCTGCAAGCTGGTCGATCACGGCACTATGAATCTGCCCATTCCGATCATCGGTAAAAAGCTTGAAAAGCAAGTTGTCGAGCACATGAAAAAAGGCCGCGCCAAGAAGATAAATTATTTCATAAAGGCGCTGGAAGCCGACGCCGCTAAATAAATCATAAGTCAATTGGATATAAAAAAAGGCCGGGCGCGAAAGCGCCCGGCCTTTTTTGTCATGGTGCCAAAATATTCTGAAGCTATAGTGGTCATTAAGCATTTCTCGCCATCGATACTTCTTTGTCATCCTGAGTGTAGTGAAGAATCTGCATGAGATTACGAGAGATTCTTCGCCTGCGGCTCAGAATGACGACACTCCGTCAATCGCTGAAAATGACTAATACCTGCTATAGCGTTAGTGAATAAGTTACAATGTCTCTTGTAATTGCAATAATGATGTTGTAGGCTTAATAATAATGGGGTTGTCAAATTGCAAGTTCTGTAATGGCGGAGGAAGGGGTAGTGCAATGAGATGTTGTAAGACGTTTGTTGCTTTGGGAGCTTTTGTCTTTGCCGTTGTCTTTTCCTCTTGTTTCGATGATGCGCTGGAAAATTCTTTCTGCACACTTGATTCCGACTGCTCGCAGGGCTTGGTTTGCTCTGGAGGTACCTGTGTGATGGAGTTCAAGGGAGATTGGGACAGACAGGAAGTCGATGGCGATCTGGATTTGGAAGTTGAGATATTGGAACGAATAGATCGCGACATCGAGTCTGAGGTCGAGATATCGGAACGCACCGATGGCGACATAGACTTTGTGGAGAGTGCAGATAAGATCGAGATTGAGGAAGAATCTATCGAAGACGGTTGCTTCTTTGACGTCCGACCTGAGGCAATAGCGTTTGAAAGAGTCCTTGTGGATAGCGAAAGTTCTCAAGAGATAATTCTTTACAATCATTGTCAGGACGATGTCTTGATTGATTCCTTTGAGAAAGCGGTGCTGGAAGGTGATTCGGGCTGCGATGAATTCGAGATCGTGGATGAATACGGTTTGCAGGGTGAGATCATAGAAGGTGTTGTGCTGAGCCCGAAAAAGTTGAAGCTTATCTACAGACCCGTAGATGAAGGAAGCGATACCTGCCATCTTCGCATAAAAAGCGATATGCCCGACCATCCCGAATTCGATATCCCAATGACGGGTACCGGTAGGGTCCAGCAGAATCCTGTTGCGCTGGTGTCTACGCGAGATGGCGGACAGACCATGAGGGGTTATGTGGAGGTTGTGGATCCTATAGAACCTACTGCACCTATGGATCCTGATATCAGGTTATGTTTTTACGGAAATATCAGTTACGACCCGGACGACGGAACGATTCAGGAATATGTCTGGACATGGGATGAAACTCCCGAGGGATACACGCATGATATAATTTCTATTGGTTCTTATCCGAATCCTGACATGAACATCTGTATAGATTTCGATGTATATGGAACTTACAAATTCAATTTGGTTGTGGTGGATGATGAGGGATTGGAATCCGAACCTTTTGATATATCGGTTAATCTACAGCCTTATTGGCAAGGGTTGCATTTTAGTGTGAATGTTTCAGGAGCCGACTCCTTACTAGGGGGAGAATTCGATCTGAACATGGCTCTTCAATCTCAGGCATACACTGGAGTCTGTGACAAGGATCACTTGGATCAGGATGGTAACTGCTACATGCTGGAGGGGGGAGAATGCTCGATGTCTCCTGGCTCGCTCGGATTGGGGATAATTAGCTGTGAACAACTTTCGCCTGGCCCCTGGAATCTGACCTTGAGTCGTGATGATTGTGGTGCTTCTGATTATTGGGACCCATTTGGAGGATGTTTGGATTGTCACGTGATTATTGAGGCATTTGTATATCCATTCGGCTCGTTGTGGTACAATCCGGAGCCTTTTGTAACAATGACCACTGTGTTCGATGAAACGAATAATTCCGAGAGTTGGGATTTTGTTTATGGGCCGTAATGCTGTGGGAATAGGATCTTACGATAGCCGTATCTCCCTGAATTGAATTTTAAATAGTGGTTAGTAAGCATTTCTCCATCGAAACTTCGTTGTCATCCTGAGCGTAGCGAAGGATCTGCATGAGATTACGAGAGATTCTTCGCCTGCGGCTCAGAATGACGATATTCGATATTCTGTCAATTGCTTTGCTTTCTCTCCATCGAAACTTCGTTGTCATCCTGAGTGTAGCGAAGGATCTGCATGAGCTTACAAGAGATTCTTCGCCTGCGGCTCAGAATGACGACACTCGGCATTCTGTGAATCATTTTCTATTGAACATAAAAAAAGGCCGGGCGCGAAAGCGCCCGGCCTTTTTTGTTACTTGCTTTCGTCGCGGCTTATTCGGCTGCGCTGTACTGAGCTTTGTAGCAGTACCATTCGAGCAGTTCGCTGGCA
>CAYTHG010000174.1:0-8025 GCA_964437525.1 uncultured Myxococcales bacterium | reverse complement strand
TCCTTCTTCTGTAAAATGAGTATCGTAGATTACCAGATCGGCATCTTTGATAAACTCTATCAACTTGAGGTTAAATTGCTTTTCAAATGTTTCCGGATCGACCTCGGCTTTTTCTTTCATTCCTTCACCAAGATAATTGTCCTCTATGGGCGCGTTATCGGTGATGATGCATACTGACGAGCCCTTGGATTCCAATCTCCACCCCAAGGTAATACCCGGATGATTCAACTGGATGGTCTTGATTCTAACCTTGTCCAACTGGAAATCTTCTCCGCCTTTGAGATGGTTGTATTTGATGTTGGCTGTCAATTCGTCGAAGGAACGCGGGAAAGTGCGATCATGGTGCTGGCCTTCGATCAACCTCGGGAAGTCGGCTTTTTCCGAGTAAGGAGCGAAAAATTCAACCTGGCAGTTTTTTCTGTAGAAAGGTTCGAAAAGCGGGTAACTCAGGATGTGGTCCCAATGGGTGTGAGTAACCAGCATATATAATTTGAGGTCTTTCTTGTCCTTGGCCAGCCGGATACCCTCTTCGTACAGACCTGTACCTCCATCTACAAAGATAGTAGGCATGTCTTCGATATCCACACGGAAGCAAGTGGTGTTCCCACCGTACCGCATCATGTTAAGCGCGGCCACCGGTCTCGAACCCCGCACGCCCAATATGCTGACTTTCATTCCAGACACTTTTTGTTTCAACCCCATGTATGAAATAGATTGGATGGAGTATATCTTAATAAAACTGGAAACTGAAGTAAAAACAACAAGCCATGTAAGCTTTGCTTTGTGATTATTCAAATTCAATAGAGAAAAAAGCATACAAGCCTCCCTTTGATCTTGCTATTGCGCAAGCAATCCCAATAGTATTTATGTACACATGATCGGATTGCATCCCAAACGGGAAGGAAGCCAAATGGAATTGCTGTGGGACATTGCTGGCATTACTGCCATGTTGATGATTTTTGGATTCATAGTCTGGTGGAAAACCAAGCCGAAAACAGACGATGAAGATCTACAGGACTTCGAAAAAGCCGCTGGCAGGCTCCTTTCGGATCTCAAAGCCAGTAACTTCGAGATAGCCGAGGCTGACCGCAGCGTAGGTACGACGCCGGTAGAACTCAAGCAGTTGACATTGGCTCTCAAAAAGCTTGATGAGTTGGCAAAAGCATCAAAAGATGAAGATCAGAAAAGGTACGAAAAAGCTCTGAAAAAAGCCTTTAAAGGCGAAGTCGGCTTGGCCGAAAAGCTCTTCCGCACCTTGTTCGAGAGCGGAAAATCAATGCTGGCCAATCAGCAAGCGAGCAATAGCAGCGCACAAAAAGAGCTTGCCTCCATAGCCCGGACTTTGGGAGCTTTTTCATATATAAGCGACACTCCGCTTTCGCTGGCAGCTTACATCGAAGCGGCCAACCTCGACCCTGAAGACCCGGATGTCTGGGCCATGCTGGGAGCGGTCTGGCTCAGACTGGGAGAACTGGAAAACGCCGAGCGGCTCCTTCATCAGGCGCTCAATCTGAAAGCAAAACTTCAGGACGGATCTCAGGCTGCCGAAGCCATAGACAGTTTGGGATCGGTTTATGCGGAAAAAGCCGACATAGAAAAAGCCTGCCAGTACTGGCAGAAAGCCCGCAAATTATATGCTGAAGCCGGAGATAAAAAGAAACTGGCTGTAGTGGATGAATTGCTGGATAAGATTTCCTGCCATTAAGACAAGAAAGAGTTGAGCCTGAACCTGGTCTCCCTGATGGCGTTGTTCTTCAACCTCTGTGCCATAAATCTCAAGGCGTGAAGAGTAATAGGTGAACGTGCCGCGCTGTATAAAAGGCGCATCTTGGTGCTTAACGTTGTCACGGGCACAAGCTCGTCGGTTCCGAATACCATAGCGTATTCCTTAACCACCCCGGCACAGTCGTTGAAATGAACGCAGTCGCGGCACTGCAGCCCCTTGACTTTGTCCCTGATTCTCCCTCTCACGGGCGGAACGAAGAGTAGCAGCGGATCGACATAGATGTTCTCGTGACCTTTTATGAAGCACAAAGGTATCCCGCAAATATCGGCCACCTTGAAGTTCAATCCTATTTTCTCACAGATTTCGATAGTTTCAAGCAGTACCGGAACACCTTCGGATATGGGGAAGATGAAGTCTTCGACTCTATCGGTAAAGTTCGGCGCGATCACACTCAAGTGCAACTCCACTTTACCTCCGAATCGACTCCGCAGAAAACGGGCGAAATCGGGCAAATGCTCCTTGTTCTGACTGAACCAGACGAAGTTGATGGTGACATCGATGTTGTTGGCGATCAGGTTGTCTATGCCTTTTATGGTTTTATCGAAGGTATCTTTACACCCGGTTATCGACTCCGACAACTCGGCGTTGGCGGCATGAAGAGAGACAAAAGCGTCGCTTAGACCTTCTCGCGTCACGGTTCGGGTATAATTATAATCGGCAAATCTGACGGCGTTGGTGTCTATCGCCATCCTGTAGCCGTTTTTTTTGAAAAGCCTGACAATTTCCGGCAGCTTGGGGTTGAGCGTCGGTTCGCCACCGGAAATCTCGATTATTTCTTTTTTTCGGGGCTTGCGCTCATCTATGTAGCGCTGCACATCCTCAAGAGTCTCGTAGTACTGATTGTACCCATCTTCAGATGAGATATTGCAGAAAACACAGCGTTCGTTGCAATGCCTGGCAATACGGACGACCGTCATTCCTGCTCCTGCAATCCCCAGTCGGCGGCATCACGAGGTTCGAGCTTGTTTTCTCCGTATGAGAAATACAGGAAGCCGGTCAGTCTTTCAATGGTAGAGCCGACGGCGACATTTTTGTTCTCGAAGATCATGTCATCGACTTTCAAACCGCCGCTCAAGGTATACTCGCGATAAGTGTTGGGACCGGATTCAATTTTAACAGGCCCGATGGTGACAAGGGTATTTTGATAGACAAGGCTCAGGGACTTCTCGGCAACAAGTTCTTCGTGATCCTCCACATAAACCGGCTCGGGAATTTCGCCACCTTCCAAACGCAATGCGTGTTCGCTCACTTCTATCTGACACGAACAGGTCGGATAAATTGTGGTTACGCCGCAAAATTCGGTGTAAGTTCCTCTGATGCTGAAACGGTCGCCGGGCATGACCTCCATATCGGCTGAACCGAACAGGACGATCAGGATTCCGCTGTACGGTCCGCTTTCAGGATCGCTTGCGAAAAAGCCGCGCAAGTTGGAACCCTTGGAGACGACAAACTTTTGCGACATGACGACGATTTCAGGGAGATAGACTTCGGTTTCCGGCAAAGGATGTTTATCGCTATCGGGATTACGAACATCGCTTATTTTCAACTCGACTTCACCGTCTTTGAAATCGGTATCGGAATCGACATCACCGGCACCGCAAGACACCAGAATAAAAGCGCAAAAGCCCATAAGTAAAGCAGCAACCGCCAGTTTTAATATGTTTCTCATAATGCATCCTTAAAAAATCCAACAAAAACTTTCGTCGGTAAACCGACAACAAGCAATATAGTATTATGCTTGATAAATTAAAAGTCGAATAGATAAAAGAAAAAAATTCGACAATAAAGGGTTAAAGAACCTCTACAAGCTTGACAGTCGGGCCAAGTTGGTTATTCTTAGGCTCCCAAGTTGAGTTTTACCACCTTTTGTGGAAACGAATATAAAAGGAGTCGAAATTGGCTAAGAAAGAACTTGAGATCGGTAACTTCGACGTAAGAGCAAAAGATCGCTATCTGGAGCAGGGCCGCATCAGCAAAAAAGATCTGGACAAACATGTGTCCTCTATTGAAGACAGCGAAGAAAAGGGTTCCACTCTGGAAACAAACCAGGACGATCACATCGCCGAGCGCGAAGATGTCAGAATGGCCCGCGACATCGAACAGAAAGAACGTGACGCCAAGCGAGAGAGACTAGCAAACTCCGAGGCAAGTTTGATAATGAACGAGGAATAGCCCCGGGCTATTCCAGGTATGCAAGCAATGCCGCCATCCCCCCGTTTCAAGCCTATTCGTAAATCTCTTCATTTATGTTTTGCTTTGACTGTATTGGTGGGTTTTGTTTTGATTTCTGCCTGTGGCTTTCCCGGCAAAAATATCCTGCACAATTACAAAGCGCCACCCCACGGCACAGCCGAAATCATCAAAGCCAAACAAGAGGGGAAAAAGTTCCCCACCGCTCAAGCTTATAAGCATTTCCTTCAAGGCAAAAAATATGAGCTGCTGCTAAAGCATCAATACGCTTTGGATGAATACGAACTGGCTCTGATCTACGAGCGCGACTCGGCCCAGCTTTACTACGATACTGCACGCATGTTGATTTTCCTCGACAGGTTCGACGAGGCAGAGAAAAAACTCACCAAAGCCTGCATCCTTTCAAAAGGCTGGCCGCACCCCTTCTATGTTCTGGGAGAGTTGTACTTCCAGACCAACCGCATCAAAGCGGCATTGGCGGTTTTTTCCCGAGCGATTCTGGCCGATCCTCAATTCGCACCGGCATATCGCCGCAAGGCGGAAATTATGTATTTGTCCAAGGGACAACCGGCCATGACAAAGGTCTTCGAGGAAATGACGCAGGCTTTACCGGAAGCGGTTGAAGCCTGGATCTTTCTGGCGCAGACTTACCGCCGGAACCAGCAATACGACAAGCTCGAAAAAGCCATGGAGCAGCTTTTGCGTCTGGCACCGGACAACATGCAGATACTGAACGAGTTGGCCGACTGGTACGAGAAAACCCACAAATACAAACAGGCCATAAAACGCTTCAGCCGCATACTGAAGAACTTCCCCAACAACAAGCAGTTGCACCTCAAACTAGGCAGACTGCATCTTTTGAACAAGGACAAAGAAAACGCGGCAAAAAGCTTCTGGAATGCTCAAAACTACGAAACAGGCAACCTGCATAACACTCAAATGGAAATCGGGCTTCTGTATCTTGAAACCGAGCACTACCCTGACGCCGCCACCATGTTCTCAAGCATACTGGAAAAATCCAACGACACAGGCGCCAGATACTGGATGGCCTATTCCTTGTTGAAGCAAGACAAATATTCACAGGCTAAGCAGGAATACGAAAAGATTCCTCCCAACGCCAAAGATTACTATTTCGATGCCCAAGCCGACATTGCACTTTCGTATATCAGGAAAGGCAATCCTGAAAAAGCGGAAGAGCTTATCGACGGCCTGCTTGCAAAATATCCGGAGGAAGAAAGAATATATCGCTTGGCCGCCTCCCGCATGGAAGAGCAAAAGCAGAATGCAAAGGCCGAGAATATTCTGAAGCAAGGCATAAAACGCCTGCCGCGCAACATATCGCTGCGCTACAATCTCGGCCTGCTTTTGACCACAATGGGCAAGCAGGAAGAAGCCCTCGATATCATGTATGAAATATTGGCCATCGACCATAGCCACGCGGAAGCCCTCAATTACATAGGCTTCGTATACGCCGATCAGGGCAGACGCTTAGACGAAGCCGAGAAGCTCATTCGTCAGGCCATGAGATACAAGCCGGAAGAAGGCTATATCATAGACAGCCTCGGCTGGGTTTACTACAAGCGCGGCCAATACAAACAGGCCATACACTGGCTTAAACTGGCTGTGCTGATGGAACCGCTTGATCCTGAGATTATGATGCATCTGGCCTTGTCGTATCGCGCCGCCGGACAAAAACAGGAGATGTTGAATATCCTGGAACAGATAGCGCCTTTGGCGATTGAGGAAAAGCGGGTTCTTGAAAAACTTCGTGAATACTTCCCGACCCTGTGGCCCGAGTTGCGAAAGAAACACGGCTTGAAATGAAATCTTTACCGCCTCTGAAAGTGTCGTTTTGGCTTCTGCTGCTTGCAGGTCTCATAGTCGTGGCAGGCTGTAAGGCAACACCGGAAATCAAACCCGAAGACAAGCCCGACCTGGAGCAACTGCTCGAGACAATAAAATGGCGTAGCGAGAAGCTTGAAAACATAGATGTGGAATTCACCGCCGACATCAAGTACGGAAACAGAGACGACCGCATACAATTGATTATCGTTGCCCAGAAACCGGATAAATTGTTTTTGGAAGCAGTAGGCCCGATAGGAATCGGCACGCTTGGAATGTTCTCATCCGATGGCGAGGTTTTCAGGCATTACAATCCCAAAGAACAAGCCATGCACTTCGGCCCGGCCACAGACTCGGCACTCTCTACAATGCTGCCAATGAATATTCCACAAAGACAAATGCTCGAAATCGTCATGGCGACCCCACGCATGGTAAACGCAGAACGCAAAGCCTTCGGTTACGATTACGACGAAAAGAAATTCAGATACACCGTCATTAACGATTCAAAACGCCAGGACATCTGGTTTTCACACGACGGCGAAATAGCCCGCACAAAACTCGGCAACTCTGACGGCTCGCTCGTATACGATCTTGCATACAGAGGCTGGAAGCGCCACGGCGAAAACGACTTCAATTATCCTTCGGTGATTCGTTTCAGGATGCCTTCAAAAGGCGTCGAGATAAAACTGAAGGCCAGTGGAGACATAAAAATCAACCACGCTCCACCCGCATCCATATTCCGCCTGCCCTTCCCCAAGGGCGTAGAGAAAATCTACATTCCCGGCGATGCTGAAATGGAATAGTTGAATTTAGGAATGAATTCTCACTGACAGCCGATTCCGCTGGTACAGGTCTCAGCTTCGGCGCAGGTAGTTTCTCCAATCCAATCACCTTCGATGCAGCGCTTGTGGGTATCTCCGACACAGATCATCTTGTCTGTAGAATCGTAAAAATCGGCTTTCTCATCAGGCTCCATACCTACGTGGAATACACATGTATCGTAAGCCGGAGCGCAGTAGCGGCCTTCTTCGTCCCAGTCCAGTTGACAATAACTGCCCGGTATGCAAACCCCCGGTGTGCAGGGCATACCGTCTTCGTGACTCATCTGCATTTCTTCTTCGATCTCGGTATTGTCCAGCTCCTCGTCGCCGTCTTCAAGGACTTCGCACCAGGCGTCTTCCTCATTGCTGTCCGGCTGAACACAGGAGACCTGACAGACTTCGACTTTCCTGTCGTCGGTGATCCATCCACAGTTCGGATAAGTCAAATCGCAACGCAAATCGCACATGCGCAAATCGCTCCCCTGGCAGTAATAAACGTCATGGCGAATATTGCTGAAACAGAAAAGCTCGGAAAAAGTTTCGCAGTTTGGATCAAGATTTTCAGGAAGACAATCCTGAGAGCCTTCCCACTCAACGGCATCCTGATCGTCATCCAGATCATCGACATCACCGTCCACAACGCAATCGCAGCAATGCAAATAGGGTTGACTCGGATCGGCGCAGGCCTCCTGGCATGTACTGTCCTGCCACATCGAAGCTATACCATCACATTTCTCAACCTTATTTTCTTCGCAACGATAGCTGTCTGTAGCTGGATTGCAGCATGGGCAGCAATCAAGAGCGGAGGCAACCTTATCCAAACAGGCTGAATTGCAATCAGAGGCAACCCAGGAATTGCTTTGAATATCGCAAGTGACAATGGCGGAATCCTGACATGAAAAACTATCCCAGGAAGGATCGCAACATGGACAGCAATCGGAATCGGAATCGCCAATTTCGCCTTTCCACACGACACAAGCACCCGAGCTTTCGTTTACACAAGCTCTTTCCGACCAGTTCCCCGCAATACACATTGCAATGGTTTCACCGGGAGCGACGCATGTAAGCTCTTTAGCGGTAATACACTGACCTGATGCTCCGTCACCATCGCTATCGATTATGCGAACACATTCGTTGTACTGACATTTATACCCGGCACCGCAATCGGAGTCTTTTAAACATTCACGGTACGGCTCTTCGTTAGAAGAACTTGAACAAGATGCAAAAAAGGCCAGAAGACAGGCAAAAACTATAGCAAATATTCTCATTTCCTCACCGATTCTCGAAAAAATTCCATAAACTTTCGATTTAGTCTAGCATAGTAGCCACCACTCTGCAATTGTCGTCAATTTTCACAAAAAAAACCTTGACCAACTAGCATTTGAT
>CAYTHG010000173.1:0-8036 GCA_964437525.1 uncultured Myxococcales bacterium | reverse complement strand
ACGGGCGACATCGGCAGAATAGACGATGGCCTGTTAAAAATCACCGACCGCAAAAAAGACCTTATAATAACGGCAGGCGGCAAGAATATTTCGCCGCAAAATATAGAAAACTCTATGATAACCGACAGATATATCGAGAACATTGTAGCTATAGGCGACGGTCGCCCCTACATTACAGCCTTGATAGTACCGGATTTTCCCGCTCTGGAAGAATGGGCCAAGGAAAACGAAATCTCTTTTGAAGACTACGACGATCTCGTCAAAAAGCCCGAAGTCCTCAAACTCTTCGATGAACGCATTAAGGATATGAACGAGCAGTTTGCCCGTGTCGAACAGTTGAAAAAATTCAGGCTGATAGATCATTCTTTTTCGCAGGAAACCGGCGAACTGACGCCCACCATGAAGCTTAAACGCAAGATAATCAACGAAAAGTACCGAGATATGATTGAAAGCATGTACAGATAGGCTATACTTCCCGAACAGAAAAAGTCTGTTTGAAGGAGTAGCAAGATGTCTTCGTATCGGTTTACATGTCTGTTGGTCGTAATCTCGATTATTTCGAGCGTGTTCCTTATTTCCTGTTCCCAGGAAGATACCGCCAAATACTGGGGCTGTAATTGCGGAGACAACGACATACAGTATTTCGGTGGTGACAGCGAATTCGATATTGAAAAAGAGACAGCAGACGGAGATGTCGACAGCGAACAAGCGCTTGAAATCGAAGAAGAAACTACTCCGAAAATCCACCCCGCCGACTGCATCATCGACCCCGACTGCAAAGAAATCATGGTCACCGCCCATCGCGGCAGCCATGTTTCAGTCCCCGAAAACAGCCTTGCTTCCATACGAGCGGCGGCAAAGATCGGCTGTGAATTTGCCGAAATAGACGTTCGAGATACAAAAGATGAAAAACTCGTCTTGATGCACGATGCGGAAGCGGACCGCACCACCGACGGTCAGGGTGATGTTTCGGAAATGACGCTGGAACAGATAAGAGCTTTGAAGCTCAATGGATATGATGACAACGACCCTGAAACAGTACAAGTGCCGCAGTTTTCCGAAGCTCTGGCGCTTGCAAAAGAGTTGTCCATCATGCTTTATGTGGACATGAAAACATCACGCGGCGACTTGGTTTTACAGGACATCCAAGCGGGAGATTATTACAGAGAAGCATTGGTAAGAGACAATTACGGCACTCTGGCTCCGATGATCGCCGAAGATGACAAGCTGCTGATAATGCCGCCGATAGATAACGAAGAAGAATTCAACACTATTAAGGAACAGGCCGGCGAGCTTTTACATATAGTCGAAATCGGCAAGCTTTCTCCCGAAAAGGAATTGTGCGACAAACTGAAGCAGGCAGGCGTAAAAGCCCAGCAGGACATAATGGTGCTGGGCGACGGCAAGGCCATGATGGGCGACTATACGGGCTGGATTCAGTTTATCGAAGCGGGCGTGTTCCTTTTGCAATCAGACCTGCCGCATCTGCTGGTCCCGGCTCTCGATGAATACCGGGAAACCGGAGTGTTCCCCACAGAAGGTCCGGGCGAAGAACTGTAAGCGGTTCCAATCTTAGCAGCATACCCTGAGGAGCAAGCGACAGCGAGCTTCTCAAAGGGTTATTTGGGAATCTATAATCGTGTTTCGAGACCATATAAGGCGAGGGCACGGCATGCCGTGCCCCTACGGATTCTTAGTATTCATATAAAATCAAAACTGGGGACTACTCAGGAGTTAGGGCGATATTACTTTAATTCACTCAAATTCTTTGCCATTCTCCTTTTTTATTATAAAATCTTCGCCTGTACAGAAAGTACTCTGAAGCAAAGAAAGCAAACGCAAGAACGGGGGGAGCATGGCGAGTCTTACCGTTACGCTGGGAGCTGAGATTGTCTGTAAAAAGCAGCTTCAGGATGGCCCTGTAAAAATAGGCAGGAGCAACGATTCCGATATTGCTCTCAACAACCTGCTGGTGTCGAGACAGCACGCACGTCTTTATCGAGAAAGAGGAATCTGGTTCATCGAAGACACCTCCGGCAAGAACGGACTTTTTGTAAACGGCAAGCAGTGCAAAAACTGCCCTCTGCACAACCAGGACACCATTGAAATAGCCAAATACCTGCTGACTTTTCAGCAGTCGCGGGAAG
This sequence comes from uncultured Myxococcales bacterium, assembly GCA_964437525.1. Lineage (GTDB taxonomy): Bacteria > Myxococcota_A > SURF-8 > SURF-8 > SURF-8 > JAKQSH01. The sequence goes on along the minus strand of CAYTHG010000173.1, from coordinate 5,889 downwards.
AGCTGGAACGCGGTCGGCAAATGGCACGAGAGGGCCAGAGAAACATACGCACAGGAATTCCGGAATGCGCTTCTCAGATTCCTGCTGACTATAATTCCGCTCAGGAAACAACTACTTTACCCACCAAACAGATTAAGATTATCCGTCAGGAAATGAATAAACGCCGCAGACCGCACCTGATAACTGAAAACGATGCGGGGCAAAAGATACAGGCATTGGACAAATCAAAAATAACCATTGGAAAATCCGACGAAGCCGACATAATAGTCCCCGGCGGGTTGACCATTGGAAAAATTCATGCAACCATTCGCGAACATAGGGGAACATACAAGATCGAACACAATGCAGGACTTGCGGGATTAAGGGTAAACGACAAAAAGATTACTAAAGAGAGCCACTTCTTAGCCGATGGTGATTCTTTTGAGATAAGCGACACCATCTTCAGGTTTGTCGCAGGTCTGGATCCACATGATATGTCGAGGAAAAGAATAGTATGATTCAGAAGCAGTTGGGCCACTACAGGGTGACAGGTGAGCTGGGTAAGGGTGCCATGGGAATGGTGCTCAAGGGAGTGGATGAAAAGCTCAACATGGAAGTCGCTATCAAGGTGCTTTCTCCGGTCTTTGCAAACAGCCAGGAAAACCGGGCGCGCTTCGACCGCGAGGCCAAAGCGGCAGCCAATCTTAAACACCCTCACATCGCTCACGTGTTTTTTGTCGGGCGCACGGACGACAAACTGCCTTTCTATGCAATGGAACTTATAAAAGGTCCATCTCTTGAGAAAGTGATTCAGGAAAGAAACCGTTTGACGGGTAAGCAGATTTTAACCCTGATGAGGCAGTCGGCAATTGCTTTGAGATTCGCATCGGCACGAGAAGTCCTGCACCGGGATATAAAACCCGGAAACATAATGATAGAAGAAACCGAAGGCGTAAAGCTTGTCGATTTCGGAATCGCCAAAATCGCAGAAGTCGATACAAACCTGACCGATACCGGAATCGCCTTGGGCACTCCCAACTACATAAGCCCGGAACAGGCCAGAGGAAAGCGAATCGACTTCAGGGCCGACATGTACTCGCTAGGTGTTACTTTTTTTGAATTGCTGACAGGAAATCTGCCCTATAAGGCAGACAACTCGATGGCGGTCATAATGAAGCACCTGAATGACCCCATCCCTGATTTGAATTCCATGAATTCCCAATATCCACGGTCACTGTGCAAGGTCATAGAAAAAATGATCGCCAAGGACCGCAAAGATCGTTTTAAAAGCTACGACACTATTATCAGCGAACTTGAAAGCATTGAGGCACGAGAAGTCGAATTCGTCAACAGCGAGTGGACATTCTGTGAAAACTGCGGATATGTCACACGCATAGAACCGGGTCCGGTGTGCAGCATATGCCAAACGCCTTTTGAACCCCCCGAAAAAGAAATCAGCTACATGTCCGTCCATTTGACGGGCTTAAAAGGTTCCGACGCACGTAAAAACGTCGCGCATTATATGAAGATGTCTACACGACGTCCGCTTGAATCCATTTATATAATGCTGGACAACCTGCCTTTGATGCTCAGCCCCAAGCTTTCTTTCGATAAAGCTAAAGCCGTGCAATCCAAGCTTTATCAGTTGGGGGCAGAAATAACCTTGAAAAAGGCCGGCGTCGAAAAAATCAAGACTGAACATTCAAGGCCGACTCTGAGCCTGGCAGCGGATAACAAAAACGTTTACGCTCAGTCCGTCAATAGCAATCGTTCGCAAATCTCGAACAAGAGCAGTTCATCTCCCGTCAAAGTGTCTTTAGCGGTACTGGTAATTCTTCTGGCAGCGGCTTTCTTGTTATACATGTACTCAGACAAACTTTTCGATAGCATCACACCTGATTTGGAAAACAACCCAACAAGCGAGAAACTGGCCGAAGCGAAAATCGCAATTGAAAAAACCAAACCGGACAAGCAACAGAAAAACGAACCAGCGGATCCTAATTTCATCGAGTATACAAGTCCCAACGGAAGTTGCAGGATGAAAGGATTGTCCTTGTCCGACAACGAACTTTTGAAGGCTCTGGGTTCTCAATGCGAACAGGCTATATACAAAATAAAAGTAGCCACAGGAAACTACAATGTTCCTGCAATGAGGTTTCTGGTGGACGGTCGCAAAGATTCCGCCCTGCTTAAAGACAATTTCGGCCTAAACCTCGCCGAAAACGATCAGGAAATAGTTGTTTATGGAAAGTTTCTTAAGCCGGAAAATTCGAGAACTAGCGCACTATTCATCGCCTTGGTAGCTCGCCAGACTCTTCATCAAATAGGCAAAGGAGACATCCCGCGCTGGTATGAAATCGGCTTTGCACTTCATATGCTGCAGGGAATTCATCCAGGCATATACAAGGCCGATACCGACAAGTTGAACACCTTCATTGCACACGATAAACTCGAACAAGCGTTTGAAGAAAACAACCCCAGGGCATTCTCTCAATCGGATTTATTCTTCAATTACCTTACAAGCAAGCATCAGGAAGGCTCGACCCTCCGCTTGGCCCGCTTGGTCGAGCAGGGCATGAGCTTCGAGGATGCTTTCATGCGCGTATATCACAAAAGCGTAGACGATCAATGGGAGGAATGGCAGGCCAAGTATCAACTTGCCAGATAAGCTTTCCCGGCAAACAAAATATTCAAGTAATATAAAAATGGCCGGGCGCGAAAGCGCCCGGCCATTTGCGTATTGACAAAGCATAGTTCTCATCATCCGAGTAAAAAGACACCAACTGCCATTCCCGCGAAGGCGGGAGTCTAGTGTGATTTCAGTGTGTCATTCCCGCGAAGGCGGGAATCCATTAAGAAAATCAAGTACCTGGATCCCTGCCTGCGCGGGAATGATGGAAGTTTGTCCTTCGCTTTATCCAAAGAGTTGACTTTGTCAGCGATCTGAAACGAAAACCGCCGGGCGATGCCCGGCGGTTTTTGTTAATGCTGTTATCTGTGTCAGTTCAAGCAAGAATGATTTTCGCTTTTAGGACTTCCATTCATGTAGAATTCTTCTTCGGTGATCGTATTGCAGTAATATCCCCATGGATTTTCAGCGTCCAAGCACCAACAGCTGTAGTCTTCGTAATCTCCGAGATACAGGCAAGAAGAATCCAATTGGAGGCTTTGGTATTCCGCGACCATCTCATTTAAGTAGCTGAACCTGAAGATTTCCGTTCCGCCGCATGTAAGAATGATGTTGTCTCCGCCGTCGTCAAGCGTGAAATCATTGCCGTAAACATAGTCGGGATAAAGTATGGTTTCGAGATTATCGTTATCGACTATCTCTCTTGCAATCAGTCCGTACTCTCCAGGCAAGATTGTAGATGAGCCCAAGGTGACGCTCTCGCCGTTGTCATCCGACAATATGCAGCCTTCAAGGTTGAAAAGCTCATCGCTTGTGTTGTACATCTCGATCCATTCCATTGTTGAGAACATGGCGGATGGCAAAGGCATGAATTCGCTGAGTATCAGGTCGCCCGCCGTATCGGGAGTTTGTTCAGGCAGGCATATTTCGTTATTGTAAAGTTCATATCCTTCGGAGCATTGCAGGCAAGTGGAGAATTCCACTGCATAGAAGTAGCCTTCTGCCGGGGCTTTTGTGTCTACGGGATTCATGGCAGCTACAAAAGTATTTCCGTAGGCAGCAATGTCTTTTGTGCCGTAACCGTCGCTGTAGAGCCACATTTTTTTGGGATTTGCAGGGTCCGAGATATCGACTACGTGGACTCCATTGCGTGTATCTGCCACAAAGGCGTAATTGCCTTGGACTTCGATGTCATATGTATACATATCAGATTGTTCGTATTGCCCGAGCAAAGTGGCCGTGTCGGGTGTGCTTATATCGTAGATGAGCATCCCCGAACCTCCAGCCGCAGCATAAAGCCTGTTACCCGAGAGATATAAACCCCAGAAATAACTTTCTTCATCGTCCAGCGTTTTTATCAGGCTGATGTCGTTGATATCGCTGATGTCGTAAATATTTATTCCATTGGTACGGTTTGCCACATACATGTAGTTGCCATCCACTTCCACATCGTGCGCGTCGTCTAAAGTTACGGCGGCTATTTCTGTTGGTGTGGAAAGATCGCTTATGTCATAAATCGCAACGCCTGTCGAACGCATGGAAACAAAGAGGTAGTCGCCTTCTATGTCGACGCCAGTCGAAGATCCATGTCCTTGTGCAAATCCAGCTTCGGTAGGTGCTGTTGGATTTGACATATCAATGATCGATACTCCATCAAGAGAGTTACTGCCATAATGGACGATCAACAAATTCGACCCGAAAACCTTTATTTCGGATGAAGATTGAGGATTGGTGGGGCAATATCCGACAGTAAGGGAAGGCGAAGCTGGGTTGGTTATGTCGAATATATACAATGAGCCGTAGCTAAACGCATATGCCGTATTTTCTTTGATTGCTACAGTATCAAAAGGCCAATCGAATCTGCCTTCTTTACTTGGTTGGCATTCGCAGCTTGCACCCGTCGGAGTGTCCTGACAGGCGAAAGGTTCCACGCAGGCAGTAGGAGCCGCACAAGTGGCGACGCAGATGCCTGAGCCATTGTCTATCCAATTCTCGGCGCAGGAGTCGCAGTAATCGCTAATATAGCCTTCTTCGCAGGTGCAGATACTGTCTTCGGAATTGCATTGTCCGTGATCGTTGCATGAATAGCTTGTGCCATAGCAGTTTGCCGATGCAGAGCCTTGACCGTCACAAACGTCGTTGGCCGTGCAGTCGTTTTCATCGTTGCAGGTTGTTCCTTGGGTTGCTGTTTCATCGGTAGGGCATAGTGCATTCTGGCCATCGCAAAATTCGACTGCATCGCAAATCGTTTCCGCCTGACGACAAATTATGTCGCTTCCTTTCAATTCATCTACGGGGCATTCTGCATCGGTGCCGTTGCAGGATTCGGCAATATCGCAGTTGCCCGCACTTGGCCTGCATTCTTCTGTGCTGGCTTTTAGCTCATCTGTCGGGCACTCGGTACTGGTGCCATCACAGAATTCGGTAATATCGCAGTTGCCCGTGCTCGGTCTGCATTCTTCTGTTGCCGCTTTCAATTCATCTGCGGGGCACTCAGCATCCGTTCCTGTGCAGGATTCGGTAATGTCGCAGTTGCCGGTGCTCGGTCTGCATTCTTCTGTTGCCGCTTTGAATTCATCTGCGGGGCACTCAGCATCCGTTCCTGTGCAGGATTCGGTAATGTCGCAGTTGCCGGTGCTCGGTCTGCATTCTTCTGTTGCCGCTTTGAATTCATCTGCGGGGCACTGTGCGCTGTTGCCGGTGCAGGTTTCGGTAATATCGCAGTTGCTCGCGCTCGGTCTGCATTCTTCTGTTGTCGCTTTGAACTCATCTGCGGGGCACTGTGCGCTGTTGCCGGTGCAGGTTTCGGCAGCGTCGCAGAGTCCGTCTGCGCTACGGCAGGTTACGTCGGTTCCCTTGAATTCATCTGTGGGGCATTCGGCATTCTGACTGTCGCAGAACTCGATCATGTCGCAGGCTCCGCTAGCCTGTCTGCATTGCTCGGTTTCCGTTTTCATGGTGTCGTAAGGGCATTCGCCGTTCTCTCCGTCGCAGAATTCGGCTATGTCGCAGATTCCGGCAGCCGGACGGCATTCGACTGTCGAGGCTTTGGCGCTCCAGTCATCTTTTGTTGTGGCGGAGTCGCAAACAAAGCAGGGCTTTTCCGGGTGAGTTTCGCCATCGGCTATACATTCACCGTCTATGTCACAGAATCCGGTGTCGCAAACGCAATTGCCGGTTTCTTCGTCGCATACTCTGTTTTCCTGTCCTTTGCAGGCATCTTCAGGGCACAAACCGGCTTGATCGCCGTCTGCCTGCTTTTCTTCGTCGGATTCTTCCGC
>CAYTHG010000172.1:0-8051 GCA_964437525.1 uncultured Myxococcales bacterium | reverse complement strand
AATAAATAATTCCGTAGCCTCCGCAAAGCGCTTGTAGACCATTAATTCGAGACCCTTTTCGATGTAGCGCTTTCTTGCCTCGTCAGTCGATAAAACTTCTTCCGAGTTGAAGAGGTCTACAGGTTGCGCACTCTCATCAGATTGCAAAAGATCGCCAAGCTCGGAAAGCTCCTCGATTTTAGGAGCCTCCGCCTGATCCACTTCCGATGCAGAAACGTCCGACATGGATATTTCTTCAGGCATCCTCAGTATGTCGTCGGACAACTCTATTGCATCCGGGGATACGGCGATGGATGAGGACGAATTAGAAGCGCCATCATTATCAAGCATATCATCCATGCTTATATCTATGGCCGAATCGGAATCAGAATAGGACGAGGCCTTGGATTCCTGCCTTGCATATTCATCTTCGATATCAGCTACCGACAACCTCGTGCTGGTAGCGGAGCTGGGCATCATTGCGCCATCTTTGTACGCTTTACGGCGCGCCTGGGTTTCCGGCAAAAGCACCAGATCAAGACTCATAGGAGTAGGGTCTTTTACAATTAACTTTGCAAATGCCATCTCGTCACCGGAACGGGCAGAGAAATAATATTCGCCATAGGACAGATAATAGGTGACTTCCTCACCGGAAACACTCAACTTGGTTAATGCAGCATCTCCATTCACTTCAATAGTTGCCCCAGTCATACCTTCTTTGACACTTCTGGTCTTTGTAATTTCCTTGATGCTGCCGTCTTCCTGCTTTTCTTTCCCAGTATACTTTTCTATAGATTCATGAACGACACGCACTCCGACATATACTTCTGTCAAGCGCAAATCTATTTCGATTTCTTTGTCATCTCCCTTTTTGATTTCAACCTTGCGGTCAATTTCATAGGTTCCGATCAAAGAGCCGTCACTGCTGTTGACCATGACTCCAGCCAGATAAAGATGATAATTGCCAACTGGCACATAAGAGTAATCTACCTGCTTATCCAGGACTTCACGAATAGACGGGAAGATGGAACGGAATTTCGCCCGGACCTGCCCCTCTAAATCTCTTTTCCTTTCAAGGTCAGAGTGAAAGGCAGATACCACCTTGTCGAGCTTGAAAGCGCTGTCCAATTCTTTTCTGGACATACGCACAGCGAAAAGCGCTTTCTGGTAATGTTCGTCGTACTTGACTCGAACGGTCAGACTGCCGAAACCGCTCATAAAGAATTTAAGCAGGATAGCGCCGATAAGAAGCAGCAATAAAGCAGGTGTCAGGAAAATGAAAGCATTGAAACTCTCCAGAAACTCCTGGTGGTATTTGATAACTGCCGAGTGGTGTCGAATATTATCGCTGCCGCGAGTGAATAAATACAAATCGACTCTGTAGTTATCGACATCGAAACCGGGCAACATCTCTCTCTTGATTGTGTAAAGATAAATATCATTTGCAGGCACTGCGGCTAAGAACTGCCTGAAAGAAGCAGGAGTAAGACTTTGAATCCCTATGGAGAGGTCCAGAGTTTTCAATCCGGGACCATGATCGAGAACAATAGCGCTGGAAGACACCAATTTTTTCAGGTCTTCTTCCACGGGGCTGTAATTGATCGAATACGGCTTAAACAACAGGTTGACGACATAATCAAAAGAAGATTCGCCAGCAACATCCGCGTTTATTACGACAGCCTTGGAGTCCTCAACAGGCAAAAGCTTTTGCAGGTCTGCAAGCTCACGGAATGTCAAATCAAGCTTGACAGGCTTTGCTTTCTTAATAGTTTTTTTCTGCTTCTTTTTGATCTCTTCTACTTTTGCATTGAAATTGGCGAAGGCTTGCCCATCCAGACCCTTCAAGACGTTAGCAGCATTTTCATATCTGTCTTTATCTCCCATCTTGAACGAAATCTCAGCCAGCCTCAGCCAGACCAAAGCGCAATCGGGATCGCTTGCTACCATAGCCTCCAGCAAAGCGATAGCTTCCTGCGACTTGCCAAGCCTGTCGTAATAGGCGACAAGAGAAATCTTCACGGATTCGGAGTTCGGACGCATTTCGATCATGCGCCTGTATACTGCATCGGCCCGTTCTTCAAACTCGGCTTTTTCGTATAGAGTGGAGAGCTTGGATAAAAGATCGAAGTCACTGGATAATCTTTTGTCATCTCCGACTATCACGTTAAGAGCGTTGTCTGCATCGAGATGATTATTCAGGTAGTAATCGGCAATTTCGTTTTTCAAAGCAAGGTTGTCCGGTTTTTTCTCCAACAAGGCGATATAATTATTGACCACCTTGTCAACCTCGTCATGCCTCGCCCATAGCCGTATTTGCGCAAGCGTGATATCTGCGCTGTCTTTTACCTTTGAGTCTTCGACTATTTTGGCAAGCAAATCAACTTGAGACTCTGACAGCAAAGCATCATTGATCGGAGAAATGTTTGCAAAAGAAGAATCTCTCTTGAAAGCTTCCAGGTAGGCCTCATTTGCCAGCTTGGGCTTGTGCCATCCGGAGTATAGATCGCCTGCCTTTTTGTAATAAGCAGCCGCTTTTGCTCCGGGAGTTCCCTGGTCTCCGGCAACGGAAATCAATACTTCAGGAGAAACAACATCTTTATCGGCAAGCTTTTTCCAGGCATCAGGAACTACCGCCGGATTTTGCGCAAGCGCCCTGAAGCCTTTCAAATAAAGAACCTCGACATCGAAGAGACTTATCTGACTCAACTTATCTAAAACGACACGAAGATTTTCCTGCTGCCCGAAGTGCTTGTACATCCAGGCCTGACGCAGCAAAGGCTCTTTAGAGCGCGGCTTGCGCTCCAATACAGCTTCGTACTTAGACCGAGCTTTGTCTATGTCACCGGAAAGGTCGAACAACATGGCATTAACCTCGGATACCAGGCCTTTGTTCTCTTTTACCTTAAGTCCAGCAAGTAAATGCTCACGCACAAAAGTATCCAGGTCCAAACCAAGATTTCGAGCTTTTAAAAGACTAGCCAAAGCTTTGTTATTTGCGTTCGTGTATAAATTTTCCCAAGCCGCTCCCAATGCGATCAAGGCTTTATAGGAGGAATCGTTGGAGTCGAGCTTTGAATTCAGCGCCTTGCCGCTTCCAGTTATGGAGCCGAACCACTGGCCAGCGTCATCTAAAAGAGTATCAAGCTCGTAAAGTTTTCCTGAAGAAGTATGGGAATCCTTGAAGACTCCGGACGAGGCGTCAAGAGCGGTGAAATGTATTTTAATCTGTGAGTCGTTTTGTTCTACCCTGCCGAAGACCGAGATATCTGCATCCGTTCGCAGACCTAGATATGGCGTGTGTTTTTTTAATATCTGGTAACTTCCAGGCTTTACAAGATTGCCTTCGCGCGCCGCTTTCTGCAATCGCAAGAACGACGACATCCTTACGCCCATTCTGGATGACAGGCGATCATTGAGCAGCATATCAAGACCAAGAGCCAGCTTAGGCTCTCCTTCGCCGGAATACAGATGGAGCATGACCGACGGCTTTGGGTCACCTGTCTGTAAAGGTGCGGCCTCCTGTTCAACATCTTTCAAACCAGACTCCGAAGCAGCAGAGGGAGTCTGACCAGATGCAGCAGCCGAGGCCATCAGCATAAGGAATAAAAAGACAACAGATATTTTTCTCATTGTATAAATACTTCCAGCACCCCAATAGAATTGAGCAGCAAATTCCCAATCAGTATAGCCCCCCGGTTTTTCTCAAACAACACCCACTTCAAGGACTACCCGATTAAACTTTATCCCTGATGCTAGTATATATAGGTAGAGAGATTAGCAAAAGGTTTTCTATAATCAAAAAATGCAAAATTTGCATTGATAAATTATCCTGTATCTGGAATTCTTGTCTTCACTTAACTTCGGGACAAATCATGCAAAAATCCGACTGTTTGCTAAAATTGACCGGCATACACAAATCTTTTCCAAAGACTCCTGGAATAAAAGGTGTCTTTGCGACTACATCAAGTAGAAAAGAAGTCCTTAAAGACTTGGATCTGGAGCTTAATAGAGGAGAAGCACTTGCTCTCGCTGGAGAAAACGCAGGCGGTAAAAGTACCCTCTTAAAACTTATCTCAGGTCTTATCCCTCCAGAAAAAGGAAAAATATTTTCAGGAAATGGCAGCGCCCCCTGCAAGATAAGACTGACTCCATCGAACGAGCGCGGTTTCTTCTGGCGCCTTACACTGAGACAAAACCTGAAATTCTTTGCCGATTTCGACGGAATCCTCCCTGAAGAGGCGGCCCCTAAAATATCGGAATGGGCAAAAAGACTTGATTTCGAGGAATACCTCGATACACGCTTCATGCAGGTTTCCGATGGCACCAAAGCCAAAGCCTCGATAGTGCGGGCATTTATCTCCGACCCGGATGTTATTCTACTTGACGAAGTCACCCGCCGACTGGACCCGCAATCAAACGCAAAGCTTTTCAACTATCTTGGAGAATTCGTCTCATCGGGAAAATCGGCAATTTTCGTGACCCACAGTCTGGACGAATTGAAAAACCACTCAAGCAAGCTGGCCCTGCTCGAAAACGGCAAAATTGTCTTGACCGGAGATACGGAAAATAAATTCCCCGAACTCGAAAAACACCTCCAGCAAAACACCTCGGATAAGCATTCAAACGAACCGCCCAAGCGGCTGGAACAGGAACCCAGAGAAAGAAACCAAAACCCACGACCTCGAACATCGCTGACAGTAGCCGGCATATTCAAACGGGCTTCATCAATGTTCATCAAAGATGCCCGCGAAGAGGTTTCATACAAGTTCAACTTCCTGCTGTTCCTGGGAGGAGTTCTATTCTCCGCTCTTTCTTTTTATTTCCTCGGGCAACTGATACCCGACAAGACAACAGCAGGATTACAACGCTTCGGCGGCAGCTACTTTCCATTCGCTCTGATAGGACTTGCAGCCTCGCACTTTTTCAATCAGGCCCAGAACGGAATTTCGCGTAAGCTGCGGGAAGCTCAAATGGTAGGTACACTCGAAGCCCTGATGCTGACGGAAACACCGGGCAAGCTGTCAATACTCCTTTTTTCGGTTTACCCGATAGTATCTTCTATAGTCATCATTCTTCTTTATCTTCTTGGCGGCTGGCTGTTTTTCGACCTGCCCTTCTCTTCTGTAAACTCTTTAAGCACCTTTATAATCATCGCCCTGTCCACCCTGCCTCTACTGGGCATAGGATTGTTGTCGGCCTCTTTTGTCCTGATATTCAAACGCGGAGATCCTATCGCCTATATCAGCATGGCCATCGGATACCTTCTTTCAGGTGTCTACTACCCCATAGAAGTCCTTCCCAAGTGGCTGCAATCGATTTCTCAACTCATACCGATGACGCATTCGCTTGAAGGTCTCAGAATGGCAATATTGGCAGGCAAACCCATAAGTGAGCTGGGGAACATAGCCCTCATATTATCGGCTTTCGGAATCGTCCTGATGCCGCTGGGCTATTTAGCGTTGAATCTGGCGATGAAAAAAGCCAGACGGGACGGCAGCCTGGCACACTTCTGATCTGTATTCAAAAACAATCAGTCAATTAAACGCCAGAATTTGTCCGACAGACTGAATCGCAATCGGTAAGCGGGTACGCTGGAAAGCATTCTCAACGCATTATCAAGAGCAAGCTCGTGTTCATGAGGTATATCGCTGAAATGCAACATGCACCTCATTGCCTGCGGCAAGGCCAATCGGACATCGATCCTGACGCGCTCTTCCTCTTTCGACTGCTCCAGAAAATTCAAAGACCCAAGCGGGTAGGAAATTGAAGATCTGCGAGGAAGATTGCGCTCGCTCACAAACGGAGAAGGTTCAACCAGGAATCTTTCACCTTCATCGACAGGCGAGACAACGGCAATCTCATCACCTAAAAGCGACCTGTCGCCTGAAAGTTTACAGACGGTGGATTTCCCAACGCCGGATTCTCCCAAAAACAAGTGCGCTTGACCTCCGGACACCACCGAAGAGGCATGAAACAACAGAACTCCTTCACGCCTTCGCAGTTCACAAACCAGAATACGCAAGACAGAACTTACAACTACAGCTCTCGAATTGGCATCTATTTGCAGAAGTTTTCTGGAGATTTCGATGTTTACCCTGCCAGCGACTTCCAAATATTCCGCTCTCCAACAGTCTTTTTTCTCTATTCTCAAGCCACCGGAGAATAAATTGACAGCAACTTCGCTGTTACGAGGCACTTCGTGAAAATCACGATCCGAGACGTAAACAGCTAAGCTCTTTTGAGGAACTGAATCGGAACCGACAAGCAGGTAGTCATACCTTCCCTGAAATTCCACATCCTCGTCAAACAACTGAAAAGCAATGCCACCAACGGCGATTACTGTTCCCGTATTCTGTGTCATGGATTTTTTCTGTTTTGAGTCGGGGAACTTACCTAGAGACTATAAGATCTCAAACTAAGAAGCCGGATTCAGATTACAGGGAAAAGATTCTCCCTGCTTACGATTGCACCCCAATGCCAAACGCTCATAAATCATGGCGCTTTTAAAATCAGGTTTTATATATTGCTTGCGTTTCTTAGATACTTTTGTATTTTTATTTTCCATATGTTTCATGTCTTTTATCTCTCGAAAAGTTTTTGTCCCGCTTGACAGAATATAAATTTAATATAGGATGCTTGCTTCTGTCAAGCAAAGACAGGACTTGTTTTTTGACTATTTATAAAGTTTGCTTGTGAGACACTCTAAACCATGAGCAAAAAAAGCCTAATGGACTGAAAAAATAGGTTTTTTACTTGACACTAACGACTCTGTTTGGTAGTTGTCTGCCTCGAGCTTTTTTGTAGTTCGTTCGTGGTTAGGCACGTGGCTCAGTTGGTAGAGCGCCACCTTGACGTGGTGGATGTCAGCGGTTCGAATCCGCTCGTGCCTACCATCCTTTTATAAGTGAACGCCTCCACTGTTTGGAGGCTATTTCTTTGGTTGAGTGGAAATATCTTACAACAGGAAAGATTATTGCATCTTTCAAACTAAGGTATAATACGAGCAAAATGAAACCTGGAGGTTAATGTCTGACAAGGCCAAAACTAAGGAACTCAGAATCAACGGTCAAATTCGTACCATTAACGTAAGATTGATTGACGATGAGGGAAATCAGGTAGGGATAATACCGACTCAGGACGCATTATCCATGGCTCAATCCAGAAACCTTGACTTGGTAGAGGTTTCGCCCACCGTGGCACCGCCGGTTTGCCGCATAATGGATTACGGCAAGTTCAAATACCAGCAGGCCAAGAAAAAGCAGGAAGCCAAAAAGAAGCAGACTGTAATCCAAGTTAAGGAAGTCAAGCTACGTCAGAAAACCGAGGAACATGACATAAAAACCAAGCTTAAAAAGCTTGTGTCATTTCTGGAGGAAGGCAACAGAGTGAAGGTATCGATCCTCTTTAGAGGTCGTGAAATCACACATACTGAACGTGGCAAAGAATTGATGCAAAGAATCATGTCAGAGGTGGAAGAGATTGGGATCGTTGAAAGCGGTCCTCACATGGAAGGTCGAGCACTTGTCCTCCTTCTCTCCGCCAAGAAAGTGAACTGAGCATACATCCGTGAAAGGTCGAAGTTATGCCGAAGATCAGAACTAACAAAGCAGCAGCCAAGCGCATGAAAAAGGCTGGCAAAACCGGTATCAAGAGAAAAAAAGCTTACCATAGTCATATTCTCACCAAGAAGAGCACCAAAAGAAAGCGCGGCCTGAGAAAAGCGACTATGGTTGACGCATCAAACTACAAGCAAGTCAAGGCTATGCTTCCGTATCTCTAAACGGATGTCATAGCAAAGATATAGTAAGGATTGAACGATGCCGCGAGCAAAAAGAGGCTTCAAAGCGCGTAGACGCCACAACAAAGTATTGAAACTGGCCAAGGGTTACCGTGGCGCACGCAGTAAAGTCTTTTCAGTTGCCAAGAGGCAGGTTGAAAAGTCTTTGGCATATGCATTTCGTGACCGCAAAGCTCGTAAGCGTGACTTCCGCAGACTGTGGATAGTCCGCATAAACGCAGCCGCCCGTTTACATGGTCTGAGTTACAGCCGTTTTATTAACGGTTTGGGTAAG
>CAYTHG010000171.1:0-8079 GCA_964437525.1 uncultured Myxococcales bacterium | reverse complement strand
TCATTACCTGCAATTGCAGGGTCGGGTGGATATTTCCGAGGAACAGGTATTCGGTGTTGCAGTAATCTTCGGGCAGCTTGGGCTCGAATTTTTCGAAGACGTTCAATTGCAGGCTGTGAGTGGTGCGCGTTGAGAAATCATCGGTGTACTCTCCGTGCCAGCGGAAGGTTTTGCCTTTGACCTGTTCCAGACCGCGCAGATCCACGCCACGTTCTTTCAAGGTGCGTATTCCGTACTCGGGGAAGTCCGAGCCGACGACTCCGACCATGCGAACCGGTGCGTAATGACTGGCGGCGATGCTGAAGAATGTCGCTGCGCCTCCCAACACGTCTTCGCGGTATCCCGCACGGCTTTTAACGGTATCGAGGGCTACTGATCCTACGACGAGAAGGTTCATTGTTCTCTATTCCTTCCAAAAACGGCCTAAAAGCAGTTTGTAACGTTCCTTGGTTTCGGGGCTTATCATCTTTATGTTCGAGATTATCGCACCTTCAAGCGCTCTGACGCAACCGCAGGCGCGCGGAGTGTCGGTGTCTATCTTTCCGACGGCGGTGTGCAGGACTTTCTGCGCTGTTTTTACGTTCTTGGCGAAGGTGGCGACGATCTTTTCGGCTGAGAATGCCTCTTCCTCTTCGTGCCAGCAATCGTAATCTGTAATCATGGCGATGGTGGCATAGCAGATTTCCGCTTCGCGGGCCAGTTTCGCTTCGGGCATGTTGGTCATGCCGATTACGTCGGCCCCCCATGAGCGATGCAACTCGGATTCGGCCTTGCTGGAGAGCGCCGGGCCTTCCATGCAGACGTATGTGCCGCCCTTGTGAACGGTTGCGCCGACTTTTTTGCAGGCTTCGTACATCACGTCGGACAGCTTGCCGCAGATGGGCTCGGCTCCGATGATGTGAACGGCTACGCCTTCGTCGTAGAAGGTCTGCTTGCGGTGTACGGTACGGTCAATGAATTGATCCACGGCTACTATATCGCCGGGATGGTATTCTTCTTTTAAGCTGCCGACCGCGCTGACAGACAGAATATGCTCGACTCCCAGCATTTTCATGCCGTAGATGTTGGCGCGGAAATTGACCTTGGGGGCGGTAATCAGATGACCTCTTCCATGACGAGGTAAGAAGGCTACATCTTTACCTGCCATGCGACCCAGTACGTATTCGTCCGAAGGATCGCCGAAAGGCGTTTCGAGCTTTACGGTTTCGACTGCTTCAAAGTCTTCCATCTGGTACAGACCCGAACCACCGATAATTCCAATACGCGGTTTCATCATGTTTCTAAACTCCCTGTATTTTAAACCTGCTTCTACAGGCTTGCTTATGGGTCGTTTTTCCCTTTTTGCGAGCTTATAATAAACCGAGAAGCGCCTGTTCCAAAGAAGCTTTTGAAATATATTTGAGTTGTTGTAAAACCTCTATCTGCCGAGAAGGTAAAATACCCCGATCACGCATGAGGTGGCAACCAGCGCGGTTGTCCACAATGTCCCCAACAAAGGCAGTATCAGGATTCCTGCGGCCAGTGCTGCAAAAGCGGCGAAGACATGATCGAAGCCGTGTACCAGCCCGGCCAGTGTTGCCGGTTTGCCTTTGAGAATCCGGCTTTTTGCGCTTTGATCGTTAGTGTAGCCCGCTGCCGCCTGAAAACAGATGCCGGAGAGCAGCGCGATTGCAAAGAGGGTCATTCCGAAGGCTATCAAGGCTGTAGCTAAAGAGCCTTTTCCTATCCCAAATCTGAGCATTGCAAAGGTCATGCAGTGGATGGTCGCTAAAAGCGGCAACGAGATCAGCAGCAGGCTTTTGTTGCCTAAGCGCGTCGAAAGGACGTTTTGCGCCAGATGTGCCCCGACTCCCAGGCCTGTCATGTATCCGGCTAAAAGCAGGCCCACGCTGTGGTACAACTCGCCGTGCCAGGATTGCAGGGCGTTCATCAATACCAGTTCCTGCACAATACCGCCTGCGCCAGTGATGCCTATCAGCAGCAGGCCGGATGCTATTCCGCGTTTTTCTATGCGAGTGATGGCAAAGCCGAGCGCCAGCAGAAAGGCTATGATTCCCAAAAGAAGCGCTTTGCCGTTCTCCTGCATCCAGGCGGCGGTTTTTATGCCGGAGGTGTCGAACTTGGAATTGGCGATGGCGTTTCTATAGTATGGTGCCGTCGGGTGTAGGTCCGAGTTTTCGGGGAGTTGCTTCTCAAGCGATCTTTTCAAGGCTTTTGAAAGCATCTCCATGCGTGAATCCGAGAGGGCATCGACTACGTAGTCGTTTGTAAAGTACTTCGGAAGCGGTCTCAGCAATTGCAGGGTAAAATCTACTTTGCCAGCGTTCTCACGCAGTTTCTCATCATTGGAGGCTGCAAAGATATAACGGCTAAAAGGCAGCACCGTTGCATGATCGAAGCTCCCGCGCAGGCTTTTTAGCGTGGAAACGATGTAGTCGGATTCGAATTCGCCGATGTAGTTACCCGGTGAACCGGAAAAAAAGACGAATACGCCCGACTTGGTCAACTTCCATTTGACGGTATTGAAGAAATCTTTTGTAAACAAGCGATTGGCGGCGTTGTTGCGCGGCTCGTCCGTGTTGACCACCACCAGATCGAAGCGGTCGCCGCTTTCATTTACATAGCGTCTGTAATCGCGGGTGACTATTTTGAGTCTCGATTTGAGATCGGAAGGCGAAACCCTGCACTGCTTCAATTCCAGGGCCACGGCGTCCTTGTCCGGGTTGACTGCCGTCATGGTTTGGATTCCGTATCTGCGCAGGATCTTGAAAGCCTTGCAGAAGTTCGGTCCGAGCCACAATACCGTTTTTGCATCTGGCTTCAACGTGAAAGGAGCGAGCGCCGTTTCTTCGTCGGTTTCCGGGGCGGCGCTGTTTAGCATGGGACGCGACCCCGAAAACAGCGTGATTTCGCCTTCGCGTTCGGTTTCGGTCAGGACGCCAAAACGATTTTCGGTGAACGAAATGACTTTCGCGTTTTCAAGATTTACCGGCAGCAGCCACGAACCGGACATTATCGCCAGCGCAGTAGCGCTTGTGATTGCAAGTAAAATGCAGGTGAGTTTGACGTGAGTATCCGATTTTATAGCCAGCCACGAGGCGGTAAATATACAAGCCGCAAAGCTTATCCAGGCCAGACCCGCACTGCCGATCAACTCGAACAACAGCCAGGACACCAGAAAGCCTCCTGCTGCCGCGCCTGAAGCCTCGTAAACGTAGACGGCGCGCAGGGATTCTCCGAAGGCTTTTTTTTGTGTGCGAACGCACAAGTTGAAGCTTGAACCCAATAGAAAAGACAAGGGCAGAGTCGTCCAAAAAGACCACAGCACGATATCGGAGGGGGAGGGCAGGGCGGCAGTTGTCGTCTCTGACAGGTAGGGCATGACCTTGAGCGAAATCAGTCCTGTTATCATGGCCAGAGGCAGAGCCGCAATCGTTGTCGATAAAGCCGAAGCAGGCTTGGCTATTTTGTCAAAGTATGGTCCAAGCAGTATGGAGCTGATGCCGGAGCATAAAAGCCAGCTTGCAAGGGCGGCGGCTACAGCCAACTCGCTGCCGCCGGTGTTGACCAATAGCGCCTTGATTAAAATCACTTGAGTAAGTGCAGAGATAAACCCTAATGTGAGAAAAGATGTACGTAAGGGCACGCTTGTTCTCCCTGAGTTTCTAGCCCGAATTATTCACAATAAATTTACTGCGGCTTGTAAATTTTCGATATTTAACTCGTTTCGAGATTTTTGCTCTTTCACAGACTTCAAAGTATGTCTTCGAGAAAATAATCGTAAGTTCTCAATAAGTCCAGGTAGCTTGTCATCCTGAGCATAGCGAAGGATCTCCAAGTTGCAGAAAATACAAGATTCTTCACTTCGTTCAGAATGACGGCTCATGAATTTACTGCGGCTTGTAAATTTTCGATATTTAAATCAATCGAAGTCGAAGGGGCAGCTTTCCGGTTCGCCCTGCTCGTCGTTTGCAACGGGGTTGTCTGCAAGGTCGCCTGTTATTTCCTCGTCAAAGTGGAAATACTCTATGTAGTAGCTGCTCAAAAAGGAGTTGTCCCAGCATTCTTGGACTTCTATTGTTTCCAGCCCTTCGCTCTGGCTGCCGAAATTTTCACCGCTCACCTCTACATGAGATTGCCCGCTACCGTCGCTATTCCATGAAGTCTTTATTTTCAAGGTTTCCATTTCATCGGACACTACGACGAAGTTCGAGTTTATCTCGTAATCGAAGCTGCCGTTCTTGTCTTCGTCCTCGAAGAAATCGTATGTTCCGCTGGCGGGGCCATAATTGTCTTTGTCATCTGTCGATTCCAGGTCATGCAGTCTCATTTCAATATTTCTGCCATGCCCCACTCTGGTATCGAAGTCCATATTGAGCTGTCCGCGTTCTGTGACCAGCGGGTCCATTTCGTAGGCGGTGTCGAAATCGATGATTATCTTGCCCTCGCCCAGCCGAGCCTCGTGCGGGTCGGCTTGCATTTCTCCCCACCAGATCTTCTGCCATCCGTCGCTGGAGTCTTTCGGTCGCCATTCCAGTTTGAAGGAGAACTTTTCCTCGTCTGCGCTTTTCTTCTTCACCGTAAAACGCGGCACCGTCGGGTCAAGCGCCATCAGTGGGCCTTCGGCCTGCCAGACTCGTTCGCTGTCGCTGGACGAAGTCGGTGGCATTTCCATGATTTCTTCTATGACGCTCAAAATATAATAAACGCCGCCGTTCAAGTCTTTCATGGTCTTGCGGGAAACCAAGTAATACTCCGCTGTTTCGCCGAGCTTAGCTTTTTTATGTGTAAATTTTGCCGTGCTTTCCTGTGCTTTTTCGGGAATAGATAACTCAAGGCTTTCGGGTGACGGAACAGCGTTGATGAAAACAAGGTCGCTTTCATCGGGGCTGTAGCCTTCTGCTTCGTCTCCGCCAGAAGAGCAGGCGAAAGCACCGATTGAGAAGACGATGGCAAGCAAGGTGACAATAAAATACATCTTGGAAAACATTACTTCACTTTCCGTTTTAAAGATCCGGTTGCTGTCTTTTACTGGTCTGTATTTTCGCTAACTGACGGAATTGCAGTTGTTGAAGTCCGTGCAGTCGTCGAATTCCACACAGTCTATTTTCTCTTTGAAGGTATCCGGCTGACCCTGATAGGTGTTGCAATCGTCGATGCAGGCTCCAAGCCACGTGTCGTCAAGGTCGTCTGTTGTGTCGCACTCTCCTGCTTTGTTGCAGTAGCTTATACAGCGTGCCGTGTCGTCCTGTTGATCTTCTGTCAACTCCGAATCCATATCGCCGTCTTCGTCTTCAAGGTCGCCATCTCCCTCGACTTCGCTGTTGAGATCTTCGAATTCAAACGGGCAGTTTGCCACATTGCCGGAGACCTTGCCCATAGTGGGGCTGGGGACTTCTTCTGCGTATTGTGTCTGATCCCAGAAGGCGTACTCGGCGTAATAGGTCTGGTAGAAATTTTCGTCCCAGCATTCGCGGATGATGACTTTTTCTTTTTTCTGGGCGGTCAGATCGTTGCCGATGATGGTCGCTTCGGTCTGGCCCGGTCCGGCTTGCGACCAGTGGAACTGAAAATCGAAACGCTCGAAATCTTCTGTCACTCTCGACCAGTTCAGGCGCTCGGAGTATGTGAAATAAGTTTCGCCACTGTCTTTCATCCAGTATTCGGATGTGTAATTGATGGTCGGAACCGTTGTGCTTTCGGCGTTGGGTTTGAATTGCAGGAAGTTTGCTGTAAAGCTTACTTCGGTATTTGAGGTGGTGTCGTAAGCAAGTTCTATGGTGCCGGAGCTTGTGTACTTGGGTTCTATGGAGTGTGCCGCAGCCAGATTGATAATAAAGTCGCCCTGGCCTCTGCCGCTTTCTCCGGTAATGACATCGCCGAACCAGATATGGCGGTAGTAGCGGGTTTCGTCGGTGATTTCCACGGGAACCAGATCGTAGGCTAGATTGTACTGGTCGGTGCCGGTGTTGGTGATTATGAGGCGCGGTAGTGTAACGGCGCCTTCATCTATGGGGCTTTTCTGTTCCCAGGTGTTTTTGCCGCTTTCAAGTGCCGTTGGCTCTAAGCCTGAAACCAGAACCGCCGGGGCGAAAAGCTGCTTGACGATCTTGTTCCAGTCGGATGCCGCACCCTGAGCCATGTTGTAAAAGGTGGCTTTTTTGTATAGGCCGTCCGTGGAATCCTCGCCGTCTATCAACTTGGCAGAGGCTTGAGCGCTTCCGTTGGGGACGTAGACTTCCAGAAATTTGTAGGCAGGCAAGGCTGCTGTAAAGCTTTCGTCGGCCTTCATGTGCTGGCCGTCTTCGACATTATCGCCGAGCGTCGAACAGCCCCAAGCCGCCAGTGAAAGAGCCGCAATCGCTAAAACCAAGTATAAAACTCGCATCGCTGACTTTTTATTCGTCGAAATTACTGACATCTCTACAGCCTCCACAACATTTCCCAGTAATTCCACAAACTACCAGAGACGATATTGAAAGTAAAGTGAAAGATGGGAAGGGGCGTAGCTATGCTTTAGACAAAAATGCACACGCCCGGCTTTTTCAGTTCATCTCTATACTCAGGTACTGCATACTTGGAGTCAGCGTCAGCGTAGGTAATGCGTCTGCTGTGTATGTCGCAATCGTCTCGCCTGCAATGTCATAAAGGGTCAAGGCTTTGGCTCCCTCTGGCAATATGAACTCAAGATCGTATGTCGTATCCAGACCTCCGGGATCTTCTTCGCCTTTTATAAGGTCCGGCACATCCCGGCCATCCCATAAAGCGCAAGCGATATTGCCGTTTTCATGCATGAAGGCTAAAGCGTAAACATCGTTGGGCAACTTGAGTGCCGGACCCAGATCGCGGGCGAAACGGGTATTACCTAGAATATCGTAGAAGCCTTTCATGGCGGTATAAGAAGGTTTGATGCGGCGCGAGTTTTCCGTGTCGCCGGGCCAGCCGAATAGTCCGAAGTAATGCTCGTGAGGTCTAAAGCCTTCCGTGATAGGTTCCGCGTCCCAGAAGGTGTACCAGAAAACTTTTTGCGCTCCGTCGCGGGCGGCAATCGCAAAACTGCGGGCCAGGTAACGGCCCTGATCTTCTTCACTGATTTCATAGCTTGGCCAGCCCATCTCGGTGTACCAGATCGGCTTTTCAGGGCACCCCATCAGTTCCAGTTTTTCAAGCGCCAGATTGTGCATCCAGGTCTGTCCCTCGGTCATTATAGAATCCGAAAGGACGTAATCATGTTCGGGCGGAACTTTTTGGTAGAAGGTGTAAGGGTGAGTGGCCAGCACATCGAAGTATTCGCAGATATCGGGATGGGATTCCCATACCTCGCGCATGAAGCCCCAGCGCTCTAAGGCCCAGTCGGTGTCCCATGATGCCATTCCACCTGTAAGCACGATAGCCTGCGGGCAGGCTGTTTTTATGGCGGTATAGGAGGCTTTCAGCATGTTGCCGTAGAATTCGGGATCGGGTCTAGGTTTCCAGAAACGTACTATGTTCTCTTCGTTCCAGATCTCGAAAGCAGGGACTTTGCCGCACAGCTCTCCGGCCAGATGTCCTGCGAATTCCGCATACTCGTCTATATCGATGCTGCTGTAATTGCCGGTATCCGTCATGGCCCAATCGACTTGATAGGCCAGCATGGCCAGTATGTTGACCTTGTTGGTTTCGGACATGTCCACCTGTGTCTGAACCTTTTCCATGTGCCATTCGTCGTCGGCGGGCTCGACATGATGCCAGTGGTAATCCTCGCGAATCCAGATGCCGCCCAGTTCTGCGTATTTCTCGAATTCGAAATCGCGTGTGGCGCTTTCGCCTGCGCTTTGCTTCATGTGAGTAGAAACGCCGAGTATATCGCCCATGAGTTCGCCTGTCGGTGCAAGCTCTTCCCAAAGCAGCGGCTCGGCTTCTGCCTCTTGTTCGATGTCTGTGTCGCCATCGACTTCCGTATCGGCTGTTTCCTGCTCGACCGCCTCGGGTTCAAGATCAGCTTCGCCCTCAAGCAGATCCGTATCCGGCTCCGCTTCGATATCCACCTCCAGGTCGCCATCGGTCACGTTGTTATTGGTCTTGTCGTTATCCGAGCAG
>CAYTHG010000170.1:0-8112 GCA_964437525.1 uncultured Myxococcales bacterium | reverse complement strand
CAATCCACGCCCCCGCACGGGGGGCGACACTCAATACAAACGTCCATTTCCCCGAGTGTTTAGTTTCAATCCACGCCCCCGCACGGGGGGCGACAATCTTCAAATTTCGCGCTGGCAAGTATCATATTGTTTCAATCCACGCCCCCGCACGGGGGGCGACAAAGATACTTTGCACACCTGGACAACCTGAAGATGGTTTCAATCCACGCCCCCGCACGGGGGGCGACGCCGACAATAAGGTCTTCTGCTTCTTTCGAATCTAGTTTCAATCCACGCCCCCGCACGGGGGGCGACGATTACAATCTGAAGTTAAAAAATCTGGAATAGGGTTTCAATCCACGCCCCCGCACGGGGGGCGACTTGCGTTCTGAGGTTTTGGTTAACGCGTCCAAAGGTGTTTCAATCCACGCCCCCGCACGGGGGGCGACAGTTAACGATTACATCTATACCACCGTTACTTGTTGTTTCAATCCACGCCCCCGCACGGGGGGCGACCTTCTGCTGCTATCGTACAAGACGCTAGATGTTCTGTTTCAATCCACGCCCCCGCACGGGGGGCGACGCCATGCTGGACAAGCTGAAAGACGACAAGCCAAAAGTTTCAATCCACGCCCCCGCACGGGGGGCGACTGCTACAACCAACCATATACAGAAAGCGAGGAAGTTTCAATCCACGCCCCCGCACGGGGGGCGACATAAACTCTATTACTTGTTTTTTCCTCTTTCCTTTGTTTCAATCCACGCCCCCGCACGGGGGGCGACTAGTCTAAAAGTGCTGTAACTCTAGTGCCGATTGAGTTTCAATCCACGCCCCCGCACGGGGGGCGACACATACAATATAATAATCTTCAACTTGCTTAATTGTTTCAATCCACGCCCCCGCACGGGGGGCGACAAGTTTCAGATCGCCTATTTGATTCCCTTACTTTGTTTCAATCCACGCCCCCGCACGGGGGGCGACACACTTTGCTAAGCCCAGACTCTTTTAATTTTATAGTTTCAATCCACGCCCCCGCACGGGGGGCGACGGCGTATCTTTACAAAATCACACTTGCCTTTATTAAGTTTCAATCCACGCCCCCGCACGGGGGGCGACAGCTGCAAGCGGTTGTTCCATAGGGCAAATCGACTAGTTTCAATCCACGCCCCCGCACGGGGGGCGACTTCTTTTTCGATACTGCAATCATGGCGCCGATTCTTGTTTCAATCCACGCCCCCGCACGGGGGGCGACGCTTTTGTTTCGCTAGATTAACCGCGCATTCCTCTTGTTTCAATCCACGCCCCCGCACGGGGGGCGACGCTATCTCTATAAACAGTTGTAAATATACAGAAAAAATCATCTGTTTCGCCAAGCTCTGAAAACCATTCTAAAAATCAACTTACTACCTGTCTGAGCTTGTTTTGTTCGACTAATTTCCGCTATGATTATAATAGCTTACTGACCCCCGCCGACCTGCCGGAGATTCCATGCATACTACTGGTCAGCGAAGTATTAAATCACGTGGAACTCATCTATATCAAGGTTCTTTTTTACCCCGTGACGCTCAACCTTTCGTTCCCAGTTGGAGCCGAGATAATAGAACCTCAACGAATCTTCTTTCACATTGAATTCCTCAAGCAAGTTGTGTTTCAATTTTTCCCATTGGCCTGGGTCGACATGGAGTTCGAAGACCGAGAACTGTACACGCCTGCCCCAGTCGGAACAATGTTCGGAAATCTTTCTCAAGCGTTTTCTGCCTTCTCTCGTTTTTGTCGAGACATCGTAAGTGACTACGACCAGCATAATTTATCTCCATAGGTAGGCCGGGTAATAATCGAGGTCTCCCCTGAGATACCGTGCAAGCAACATCGCCTGAACATGAAAGAGCAGACCTATTTTGACTTTCTCCTTGATTACCGGATGCTGAATCTCTTTTTGTTTGCGCTTTTGATACTCTGCCAGCATCTCTTTAATTAACTTGTCTCCCAACAATACAGCTCCATTCTCTGACACCTTGAAGTTATCAGCTTTCAACTGTTGTAGATTTATCATGGACAGAACAAGGCGATCTGCTACAAAAGCTCTGAATTCTTCCTGCATATCAAGAGCCAGACTTTGCCGACCGGGACGATCCCGATGCAAAAAACCTACATACGGGTCTAGACCAACTCCTTCAAGAGCCGAGACACAATCCTGTAGCATTATCGAGTAGGCAAAAGACAACATTGCGTTGACAGGATCTCTCGGAGGTCGCCGGTTTCTGCCCTCAAACGTGAAAGTGTCTTTCTGCTTCACTATAAGGTGATCGAATACGTCGAAATAACATCTTGCTGCTTCTCCCTCTATGCCTCTCAGTGAATCCAGCACTTCATCTCGCGCCACATGTCTCAGGCATGAAGATAATTTATTCACAGCATCTTTGATGGCTTCCGCAGAATTGTCATCGCTGCTGTTTCTTGCTGCTCTTTGCAGGACGGAGCGACTGTTCGCTATTTTCGCGCCGATTATGTAGCGGGCGATATCTCCCGACTTGCTCAAATCGTCCGCCTGCCTGTATTGCTCGCGGCGTAAAAGGACATTTCCGCTTTTCGGACCTTGAATTCTTGCTTGAAAACGGCCATAAGAATTGAAAAACGCAATACCTATTCCAAGTTCCGAACAATGGCTCATCAATGCAGGGCTCATGTTGACTCGTCCGAAACAATAGATATTGGACAACGACACCAACGGTAGGCGCAATGCAGTCTTCTTTTCAATTTCGACTGCTAGAGTTTCTCGCATCTTGCGGATATAAGCGCCATCCGTGGTGACAAAAAGTGTATTGAGCAGTTTTTTCATTTATCCTCCGCAAAAAGCATCCGCTCGTATCCTCTTCGTGTCGCAAATGAAGCCAGCTTGGGATTGCAAATGGAATAAAGGGAGCAGTTGTCGCATTTCGGGCCATAGACTGCGGGAGGCGTTTTCCCCGATTCAACAAGAGCGTGCAGTCTTACTGCCGTGTCTTCTGTCTCGGCACGCAACGACTCGTTGAAGATTACGGAATGTCTCCTGCGTTTTTCCCCATAGAATAAAGCTCCTTCGTAAATAGATATGCCAAGTTGTTCCTCCAGGCAAAGGGCTTGGGCGCACAATTGGATTTCGTCCTCCCTGCCTTTCTTCGGCTTACCTTTTTTGTATTCGATCGGGAATGGAATCCATTTGCCTTCGATCCCTTTGAGAGTGACACCCGTTGCATCTTTGTCCGATCTATGAAACTCGACCGCATCCGCCTGCCCAACCAGACCGAGCCTGTATGAAACAAGTTTCAGCGTTCGAGCAATGCGGAGGTCGCCTCTAGATTCCGGTATGGCCGAATGAACTTTTTCATGCAGCAACTCGCCCAGAACCGTCAGCCTGTTCTCGGCCCATTGCTGCTCTACGTGAATCAGCGCGCACTGGCGTTCACAGAACGCCAGATGCTGTAGCGCCGATATCATTACCAGATTGTCCTCACCATACATTACAGCTTTTCTATAAGCTCCACCTTTTCCGGGATACTGTCTTTGTCTATTTCGATTGCGTAATCGGAGAAGGCGCGCGTTGGTTTGTCGGTGTCTTTCCTTGTCACGCTTACGAGATCGAACAGTTTGTGCGCGGGAGCGTTGCCCAGTTTGTTGGAATGTTTGAAAACGATCAACTTGCGGGCGTTCATCTTTCCGCGTGCGGCTGAGTGATCGTGGTCGAACATGTTGAGGAGAGATTCCCAGAGTATTTCGATGTCTTCATCCGAGAACCCCGTCTTTTCGGCATAAGAGGCCGAAACGTAACCCTCGGCGCGGTACAGTCCGTAAGGGACGATGGACTTGCGGCCCATGGTTCTGTTTCCCCCATCCTGTTTTTTTGACTCTGCCTCTGTTGCCACTGCCATTCTTGTGATGGTTATTTCATTGGGAACAATAGGATCTATACTTTTGGCAAAGTTGATCTGTACAGGCCCGCGAACCTGCCCGCAATTGTATTCCTTCAGCGACATTACCGCCCCGAATGTGCGAACGTCGAAGAAGTTTTTATTCATCCATATTTGTGCATCTTCAACAGTAGGTTTCTTGTTGCCTTCTTCATCAAGTCCTATATAAGCTTTTTTCTGCTGGTTGGTTAAAACAGCCTTTTCTTTGACATAAATCAAGTAAGGAGCCTGATCCTGCTTGATTATCTCTACGTAGTTCCTGATTTTCCTTTTGAGGCAAACGTCCGTAACCAGGCCGTGTGAGGTTTCCGGGTCTATGCGCGGCAAGTTGCCTGCATCAGGGTCGCCGTTGGGATTGCCGTTTTCTACGTCGAACAGATACACAAACTCGAAACGATTGTTAATAGCGCTCATTGTTTTCTCCTGTTCTTTCTATTCCTGGTTCTCGTCGTTTGTTTCTATGGTTTCCGTTTCTCGTTTTATGAAGAAATTCTGATACTGGTGGTAATAACCGATTGCAAAAAGCCCTTGATCTTCTAGCTTCAGATACGATGGGAAGGAATCGATTTTTCCCATGATGGCCTGAATTTCCTTCTGGCGATTTACAGCTAGACCGGGCTTCTCGGATTTTAGTTTCTTTTGATGGTTCTGACTCAGACGGATAAGCAAGGGGAAGATCATCTTCGGATGTGTAGAGGCCGAAGCAAAATATTTGTCTTTAATGGTCGCATTAAGCTTGCCGCCCGCGCTCTCCTCCTGGATTTTTTCAAGCAAGGCAAACAATCTACCTGTTACATAGGCCAAATCGGTTCTTTCTTTGTCCAGCGACATGCCGACCTCCTTTCGATAGTTTCGGATAAGGATCGCTTTGATAAGCGCGCATTTGTAATAGTTCGGATTCTTTTCCACGCGCAGGCGTTCTATCAGGATACTGAGCAACGAGGCGGGATAAGGAGTTCCCTTGAGAATCGCCATCATGAGCGGCCCGGCAAGATTCGGCGGGATGTTTTCGGACTTGTGCTGACAGGCAGTCTCGACCAGCAAAGACCAGATACCCGGATAAAGGTGTTGCTTTTCAGATTGCCTGACGATTTCGAGTTGTTCGAAGTGCCGCACTATGCGGCGCGAGATTTCCTCCACCGTATTGACGTACCAGAACCTGACAGAAAGTCTCGCAGCGTTCGGCGACAGGCCGAGAATGTAGAATCGCTGCTTGCCATCAAGTTCCTTGGGCATCGAGCCTTTGCGGATGCTTTCAAGGTAAACCTGAACTTCCTTGGAGAATCCGTCTCCCTTTGGTGGTTCGAGCAAGCCTCCCAGAAACGCTTCGGCTCTGGATTCTCTCTCAGCCCAAAAAACGGCAGTGCTATCGGCAATCCGGATTTTTTGTCTGGATTCACGTGCCAGCAAATAATTAAGCACAGTGGCGTAAGCGAAAGCGGTCTGCTTCCCTATCGGAGCGTTCTCACCCTGGTCGTTTTTAGATTTTCCATACGAACAAAACGAATCCTTGTTAAAGGATATTAGAGGTGCTCCTGACGATTGTGCTCCGGGAATATTCTTGATTCCGGCATGAACTTTCATCACTTCGTCGTCTTGGCCGGAGACTAGACAGGTAGCCAAGGCGGCTGATCTGTCCGCTTGTTGCTCAATCCAGTAATTTCTCATGCTCGGCTTATCATGAAGATACTGATTACGACCGAGTATCTGAAAGACAATATTCCCTGTGACTACATCGTTGGACACTCCGCTGAGCGATGAAAATTTCTCGGGAGCCCAGCTTTCAAGAAAACGCGCAAGAGACTTCAGGTCTTCATCTTCGGTTTCTTCCGCTATCGCGGAATGGCATTCTCTGAAACTGTCGAATTTTTTTCTACCCTTGCCGTCCAATTTCCAGGCTATATCGTCTTTGTTTTCGATCTCGCTCTTGTCTTTGGGAGAAATTCCGAATACATACTCGGCTTTATCCCAAAGAAACGCGGGTTTTATTCCTGATGTTCTAACTCCATTGTATGGAACCTCCATCATCTGCGGAAACGGCTTTTTGCTGTCGTTGTTCCGAATATCGTCTATCTGTATCGCATTACCATGGGAATCAATTACCAGAGCGAAGCTGATTCCTGTGCTGCAATACCCCATTTCAGGGATTCCAATCCCGTCCTTTTTCAGTTTTTCGTAATACCGCGCAAGTTCCTGAATAATCACTGCCTGACCTCCTCGCTGTCCGGAGGTGGTACGTCGATACAGCCGTTTTTCATGCGGGCGTGGAAAAACATCGGCGATATTTCGCGGACTCCCTTTTTGTCTTTGGGACCGAAGTTCATATCGAAGAGCATCCAGCCCAGGTCGCGATCTTCTTCGATCGCGGCCTTGGGATGTTCACCCTCGACAAGTTCGAAGAAGGCTGAAAACTCGCGGCAGCCCAGATACGGCTGGTTGAAGCATTGGCCGGATCGGGCGCGGCGGTTGAAAGTATCGAGGTGTTTGCCAACATTCTCGCCATCTTTGTCCATTGCCTCGAAATGAGCTTCGATAAGATACTCTACGCCCCGTAGAACCATTGCGGCACGCTGTTGGCGGTCATCTTCTATGAACAGACAAAGAGACTTGCTCGGATCTTGCATTGCGGCGGTGATTTTGCTTTTAGGAATTTTCGAGGCAACCTCGTTCCGCCGGATGTTCTCGAACTTGACCGGCTTGATTACGTGTATCCTGTCGATCACCCAGCGAATCGACGGCTTCCAGTAAATCGCTTCCAGTACGCCCCTGGCGGCGGAAGGTGTCATTACGTCGTAGCTAACCCTTTCCACCTTCATTTCTGGGCGAGTGAAGCAGGCTCGTTCGCCCCAGACTCTCAGTTTGATTCCATAGCCCATGAATCCTCCTTTCATGTAGCAAAGTAGCGACTATACGATCAATGCAGCCGCATCATATTCAAGATTTTCTCTGGTATTCAAACCCGTTTGTGAGTCATAAAGTTCCTCGTTCAAAAGCAGGAAGACTGACTTGTCTCCGTAAACATCAAGCACGGAACCGAAAGAAAGAAGTTCCGCCAGTACTTCTTTACGCACCTGAACTACATAACGCTGCAAGCGCCGCAGCATGTAGCGATCCGGGGTCGGGCTTTCTTTCAACTCGCGACAAAGGCCTTGCCTTTCCCCCCAGGGGACGACGACGCTGTAGCTGTTGTTGTCAATCAGGCAATAATCCCTTGCCATGTCTCTGAAAGGGAAATTCAGCTTGGGGTAATAATCCTCGTTGGCTTTTTTAATGATATTCTTTTTATCGAGCTTGTTGGCGTTTGATCTTTTCCAGTAAAACGCTTCGAAGTATGAAGTGACGGCGTCAAGCGAAAGAATGTTATCGGAGTGCAGTCTGATAGCTTTATGGCCTTCATCCGCGCTCTGACGCAGTATGCCCGCCGGTGGCCGCCTGTCTTTAAGTCTGAAAACGAATGCTTTGCCACCGTTTTCGATCCTGCCTTCGCGGTTACATCTACCTGCTGCTTGGGCGATGGAATCTATTCCGGCCTCGGCTCTGTACACAACCGGGAAATCGATATCCACACCGGCTTCTATCAACTGCGTGCTGATTACCCGGCATAGCTTGCCCTGTTCCAGCCTTTGATGAATTTCTTTTATGACAGAGCTTCTGTGAGCCGCACACATGAAGGTGCTCAGGTGATACAAGCCTTCCCGGTTATCGATTTCATCATAAAGCTCGTAGGCATCGCGCCTCGTGTTGACGATGCACAAGACCTGCTCATGTTCGGTCAATCTGTCGGCAAGCGCTTCGATATTAAACGCTTCTTCAATCTCCGTCACTCCGACTCGTCGCAGCTTTTCATATAAGCGTCTAGGTTGAGCTATAATCTCCCGTACGTTTTCCAGGCCGATATCGAAATCTGTAGAACGATTAAGGGCAGGTTGTGTGGCAGTACATAAAACAATTGTACAGCCGAACGATTCGACCAATTCCTTCATGGCTCGCAAGGTCGGTTGCAGATAATCGGGTGAAAGCATCTGGACTTCGTCGATTATGATAACGCTGTTGGCGATGTTGTGAAGCTTCCTGCATTTCGATGGCTTGTAGGCAAACAGCGATTCGAAGAGTTGGACATTGGTGGTGACGACTACAGGCATGTCCCAGTTTTCCGAGGCCAGTTTGTTGATGTAACTGGCATCG
>CAYTHG010000169.1:0-8175 GCA_964437525.1 uncultured Myxococcales bacterium | reverse complement strand
AAAAGCGGTTTAATGTAACCGTTGAGCATCAAACGACTTTCACCGCTTTTAGATTCGGTCAGGGTCATAGCCCAGGCCGAATGAGGCAATATTGTCATGAGAAGCAGTAGAGTGCCTGTAATCTTCGAATACAACATTGCTTCCTTAACTATTTTACTGGCTATCAGTGTTTCTCAGTCTTGGTATGTGTTGATAGCATTTTGAACTGGTTGTAATAATCTTGTATGTGGGCTGACTCTTTGTCAAGTTTGAAACGCGGATGCTTGTCGAGTGAGGAGTGACAAATGGCAAATGGCTAACCCTTCTCAGAGCATTGTTGTGTAAAGAATTTGCCCTACAACTCCTGATGAGTGTCGGATAAAGAATTTATCCGACCTGCCTCATACTAAAGCCCTCCATATTACAGGTCTTCCGCCAGACAACTCAAATTCAGCATGGCTTGCTATTCTAAAGGTTCATTCCATCCGATGTGCACGATTCGCGGGATATTGCCGCTAGCGTACACTCCCCATTTTGGCACGCCTTTCTGAACAATCCAGCCTCCATTACCAGACGAGCGCCACATCCGGGATGGGGACGTAAGCACAGACATGTTGAATCCGCATTGATTGCTTTCCTGAGCCGACAAGAAAGCGAACCTGTCCGACAAAAAGCAGCTTATATTGTCTACGGAAACGGGGATGTTCATCCTGTAGTCGGCATTGCAAAAGGGCATACACTCAGACACTTGCAACACTTTCAACAGCGCCGGAGTTCCCGCGCTCCCCGGTAACAGGGTGACACTGCTATCTATAACGCTACCCATGCACGGACGGCTGATCGTATTCCAGATGTCGGCGCACTTACCGGCATCGAGCCCCAAAGGAACAAGCCCCGCATCACCATCGACGTCTATCGTAAAGATTTCTTCCATACCGAAACCGGAGGCGCTGCTTGAAATCGACATACCAGCCAGCCACAATTCGCCATCAACAGTTCCGGCGGCCTGCAAAAATTCTCCCACAGAATTGTCGCATTCAGACAGACTTGCAAGCACATTGCAGGCGGGATTGGCAGGATCTATTTCGTAAAGATCGCAGCCGGCGGGCATGTAAAATTTTTCGTCTATCCAATAGCCGTTGCGCATTGGGCTAATGCTTTCGCTATCGAGGCAGAAACCAAGCTGCGTCCAAACCTGCGTGGCCGGATTGTAAAACCTCAAGCCCCAATCGCCCCAGACCGCCACCTTACCTGCGGCGCTGACATCAATGCCGTCGCGCAGCAATATAAGGCCTTGCGTTGCGACCGGATCGGCAGCAGGTATATCATAAAACTCCCAACTTCCCTGGTACAGGCGCCCTACTCTGTTTGCAGTCTCCACCCAAACTTCCGGTTCGCCTTCTACCATGCGCCCCTTCACATCCAGCAGAGATTCGGTCACGTTCGGATCACAGACAAATGTACCCATATTGCTATAGTAAATCCAGAATGGCGCAACTTCATTTGCGGAATCGCTGGCACCGGCGAAATAGATTCGCCCCGCTTCGTCTCCCCACACACCGCGAGGTTCCGCTTTGTTTAGCGTATCTGAGCAGGGAACTATCGTCGTCCCCTCAAAGGGAAATTCTTCTATATGGACATCATAAGCCGGGCCTTGTTCGATTTCAGGCTCGGGTTCGGTTTCGATCTCCAATTCCGGTTCGGGCTCGGTATCAATCTTGTCTAATTCAGACTCTGAGTCCACATCGATGTCAAAATCTACATCACACTCGTCATCACCATCGGCGGCTTGCTCTTTATCCTCACTCGCCTCCGCTGCATCAGATCCTGAGCCGTCCGTCTCTCGATCAAGGTCCGCAAGGTCTTTGTCCACATCGTCGTCTTTGTCCAGATCGCTGTCGCCATCGGCTTGAGTCTCGATATCCCTATCGCCGTTTGCTTCCGAGTTCTGAGCGTCATCGGAACAGGCAACAAACACCGCTACAGACAAAAGAAGCAGCACCACCCAGAATATTTTCCGCCTCATGCTAAAGCCCTCCGCGTTACAGCCCCCGGCAACAAGACTCAGTGCCATTTACAAAATCGACTGAAACAACTGGATGTAAAGGAATTGACGTCACATACCACTGTTTTAACGTTATCCAACTTAGTATGACATGTCAAGACAGGAAGTTGCAAAACACATAAATCACACGGAGCCCCGCAACTCGGGAAACCTGTTACCCGACAATTCCTAATTAGTATCACCCGTTGGAGCATAGCTTCCCAGCCTGCTCCACATGTTTCTTGTCTGTAAGATATAAAAGAAAGAAATATTCAGGAGCAGACAAGGATGCCTGCTCTAACACAACAAAAACAGATGGGCAAAGCAATTGCCCATCCTACAGGATTACGGTGTCTTTATGATTTTTATGAGCTGCTTGTTCTGCTTTTCTACAGGATTTTGCACGCGCTCATCTTCGCGCCTGACCTCGCGTTTTTTGCCGGGTCTTTTCTTCGCGGCTTTGGCTGGCTTTTTCCTGTCCTCTTCCGGCTTGAGGTCGTAGACGGTGTACATGGGTACGCCGTTTATCTTGTGCGTGTAGATTTCCTTTTCGAGCCGGTATTCCTGCAAGAGCGAAGGATAGCGCGGCCAGCGTCTTTCGTGAGTGAGAATCAAGAAGCGGGCGCGGTCGGGCTTTACAAAGGTCACATCGCGCCGCAGCTTATCTAAGCGCTTGTACCACGGGTAGGTGCGCTGGTATTCCCTCTGGTTGGGTTCGTAACTGATTTTGATGTTTTTCCACTGCTTCTGCTCGTTCCAGAAATGGATGTAAGACTTGTAGCACTGATCGTAGTACTGGCGCTCCATACCCATCTCCGCGCCGCCTTGCGTGTTCCCGGCCAGCTCGTTGTAGTATGTCAAGAGATCCGGGTAGTTGTTCAACAGCCCAAAAAATCCCGGCAGCAGACACAAAAGCGTCAAAGCGCCGCCGACCAGTTGCTTGAGCTTGCCCTTAAGCTTTGCAATGTCTGACAAATGCTCTATGCAGATATCAAGCGCCCAGGCCGCCAGCAGCACGAGGAAAGGGAACATGGGTTGCCACAGCTTTACGCCGCCGTACTTGGGATTGTCCGGAAATGCCACCACGCCTATGCAGATAAAGGCGTTAATGGCGAACAGCAGCGACATGTCCTGACGTTTGCTTATCCAGTTGGGGAAAGACTTGAGGTTGGACCATCTCAAGACCTTGAATGACATGAAGAATCCGGCCAAGCCCAAAACCAGCACGACCAGCGGAGTCGTCACTGCGGTGTATACAAAAGGCTCGTGCCAGGGTGCGAAGGGATTGTTGTAGATATCGCCCAGATACAAAAGCAGTATGCCGTAGTGGTGCATGTGGAACAGGACAAACTCCCAGAAGCGGTCTATGGTATCGACCCAGATCCACGGCCACAGCAAAAAGAAAACCGGCAGCGACAAAATGCCCATGGAAACAATCATCATGACGATGCGCTTAACAGGCACGGGCGCCAGGTTCTTCAATACTCGCACCTGCCTGTAACGATAGGCCCAGTAGAGTATTAAGGGCGCGATGGCGAAAGGCGCGTTAAGCTTGGTGGCCATGGCAACGCCGTACATGATGCCGGTCAATGGAATATAGATCCAGTGCCCGCGCTCGGCTCGCCAGCAAGAATAAATTATCCCCAGATAAGTAGCGGTCACCGCCACATCCAGAGTTCCGACATGTGAATGAAAGAAGGTGCGCGGCAACAATATCCAGGCCAGCGCCGCGAATATTCCGGCGCGCGGGCCGTAGATCTCCCACCCCATGCGGAAAAGCATATAGGCTATCCAGATTGCAAAAAACGCAATTCCAAGGTGCGAGGCATCCATCTTATCGTACCAGCCCAAAAGACGATGGAAAACCAGATAGGTCAAGCCCATCATGCTCTTGGCAACGCCAGGATGTCTGTGTTCTACTCGAAAGCTGTGAGCTATTTTGTGTCTGTCCCACTGCGAGAAATCGCCCTTGAAGGCTCCGCGTATCATACGTTCCAATTGATCGGCCTGGCTGATTCCTGCGGGGACATAAAAATCGTCGTCGTCGGTCAGGCCCATGTCGTCTACAGTTGCGACAAGTACGGCAAAATATCCGCCAATTATCAGCAAGCCGAATAAGAAGTATGTCAGCTTGCTCGACCAAAAGCCCTTGTTCTCAATCTTGCGGTTCATCGCCGTTACTCCTTGTCGCTGTCTTTAGCGGGCTTCATCGACTTACCGGATCTCGTCTTTTTCTTCTCAGGAACATCCGCTCTGACCTGCGCCCGCCAGCAGAAGTGCCTCATACCGTCACGCTTTGTATCGGCCTGAAAAGTCACCGTGGCGGTTTTGCCTTCCATCTTTGATGTGTCGATCTGGAAAGGCTGCCAGCCGTTTCGATTGCGAGTGGAATACTTACCGACTTCTTTGCCGTCAATCAGAATTCTGAAATTGACCTTGGCACCGTTGGGAAGTTTTTTGATTGCAGGATCGGCCAGAGCGAATTCACCCTTGATGCGCTTGCCCATGGGGACATTTTTATATGCAGCCTCTGTAACCCAATCTTTTATCGGGTGCATCCAGATGCCGGTTTCCCACTTGTTGCGCACCTGAACCGTGGCCTGCCCAACGTTGTTCCAGTCGCGAATGGGACAGAACCAGCGCAGATTGCGGAAGGTTTTGCAGGGGCGTACTTGACCTTTTTTATTTGTCAGGCGAACTTCGGCTTTGGAGATATTGGAGAAAAACTCGAACAGTATCCCCTCCACTTCCGGCTTCTCATAACGCTTGACGACCACCTCGCCGACCTGCTGCTCGAAAACCTGCATGAAGCGCTGCTCAAGGTAATCGGTGTCGCCTGCTCCACGAGCAATAACCATCCAAACGCGCGGGTAATTGTAGATACCTTCGTTGGTGGGCTTGCCCATGTAGAGCTGATGTTTTTTGAAACGCTGATAGGCGGAGTTTTCCCAGACCGGATGCACAATCACCGGCTCCGAGGCCCAGGCGTCGGCTTCCACGATTTTCTCCACCGCATCCCAGGTTTCATCCGAAATCGGCTCGGGAAGAGGCTTTAGAACCTGCACCAGCGAATAAACTATGCTTATGCCTACAATTACAGGCAGTATGTACTTTTTCCACACGTTGAAAAACCCATTTGTCAAAAATTGTTAAAACAGCCCAGTACATTTATCACGAGACAGGCTTAAAGGCAATATCGCACTTGCTTGAGGAGCGAATGGCGGGTGACGAATGGGTAGTGAGAAGAGCTATAAACGGCTGCCACTACATTGAATAATGAACGCGGGATGATGAATGAGGAAAAGAGCCCCTAGACTCCTTCTATTCTCTCGACATTGGCGCGGGGCAGGACGGCTTTTTCTCCGTCTTCGAATTCCACTTCCAGCACTCTGACCATCGTCCCCGACTCCATCATGCGCAATGCCGAAGGCAGGGCGGTCACGCGACCTATCTGGCCGAAATATGGAGTACGGATACAGCGGATCAGGCCGCCCGGCTCGATCACCGGAGCTTCGGCCAAAAGCGCGCCATCGTCGCTGCGCTCGGGACAGGGAATGACCAATTCGGGCCTTATGACCCCGGCCCTGACCTGCGTGGCGCCGTTCATGGATACCTTTTTACCTGCGTTCTTCTTTAAAAAGCCGAAGGTCTTGTCGGCCATTTTGATTTCGCCGAAGCCTTCAGTGACCATCAGCGAGATTCCCAGCTCTTCAGAGCCAGTAATAGCAACTCCCAAGTCGTATCCCAGAAAATCGCGCAGATCGCGGTCGTCTATGCCGCCGGCAACGATTCCCAACACTCCCACTTCGACCGCTTTTTTAAGGGATTCAGCCGTGACCATGCTACCGCCGACTATCACCTTGCCCTTGTGCTCGGGCAAGATCAACTCGGCTTCGAGTTTTTGCGACGAATCGTCTGTAAGTATGCACAATTCGCCATCGGTCTCGCCGCCCACACCGAAAATCCCCTGAATAAATGTCGCCGGAGTTTCGACTTCTACGCCCTCTTCCGGGAATACTCCTTTGACCCTGCCCTTGATATAAGCCTTGACCTCGACCGGCAAGGGCGCGCCGCGCAGGATAACCTGCCCGGTTATGGAGGAAATGCTTTCAACTGTTCCGCTGATGGGCGAATCGACAGAAGACTTGAACAATCCGAAGAATGACGAGGCCCGCGCCAGGACTGCACCTTGCTCGACATACTCACCGACCTTTTTCTGCATGGCGGCCAAGACTTCTTTGGCTCCCAGCCCTAAAGTATTGGCGACATTGACGGGATAGACATCGCCCGGCAATTCGGTTCGGGCAACTACGGTATCAGGCTCGACCGAATCGCCTGCTTTTACAGTTACTTCGCCTTTTATCGGCAAGATGCGTTTTCTTCGGACGATATCGTATTCGCTTACTTTAAGTCCCGGTGTATATGAGTGCGCCATTATGCCGTCCTTTCGGGATTTGCTGCATGACTCAAGGACAGTGTCTCCAATGCCTCCTGCGGGTAGGCACCCACTTCGATCATCCAGGCGGCCAGACGCTCGGCGCGCTCTGCTGCGGTCTGCGGCAGATCAAGTCCACGCCCACGGCAGTCAAGCAGCAAGCCGACCACACCGCCGCGCACCTTTTTTTCTATGCGCTTGCCGCGCCCTGCGCCGAGATCGAAATTGCGCGTCGGATGGCAGATGACCTGAACGGTCTCATCCATTCCCAAAGGTATCAAGATCAACTCTCCAAAACTCATATCACGCTCTATGCGCTCACCATCGGATTTTGTAATGACGATGTTCATGACAGGCTTGCCCGGCTTGGCCGTACCGACCGGACAGATGCAATCACCGAGGTATATCATGCAGTCCTTGTCGAAAACTTCCGTAGCAGCCTTTGGATGAAGCTCAGTCAAAACGCCTAAGTGCGGCATCATGAAGATAGAGTCCACCGCCAACGTGGTAAAGCCTTCCGGCATGAAGGCATCGAGCAACATCATGGCGGTCTGGTTACGCGAAGGAGCATGAGACAGAACGCCGCCGGAACCGACCAGCAAATCCAGCTCCATCATATCGACGATGGTAGCTCCGCCCGACTCCTGCTCGAAAGCATCGGCAATGGTGCGGGCCTGCTGCACGCCTTTAAGCGTGGTGGCGAAATCTTTGTGCTGAATGAAGGCCAGCCGCAAAGCTTCCTTGGCTATGGCCTGCTCGATAATCAAGTCCTCCATGGACTGCGGGATAGTCGTGGGGCGAATCATCTTGTTTTTGACAGCGTTTCTCAAGGGGCGCTCGTCAATCTGAAACGGCACCCAGCGCAGGACATTGGCAAGCCCGGCCTCTTTGACTACGTTTGAAACAGAATAGCTCATGCCCAAGTTGGCCGAAACCGTCCTGTTGAATACTTCGTTAAACACCGAGAAAACATCTGTGGTCGCACCACCTATATCGACGCCGACCACGTTGATGTCTTTCTGCTTGGCTATGGCTTGAATAATCAAACCGACAGCGCCGGGTGTCGGCATAATAGGCACGTCAGTCAAGGCCATTAGCTTTTTGTAGCCGGGAGCCTGCTGCATGACGTGTTCCATAAAAAGATCGTGGATCTTGTCGCGGGCCGGACCGAGATTTTCCGATTCCAGCACAGGCCGCAGGTTGGGCACTATGTCGAGATCGGTCTTTTCGCTCAAGAGACTTTCGACTTCTTTCTGAACCTCTTTGTTCCCGGCGTAGATAACGGGCAGCTTGTAGCCTGAACCCAAGCGGGGCTTGGGATCGGCAGCGGCCACCAGTTCGGCAAGCTCGACCACATGCGTAGTCGCGCCGCCATCTATGCCGCCGGAAAGCAATATCATATCGGGTCGTAATTGTCTGATGCGCTGTATCTGCTGATGCGGCAGGCGCTTGTCGTTTGAGGCGATGGTATCCATCACGATGGAACCGGCCCCGAGCGCGGCACGTTCGGCAGACTCGGCGGTCATCTTTCTGACAACCCCCGCCACCATCATCTGTAAACCGCCACCGGCGGAACTGGTCGAGATGTAAACATCCACTCCAGCACCGTTTGCGGCGGGCTTGATGAAATGACTGTCAAGTAGGACCAGGATACCCCCCATCCCCGGAAGGAAAGACTCCGGGCAGACCTTGCCGGGGATGGGGGGTATCCTGGACC
>CAYTHG010000168.1:0-8177 GCA_964437525.1 uncultured Myxococcales bacterium | reverse complement strand
ATGGAAAACAGATCTTCATCGCCTCTTATCTTGCTGGTGGCGTGGCGTTCGATGGCTAACAGCAGGTTTTGTTTGTCCATGCCGATGCCATCGTCGCGGATGCGTATCAGCTTGCGGCCCGACTCCTCGACTTCCACGGAAATCGAACGCGCGCCCGCATCGAGCGAGTTCTCGACCAGCTCCTTAACCACCGAGGCCGGGCGCTCGACCACCTCTCCGGCGGCTATCCTGTTTACTATGTTACCGGGCAGTACCCGGACTTTCACTTCCTGCATGAATCTCTCCTGTAATCGGCTTATCAGGATATTCATATAGGGCGGTTTTCACAAGCATTGAAATGAATTCTCTAACCTCGGGGAGATATTCATTTCTCCCCGAGGTCGATTTAATCAAGAGTCGCTTTTATTTAACTTGAGAATGAGCTTACTGGCTTTTCTTTAAACACCGCTTATCGGTTTTCTCCGGTCAATGACTCAGGCTAATTACTTGTATAGATTGGCCGCAATCGCTTTCAAGTCTTCGTCACCCTTGCAGTCGGGGTATGCTTTCTTCATCTGTTCAGTGAATTCTTTTGCGGTTTTTGCATTGGAGGTGATCTTTTTCATGGTTTTCAGATATTCGATCTGGAATTTCAGATCTTCGACACTGGCCTTTCCGTAGCCATGCGAACCCAGCAGCATGGTATATCCCGCTTTCTCCGCTTTGAGCGCGTCGCTCAGTGCTCCGTCAATAGCGGCTTTGCTAGCGATTTGATTCTTTGAAGCGTGAAATCCTTTTGCCGGAGCATAGTGCTGATAATAAACTTTATTGCCTATTGCGATGTTCACACCTGGCATTCCCGGCAAGGAAGTCGGTTCGAGTGTGTAAATTACGCCATCTACTGTGAAGCTGGTGGAAGCATCGAGATGCTCGTCGAACTCAACGATTTGCGTGTCCATCGCTCCTTTGAAAGCTTTGTCGAAGAATGCAAGCATTCCCTTTGCAGCATCCGATTTGATAAACTCGGCCATGGGTTTGGTAATGGCTTTGCGTTCTTTTTTGTAAACCTTCAGACCTGCGGCGTGGAAAGAAACCAGAATTTTCTCAATCGGTTTGTTGAGCTTTTCCGTATAGGCCACAAATTCTTCCATTTTTTCTTTAAAAGCCTGCGGTTCGATGACTACAAGGCTCTTGGGACCTTCGACTATAAAGGAAACATCCGCCATCGCATCGAAAGACGCATAGGTATGCAGTGAGAAGTTGTCGAATTTATCCACAGAAAATCCGGTTTCAGGCTGAGCGAAACAGGTTGCGGCGGATATCAAAATTACCGCGATTGCCAAGATGATTTTTTTCATTTTCTTTCTCCTTAGTTCACGTATCGTAACAAATATTGTTACGGAATGGGGCAAAAAATTTTACCCACTTGTTAAAGTTGACACTTCATTCACCAGATTGGCGATGGTGACATGTTCGAGATCTTGTTCCAGCGCATGTTGCGCTTCCTTGAAATGATTAATCAAAATCTTTTGCATTGTGCGACCGACAGGACACAGGGGATTCGGCTCCTTGTTGTGCATCGAAAACAAGCTGTCGCTTTCCACTGTTCTATATACGTCCTTCAACGAAATGGCTTCGGGAGAACGCAACAGTTTCCAGCCTCCGCCAGGACCGCCCTGCGAGCTAACAAAACCGGCTTTCAGCAACGAAGACAATAGGCGGCGAATAACCACAGGATTGGTGTTGACGCTTCCGGCGATGAAATCGGATGTCAGGCGTTCATTGTTCATGTATGCCAGAAGAGTCAAAATGTGTATCGCTACCGTGTAGCGGCTGCTGTCCATGTTGCAGCCTCCTTTCTGTAACCAAGATAGTTACGGTATTCGGATTTGTCAAGCAAAAAAAATCCCCCTTTTGCGTCAGGTATTATTTAGCGGATGCGTCATCAAATCCGGGCATTAGGGGGCTTGGCTTGACTTATCCGCCTTGCAGGATAGCATATTCCAATTGTTGGTTTTTATTTTCAAGCTGGAGGAAACGCTTTGGCCGCTTCAAGAAAATCAAAGAGAAGCAAGTGGATCGCCCTTGAGAACTACAGCGACCTGCCGCTTTTGAGCCGTTTTTATATCTGGCTCTTCGGCTCGCTTTTTTCGCATATCAAGTATTACAAGAAAAACGTCGAGACGACCCGTCGCTGCCTCAAAAAAGGCGCGGTAGTGCATGTGCAGCAATACAGGAGTTATCTGGACTACCTGATCCTGAACTACTTTTTAAAGCAGCACGATCTGCCGCCCGTGGCTTTTTCGGAACCCAACTTCATGGTGCGTTTAATTAAGGGGTTTTCTCAGACCTTGGGTTTGGTGCGCCGCTCGTCTGTGAATACAGGCGATGTCGCCAGTTCGCAATACCTGTTTTTCCTTCAGCATCGTGGCAAGTTCCTGTCGGTCAAAGCTGCTACCAAAGTCGAGCTTTTAGAAAATCTTCTACAGATTCAAAGCCATCAGGAAGAGCCTATCTTCCTGATACCGCAATTGACTATCTGGTCTAAAAGACCGATTTCGGTCAAGCGTTCGTGGCTGGATATATTTTTTGGCAATCCCTACCAGCCGGGGCGCATAAGAAAGCTGATTATCTTTCTGCGCAACTACCGTCAGGCTTTCGTGCGTTACGGCGAACCGATTGATTTGAGCGAGTGGATCACGGGCACAGGCAAGCGCCGTCAGCCCAAAGATAATTCAATACGCGAGTTACGCTGGCAGATTTTTCAATACTTTACCGAAGAGCGCGTGGCCGTCACCGGGCCTTCGACCAGACCGCGCACCTGGGTGCTTGAGTCGGTAATGAAATCCGCGCCTGTAGTGAAGGTCATGCGCGAGCTGGCAGCCGAAGAACAGGTTTCAATAGAAGAAATAGAATTGCGTTCGGCCAAGATACTCTCGGTCATGTCGGCTGACTATCGCTACTCCTTTATAGTCTTTGGCGACTGGGTTATGTCCATGGTTTTCCGGCGTATTTTTTCGCCTATCGTGGTAGATAAAAAAGGATTCGAGCGTATACGCGAGCTTTTGAAAAAGCACCCGGTCATCTTTACGCCCAGCCACAAATCTCACATAGATTACCTGATTTTCAGTTCAGTTATGTTCAATCAGCGTATGGCCCCGCCGCATATCATTGCCGGAGAGAATCTTTCGTTTTTTCCCATGGGCTATTTCTTCAGGCACATGGGAGCGATTTTCATCAGGCGCAGTTTCGGCGGAGACAGGCTTTATCAGGTTCTTTTGAAGACATATCTGAACCACATGCTGGAGGCTCGTTACTCGCAGGAATTTTTTATAGAGGGCGGGCGTTCGCGCACGGGCAAACTGCTTTTGCCGCGCCTCGGAATTTTGTCCATATACGTAGACGGCTTTTTGCAGAACCCCTCGCGGGACATCATGATACAGCCGATCTCCATCAATTATTCCAAGCTGATAGAGCAGGGCTCCTATTCCAGGGAGCTTGAAGGCGGAGAGAAGAAAAAAGAATCCACCGGCCAGTTGATGAGCTTGTGGAAGGTGCTCAAACTGCGCTACGGCGGCCTGTATCTCAACGCCGGGGACGCTATCTCTCTCAAGGATTACATAGAGTCGCAGGTCGAAGATATCTCCGATGTGGATGAACGCGAGCGCCGCAAGATCGTTAAAAGTCTCGGTGACGAAATTATCTATCGCATCAATCAGGCTGCCACGGTAACAGCTTCGTCGCTGGTTGCGCTGGCGCTTTTGTCAACCGGCAAGCGCGGCGTGACCCAAAGCGACCTTGTGGCAAAAGTCGAGTTCATCCTGCAATACCTGAAGGATAATACCACCGCCCGCTTCACCGAAGAATTGAGCAACCCGCTTTGGGCGGTCAGT
Source organism: uncultured Myxococcales bacterium (assembly GCA_964437525.1). Classification (GTDB taxonomy): domain Bacteria; phylum Myxococcota_A; class SURF-8; order SURF-8; family SURF-8; genus JAKQSH01. The sequence goes on along the minus strand of CAYTHG010000168.1, from coordinate 4,305 downwards.
GATACTCTCAACATGCTTAAGCGCGACGGCAATATCAATATTCATCAGATAGGCAAAGAAACTATTTATACCATCAATGAATCCAAGCGTCTTTCGCTGGATTTCTACAAGAACAATATCATTCACTTCTTCATGTCTCCGGCCATGCTGGCCTTGGCTTTTCTTTCCTGCAATTCCAAAGAGGTTTCCAAAAAAGACCTGCGCGAACGCACGCGTTTTTTAGCCGGGCTGTTTTCTTTCGAGTTTGTTTTCGATCAGGATTCCACTTTCCAGGAAAAGTTCAATACCTTGCTGGAACAATTCACAGCATCCGGAATCCTTGTGGATTCGGGTTCGAAAATGAAGCTGGGCCAAGATGCTGAAGACTCCGTAAGCCTGTTTGCCTCCGCCATCAGGAATTTTTTGGAAAGCTACTGGGTAGTGGCAAGAGTCCTGCCCGCTCTTATGGAAAAGCGCATGAACCAGAGCCGCTTTATGGAACTGGTCATGGAAGAAGGCAAAAAGCTTTCGCTGATGGGCGAGATCAAGCAGGTCGAGGCCTATTCCAAGAACAACTTCAAAAACGGTATGCAATACCTGATTCAACGCGGCGTGCTGGTCAAGTATGAGAATCTGGACGACACGACTATCGTCATGTTGCCACGCGATCAGCAGATACCTTCTCAGAAATCTTCCAAGCAAAAGAAGAAGTCCGCCAGACGCGATTACAGGCTGGGGCTCTCGCAGGAGTACTCGAGTCCTGAAGCGATCAAAGCCGTGGTCGATGAGTTACAGGATTTCCTTGGGGATTTTGAAGCTTAAGCGTTTTGTTGTTGATTCGGCATCCGGATCAGGCCAATTCTTTATAAACAGCCAGCGTTTCTTCTATCATGTGCTCGAAGCTGTAGCTCTGGGCGTGTTTTTGAGCACGTATGGCAAGATCGTTCCGCAGTTTTGAATCTTCTAAAAGCAGCGCCGCTTTATCTGCTATATCTTCTGGCTTGTCGGGATTTGCATACAGGGCTGCATCACCCATTATTTCCGGCAGGGTCGGAGCGCTTGAGAGAAGCAGCGGGCATTTGCAGGCGGCTGCCTCGACTGCCGGGGAACCGAAGCCTTCATAATGCGACATGAATCCCAAAAAAGCCGCATGGCTGTAAAGCAGGCGCAGGTCGTTGTCACTGATAAAATCCGCCAGCGTGATGCGCTCGGCAATGCTGCTGTTTTCTATGACGCGCAAAGTCTCGTGATAATTCCAGCCTTTTTGACCCACTGCCAGAAGTTGCGTTTTGCCGAGCTTTCCTTTTTTGTGGAGGATTTCCAGAGCGCGGATCAGTCCGATCAGATTCTTGCGGGGTTCCAGCGTCCCGACGCTCAGAATGAAATCTGCGTCCCGCTCGATGCCCAGAGAAGCTAGCAACGCCGCCAGAGCTTGTTTGTCTTTTTGCGGATAGAAATGATCGGCCGCACAATGATAGACGGTGCGCACCCGTTCCGGCGCAACTTTGAAATGCCTGATGAATTCCAGGCGCGTCTGTTCGGAGACACAGATTATCCTGTCTGCGTGGCGGGCGAAAAACTTCAAAGTGCGCTCGATCTGCGGCAGCCATTCGGCCTTGAACCATTCAGGATGGGTCAAGGGCAAAAGGTCGTGTACCGTGGCCACGCTCGCTATGGACTCAAGGCGCGGCGTCCAGCTCATGGAATAATGATAGACATCGGGTTTAGGCGAAAGATTGCGTTCTATCAGGTAGGGGTGAAATACGCTGTCCAGCCCTGCCATGCCCGTTCTCCAGGTGCGGTTGGCGGTGCGTTGCAATATGTTGCGCTCATCGTTCTTGCGCCAGGGGTAGATTTGGTAGCTGGCAAGCGGGGCGTAGTTTGTGCGCCTGTTCTCTTTGGCGCTCCAGCTCAGTTCTTTTGGAAGAGCGTTGTCGCTCAAGTGCGGATCGACGAAATACAGCTCGGTATCAGAGCGCTTGCGCATTCCTGAAACGAGATTCATGGCGTAGCGATAGATACCGGCTTTGGGAGAGCGGAACTGTTGCAGGTCGTATGCTATGCAAATGGGTTGAGTGTTAGCTGCCATTGTCATCAGCTATTGAAGCCCAAGACTATCAGCCCTGTTGCAACAAGGTTCACGAAAGCCAGCGGCAAAAGCAGTTTCCAGCCTAAAGACATCAGACTTTCGTCGGTCAGGTTGTGAATGCGTCTGCGGGCGTACAAAAGCGCCCAGCAGCAGATAGCGGTTTTGATGGTGAATGTCAGGATTTGCAGGATGCCCAGCAGGACGCCGTTGCCGACGATTTCGGCAAGCTTCGACCATTCCAGCCAGGGCAGGTTGTATGCCCCGAAATAAAAGGTCACGGCCAGCATGGACCAGATTACCAGTCCTAAAGATCCGGGAGCGGAAAGCATGGACAATCTCACGCCCGTGTATTCGGTGCGCCAGTCGTGGACTTTGCGCCAGTCGCCGCCACTTTGCATGGGCATGGATTTCAATCCCAGCACCAAAGCTGCGGCGAAGATCAGAAAGCCGAAGGGCTGATAGATGATTCCCCATTCCATCAGAGAGCCAACTTGCGCGGCGGCGATTTCTTCGAGTCTGAATGTGCCGAATACGGCTATGATTCCTGAAATGCTCGTAAACAGGGCTATCTTGTATCCTATCAGACGTCCCAAAGCCGAGACGGAGCCCACCAGCGCCAGTTTGCTGTCCGAGCCGTGCCCGGCTAAAAGCGGACCGTAATAGGCCATGGGAGCCAGAGCCAGCGCGAACAGTACTCCTGCGTCCAGTCCCGCCACCTGCAACTTGATAATGTGTCCGGCTATTTCGATTTCACCGCCGAATGGAATCACTCCCAGCGCCAGCAGAAGCCCGGCTATGGCGGCGAAAGATCCGGCGTTGTACATTTTTTTTATGGCATATTCGGGTGTGGCATCTTCTTTGAAAAGCGATCTCAAAAAATTTGCCAGGGGTTGTAGCAGAAGGTTTTTTAGTGACTTGCCGAAGGGGGCATTGCTGGCAATAGCACGATCCATAACACCAACGCTTGCAGACAGCCACAAGGCCAGAGTGAGGATGCCAATTGCTTTGATTGCGGTTTCTGTTGCCAGCCACATTTCAGCGCTCCAATTCTTTGCCGCCGATATTCAAGGATGCCAGAACAGGCGCCAGGTTCTCCAGTCTGGTGTCATGAAGCACCCTTGACAGGGCATAGGCTGCCGCCAGGCCGGGCGGTCTTATGTGCAGACGGCGCGGCTTGTCGGATTTATCCGAGGCTATCAGGTAGCCCAGTTCGCCTTCCGGCGCTTCCAGTGAAAAATACGCCTGCGATTCCGGCTTTGGCTGCGGCACCTTGCCTTCGGCTTTTTCTGTTTTGGGAAGTTTGTCAAGAGCCTTTAAGCACTGCTCGATAATCGAGCGCGATTGCTCCATCTCGGAAACCCTGATGCTGCAACGGTCGAAGCTGTCGCCGTTTTTTCGGATGGGGACATCGAAGTCTATTTTGTAGTAGGCCCACAAGTCGCTGTGCTTTCTCAAATCATAATTTATTCCCGAAGCCCGCAGGTTAGGCCCGCTCCAGCCCATATCCAGTGCCCGCTCGGCCTCGATTGCGCCCTTGCCGCAAAGTCTTCTGTACAGAATACCGCCCGAAGCCGTCAATTTGTAGGCAATGTCTATCAGGTCGTCCGTCAGAATCAGGATGTCTTCCAGAATTTCAAATCCTTCGTCGCTTATTCCGGTGAAAGAAAAATGATCTGCAAGACTGTCCCTCAATATTTTCAATCTGGATGAAAGATCCCTGCTGTATGGATGAATTTCAAGAAGCGAGGCGATGTAATTGAGGCTATGGGTATGGCTGGCGATGCGCGCCAGTTCAAGCAGTGTCATTCTTTCATACTGGCTGCGTTCGTCGGGGACGATGCCTGCAAGCTTTTCCAGACAGCCTATATATGTCAGGGAGTGTGTGGGTGCAATGCTCGGATTGAGTCCGTCAACGAGTTTGTGCAACTCATTATAGCTCAAGGACTCGGCGGCTTTCTCGAAGCCCGAGTGTGTGTAACCGAGATCGACGCGCATTCCGACAATGCGTTCGCCATCTATTGTGGTTGTCAACTTCATGGGATGCTGCAGAGAGGGCTTTGAAGGGCCGATCTGCAATTCCACCTGATCGGTGGGCAGGGAATTGCCGTCTTTTTGTAAGTCGATACGGCTCATAATCACTCACCGTCCCGTGTTTGTGAGAAAGACTTCAAAAGCGGATTGCCCTTGAAATCCTGGGGCAGGAAAAGCCTCTTGAGTTTTGCGTGTCCTTCAAATTC
>CAYTHG010000167.1:0-8196 GCA_964437525.1 uncultured Myxococcales bacterium | reverse complement strand
CGCGCCGGCCTCAAATGTCGTCATCTCCCCACACGAATTCCCTGAGTTGGGAACGGTGATGATTATCATGGAGGCGGCATCCAATGAGTAGGCCCGCCGATACCCTAGAGAAACTGGCAAACTACTTGTGGTGGTTGCTGCCGACCTTCCTTAAGAAGAAGGATCGTGCGGAGTCCCTGGTGGCATGCTTCTGCGAGATATGGGGAGACATGCTCGATGAATCCCGGACTACCCTGACTGATATCATCCCTTTATTTCTGATCGAAACGGCATCCGGTGCATACCTGGATATACTCGCGCGCCAACGTCAGATCTTTCGGGGCGATCAAGAAGACGACGCTTCTCTCCGCACGCGAGCCTTGGCAGCCTACATCATCAAACAAAAAGGCGGGACGATCCCGGGCATGGAGAATGGCCTGGCCGCTCTCGGTTTCGAAGTCGTTGTCTGGGAATACCGAGTCAAGGATATGGGATTGATGGAACCGCCTTCCGATCCGGGTGAACGAGATGCCTTCGTCATCTCTTCCGCAATCGAGCAAACCTGGGACGATTGGGAATTGGGGGACGAGCCGCTTTTGCTGGACGAAGGTGAACTGGATGACTATGCCGAACCCACGGGACCGTTTTACGGGCATGCCAATGATCTCGCCATGTGGAAAGACGGTGCCTGGATATTCCTGGATCCGATACATAACCAAGTGGTGAAAAACCAGGCCGACGGGCACCTCTACCGTTTCGACAGCTTCACATGGCAACCTCATTCCGACCAATCCCAATGGTCGCATTTCGTGGTACAGGTGCGCAGCTGGGATGGAGAACAACGACAAACCGTATTCGACAAGGCCGTTTGCGATCTCAAGCCAGCTCACACTCGGGCCATCATCGTATCCGAACTCAATCCCGCTACCTGGAATGATTGGGAACTTGGCAACGAACCTCTACCCCTTGATTTGGACAACCTCGACGACTTCCTGCCGTCGATTTAAGAAAGGAACTCATCATGACCCAGAAACGCATTCACGATTATCGCGGCCCTCGATCCTCCGAGGATTTGAACAGAAAACTGGTGGGCATCATCCCGGCTGGTGTGTACGAGGGATTCACGATTCAAACCAATGGAACTATCGAACCGGGCATTCTGTTTACAGCAGACGGCGTTCGCATCGAGGAAGATGAGGCCATCGATCTTTCCGTTCCATCCGGAGATCCCATCCATTCCCGCAAGGATCTCATCGTCTGCCAGCATCAATACGAGCAAGCCATCCCGGCACCCGAAGCGCAATACGTGATCATTCAGGGGACGCCTGCAGTTGATCCCGACTACCCGGACCTGCCTGAACATTCCATCTTGCTTGCATATGGCACCATGCCCCAGGGTGGACTCGAGTATGCCGAAGTCATCCAGGTCGGCCCGCCGGTCGGATCTGTTCCCGAACTGGCAGGATATGGCCGAACCAATGAAACAGTGAAAGAAAACGCCGAAGCCATTGCCAACCTGGCTGGTGCAGGCAGAACGAACGAGACGGTCAAGGCCAACAGCGACGCCATTACCGGCCACATCGGCCAAGCGAACGGCGCTCATAACGCCTCGGCCATTGCCTTGGTGGATTCGGAAGAGCGCTACACGGCGGAAAACGTGGAAGTGGCCCTGACTGAAATCGCCGGAGAAGGCCGGAATACCCAGACCGTCAAAGCCAATGCCGATGCGATTAGTGATCTCTCATCCGGAAAGGAAGACAAGATCGCTTCCTCCGACCTTCAAATCTGCCGCAACATCCCGGCTGCGGCCGCCATCCCCTCAGGCATGGGCGTTTCACCGGATTGGTTTTTCACGGCCAATAGCACCGGTGAACATTATTGGCAATCGAAGGATGTAGCAGACCCCGTATTGGTTATTCCTGTGGTCACCGGTCGGGCAGGGAACTCCTCCACAGTCGGAGACTGGTTCGATCGATTCTTCGTGCTGCTATCAGCAGAATCCGTCGTTTCACGAGACGTGAAGGTTCGCCTCTGGCGTCGATCCATAAGTGCCGGAGATATTGAACAAGTCGGTTCGGATCTCAACTGCATGATCATGGATTCCAATCCGACCTTCTATTTCAAGGATCTGTCCACCTACACCCAATCCGAACGCTGCATCCACCAGCAGTTCGACTACTACTTCACCGTCCATATGTCCTCGACCGACAAGGACAAAGTGCGGTTCCATTCGCTGGCGCTGTATATGGTGACCCGACGGGCGAAGCTTTAAAAAGTGCGGTGATTTGGGTATATCCGGCAGCGACTTCACAAAGTTCATCTTCGCCTCGGTCATTATGAGCGAATCTGCCGGAAATTCACTGGTTTTTCCTGGGGTAAAAGTGGCCTACAAACGGACGCAGATGGCTGTGTAAATGGATTGAGATTAAGATCAAATTAGGACTTCGCCTGCCAAATAAATGTCGCTGTCCTGTAAATTTCCATTATATTAGTATTTTCTAGCTTTTAAGTTGATCTCTTGACAGTTTATGATACAATCCTAACCGATCCTTTACTGCTTAATACGATTGATTACGGCATAGCTTTGGTAAAGTTCATAAATATGTTCGCATAAATCTCGATGGAGACAGATATGGAAGATCGATGGCTTTCTGTAGATGAGATTGCAGAATACTTGGGTATCACAAGAGATACGATCTACAAATGGATCGATAAGAAAAAAATGCCAGTCCATCGTGTGGGACGACTCTGGAAATGCAAAAAGGATGAAATAGATGAATGGATCCGCAATGGTGGTGCAGCATCAGACACGACTGATGGGAAATAACTCGTAGAGATGGAAAACCGAATATGAATGATAAGAAAAGCAAGCTATCGCTTAATGACCTTGAACGTCATTTATGGGAAGCAGCACATATTATTACAGGCCCTATCGATGCGTCCGATTACAAAACGTACATCTTTCCAATACTCTTTTTTAAGCGAGTTTGTGACGTTTATGGTGAAGAATTTGAAGAAGCCTTGGAATATTACGGTGACGAAGATATGGCAAAAGCACCAGAGCAACACAGAATTGAGGTGCCAGAGGGTTGCCATTGGAACGATGTAATTACCACAACAAAGGATGTCGGCAAAACGCTTAAAGCGGCTTTTCATGGAATTGAAAAGAGGAATGATCGTCTCTATGGGATTTTTGGAGATGCGCCGTGGACCAATAAAGAACGACTGCCGGACCATTTGCTCCTCCAACTTCTGAACCATTTCAATAAAATAAAGCTCGGTGTCGGCCATGTTCGTGACGATGATATGGGTAGAGCCTATGAGTATCTGATCAAACGATTTGCGGACAAGGCCAACAAAAAAGCCGGTGAATTTTATACACCACGTTCAATTGTCCGTTTAATGGTAAATATGCTGAACCCTCAGCCTGGCGAAACAGTGTATGATCCAGCCTGCGGGACTGGCGGCATGCTTTTAGAGACTGTTCATCATGTGCGTGAACATGATGGCGATCCACGTCTGTTAAAACTAAAAGGACAGGAAAAGAACCTGACCACGGAAGCAATTGCACGGATGAACCTATACCTCCACGGTATGGAAGATTTTGAGATTCGTCGTGGGGATACCCTGAGAGATCCTAAGTTTTTGATTTACGACCGACTGGAACAGTTCGATTGCGTAATCGCAAACCCACCCTTCAGCTTAAAGGAATGGGGGCATGAGAAATGGTCTTCGGATCCTTTTAACAGACATACTTTGGGTTTGGCACCTAAAACTAATGGTGACTTTGCATGGGTCATGCACATGTACACCTCCATGAAAGAAAGCAGTGGTCGGATGGCTGTTGTTCTTCCTCATGGGGTTCTATTCAGATCCGGTGCAGAAGCGAAAATTCGTAAAAAGCTCTTGAATTTGGGTGCTATTGAAGCAGTGATCGGACTGGCAGGTAATTTATTCTATGGAACAGGTATCCCAGCCTCCATACTTGTTTTGAGAAAATCATCTAAAACAAAGTCGCCGGTGCTTTTTATCAATGCAGAGGAAATTTATACCAAAGGCCGTGCTCAAAACACAATGACCACGGGACAGGCTGACAAAATTTATCAGCTCTATGAGAAGCAAAAGCAGAGTTCTTTTGAGGAAGAAGGTGTTACCCGCTGGGTTGAGTATGCCGAGCTTAAAGAAAATGATTTCAACCTGAATATTGCAAGGTACGTCCAAAAACCGCTCGAAGAAGAAAAGATAACCGTTGAAGAAGCACTCCGGGACTTTAAAGCCAAGCTGGCTGAACTTGAGACTGCGGAAAATGAACTGGAACTGTTGCTTGAACGGGAGGGTTTTGAACTATGAGTCTTTCGCAACAACAACTTGAAAGTATGCTCTGGGGAGCTGCAGAATTTTTGCGGGGGCAAATCGATGCTTCCGACTACAAACAACACATCTTTCCATTGCTTTTCTATAAAAGATTGTCTGATGTCTACAAGGATGAGTACGAAGAGGCTCTTGCCTTTTCGGATGGAGACAAAGAGTTCGCGGCATTACCTGAACAGCATCGATTTATAATTCCAGAATCCGCCCGCTGGGACACGCTACGTGAAACATCTACCAATATCGGTGTTTTTATACAAAAAGCGCTTCGGACCATTGAAAAAAGCAACCAGCGTCTGTACGGCGTTTTCGGTGATGCACAATGGACGAACAAGGAAAGGCTTCCAGATCATCTGCTGGCATCTCTGGTGGAACATTTCAGCAAGATTCCACTGGGTATAACATCAGTCACTCAGGACGATCTTGGGGCCGCTTATGAATACCTCATCAAAAAATTCGCTGATGACTCTGGCCATACAGCTGCAGAGTTTTATACCAACAGAACGGTTGTTCACTTCATGACAAGAGTCATGGAGCTGAAGCCCGGAGAAAGCGCGTATGACCCAACATGCGGTACCGGCGGTATGCTTCTCAATGCGGTGATGGATTTACGTAGCGATGGCAAAGAATGGCGCACTGTAAAACTATTCGGACAAGAAGTGAACCTGCTAACCAGCGCCATCGCCAGAATGAACATGTTCCTTCATGACATTGAGGAATTTGATATTCAGCGTGGGGATACCCTCGCGGAACCGAAGTTTCTTGAATACGACCACTTAAAGCAGTTTGATGTCATATTTGCCAATCCGCCGTATTCAATCAAAAAATGGAACAGAAGCAAATTCAGTGCAGATCCTTTCAAACGTAATGAATTAGGAGTGCCTCCTCAAGGCTGCGCCGACTATGCTTTTTTTCAGCATATTATCAAAAGCCTGAATCCAAAAATTGGCAGAGCCGCAATGCTCTGGCCACACGGCGTTCTGTTCCGAGATTCCGAACAAGATATTCGCAAGAAGGTTATTGAGGCCGACATGATTGAGGCTGTCATAGGCCTAGGACCAAACCTGTTTTACAACTCACCTATGGAATCATGCGTTGTCATCCTACGTATGAATAAACCCAAGGAAAGAAAGAACAAAATTCTGTTTGTAAACGGTATAAAGGAAGTGACTCGCGAAAGAGCATTCAGCTTCCTGAGTGACAAGAATCTTGAACGACTAGTGGACGCTTATTTCGAGCCTGAAAAACATGAAGAGATAGCACGTTTGGTGGAAATTGAAGAGATAAGAGAAAACTTGCATAATCTATCGATTCCTCTATACGTCCACAATGGCACGAATGGTGATGGCCAGAGTTTAGAGTCGACCATCAAGGCTTGGCAGGTCGGTCGCATTGAACTCAGCAAACAATCCAAGAAGCTTTTTGCGGCAATAGCTAAAACTGGAATCTCTTTGAAGAATAAAAGCGGAGGGATGAAGGATGAATAACTTAATACCCCAGAATCCAAAGATATATCACATTGTTCATATTGACAGGCTTGGTTCGATTATCACCCAAGGCTGTTTATGGAGTGATGCAGCTCAACAGGCCAGGCAACTATCTGGAACCACAATAGGAATGGAAACGATTAAAGCTCGCAGGTTAGCAAATTCCTTGAATAGCTATCCTGATCTCCATGTTGGTGATTGTGTACCATTTTATTTTTGCCCTCGCTCCGTCATGTTATACATGTTTCATATGAACAACCACCCTGAGATTACTTATTGTGGTGGTCAGACACCGATTGTTCATTTGCAGGCAGATCTTTATAAAACTGCTGATTGGGCTAATCAAAACGGAAAAAGATGGGTTTTTACAAACTCCAATGCAGGTTCCTTCTATTTTGATGATTATGCTGACCTCTCACAATTAAGCCAAGTGGATTGGAGTTCTGTCTCAGCTATAAACTGGAAAGATTGTCGAGAACAAAAACAATCGGAATTTTTACTTGAAGAACAATTCCCATGGTCACTGGTAGAAGCAATCGGTGTTTATTCCTTGACGCAATGCCATCAAGTAAGTGCATCTTTGAACGCATCGAGCCACCGACCACCAGTAAGTGTTAACCGTGACTGGTACTATTAAGGAGGATTTGATCATGATTACATATAAGACGGGCGATATATTTAAAGAAGAAGCTGATGCAATAGTTAATACAGTCAATTGTGTGGGTGTCATGGGTCGGGGCATTGCCCTACAGTTCAAAAAACGGTTCCCGGAAAACTTCAAAGTTTATGAAACGGCTTGTAAACAAAAAGAAGTGATGCCCGGCAAAATGTTTGTACATGAAACCGGCTCGTTGATTGGTCCGAAATATGTCATAAACTTCCCAACCAAACGACACTGGCGAGGTGCCAGCCGCATGGAAGACATTGAGTCCGGCCTTCAAGATTTGGTAAAAGTTATTAAGAAGTTGAATGTCAAATACATAGCTCTTCCTCCTCTTGGCTGTGGTTTAGGCGGATTGGATTGGTTAGAGGTGCGCACTAATATTGAAAACGCACTTGGGAAATACACTAACGTGAATGTTGTTGTCTTCGAACCCAGAGGGGCTCCGGAAGCCGAGAAGATGGTGCAAAACCGAAAGGTTCCTAATATGACTCCAGGTCGGGCGGCTTTGGTTGAACTGGTTCATCGCTATCTTGCCGGGCTCCTGGACCCGCTTGTTACACTGCTTGAAGTCCACAAACTCATGTATTTCCTACAGGTGAGCGGTGAACCTCTTCGTCTGAAATATCAAAAAAACATCTATGGCCCTTATGCTGAAAATCTGCGTCATGTCTTACATGCTGTTGAAGGGCATCTGCTTTCAGGCTACGCAGACGGCGGAGACCGGCCAGATAAAGAGCTGAAGCTGGTGCCGGGAGCTTATGAAGAAGCTTCCAGGTTTTTACTGGAACATCAGCGAACTAAACAACATTTCGACAAGGTTTCTAATTTAGTTGAGGGCTTTGAATCACCCTTCGGAATGGAACTTCTCGCCACGGTTCATTGGGTTGTGAGCAATGAGGGAGCCACTTCTTCAGATAAGGCTGTACTGAAAGTTCACCAGTGGAGTGAGCGCAAGAAGCAATTTGCGCCTCGGCAAATTGAATTGGCCTATAACATATTGTCTCAAAACGGCTGGTTTGCGGGCATACAGGTGTAACCATGGCCATAGAACTTTCAAAAAAACAGATAAAGGACGGATTGCAGATCGTCAAGTTCAGGGAGATTGCCCAAAATATCTCTAAACGTGTTTTGCCATCGGAAACAGACTTAGAGGTTTATGTTGGTCTTGAACATTTGGACCCGCAATCGCTTCGTATTACTAGGCGAGGAGTTCCGGCAGATGTCAAGGGCCAGAAACTCCGTGTTCGGCCCGGCCAGATAATCTTTGGTAAACGGCGTGCCTATCAGAAAAAAGTCGCTGTCGCTGACTTTGAAGGAATCTGCTCGGCTCATGCCATGGTTCTTGAAGAGGTGGTTGGCAAAATCATTCCCGGACTGCTGCCTTTTTTCATGCAATCAGACATGTTTATGGATCGGGCAGTTGCCATTTCAGAAGGGTCTCTTTCACCAACCATCAAGTGGAAGACGCTTGCAATTCAGGAATTCCCTCTGCCGCCAACTGAGAGACAGAAAGAGATACTTGAAGTACTGGAAAAGGTTGAGGAGTGTTTGTCTCTGTGTGATGACTTGGCTGATAACTCGGATAGATCAAGAAAAGTTGTTTTAAACGAACTATTCACAAATGGAAATAGTGATAATGGAGAGGTTATTGAGGGAAAGAAATTGTTCAAGATTGGAGGGGGTAATGCTCCCAAAGAT
>CAYTHG010000166.1:0-8243 GCA_964437525.1 uncultured Myxococcales bacterium | reverse complement strand
CAGAGGCATGTATTGAATTTATTACCCAATAAAATTATTACATTTCGGCAAAAAGCCGATTAAATAATTGGGAATCTCAGCGACGTGAACTTTCTTCTATGAAATTGGAGATTGAAGCAGTAAAATACTGTGGCTGTAAAGGGTGTTACTACTTAAAAATACAGAAGGTTTTCCTCAATGAGTAATTTTTGGCAGGACAGACCGACTTTCGTTACGGGTGCCAGCGGACTTCTAGGGTCGTGGTTAGTGAGGCATTTGCTGGATGCCGGGGCTGATGTGGTTTGTCTGGTGCGTGACTGGGTTCCTCAGTCGGACTTGTGGCGTTCCGGCGATTTGCAGCGGGTCAAGGTGGTCCGTGGCGATGTCTGCGATCAGGAATTGCTCGAAAGAGCGCTGGGCGAATACGAAATCGATACGGTGTTTCACCTAGCGGCTCAAACAACCGTTCAGGTGGCATTGAGAAATCCGGTCTCGACCTTCAACACGAATATCGGTGGGACATGGGCGCTTTTCGAGGCTTGCCGCAGAAGCCCTAAAGTGGCGCAGGTCGTCGTTGCGTCTTCGGATAAGACTTACGGTGAGCAGGCTGATTTGCCATATACGGAAGACGCGCCATTGCTGGGGACTTATCCATACGATGTCAGTAAGTCCTGTGTCGATATGCTTGTAAACAGCTACGCGAAAACATACGCTTTGCCGGTGGCGGTTACGCGCTGCGGAAACTTTTACGGAGGCGGCGATTTAAACTGGAACCGCATAGTTCCGGGAACCATACGCTCCGTGATTCGTGGAGAAAACCCCATAATCAGGTCGGACGGCAAATTTGTCAGGGATTATTTTTATATCGAAGACGGTGCAGCAGCATATATGACGCTGGCAGAGAAGCTGGCAGGGAATCGTGAACTGATAGGCGAAGCTTTCAATTTCTCCAACGAGCAGCCGATGACGGTAATCGAGATTGCGCAGCTTGTACTCGATGTCATGGAATCCGGTTTGGAGCTGGACATAAGAAATGAAGTATCCCAGGAAATCCTCAAGCAGTATCTTTCCGCCGAGAAAGCCAGAAGCGCTCTCGGTTGGCAGCCGACCTACGGATTAAAGGAAGGTCTGCGAAAGACAGTTAGTTGGTATAAGGATTTCTTAGAAAACAGTGACAAGCGCTGACGTATTCAAGATGTTGTTGATGGAACTGAGATAGCCCAAAGGATAAAACATTGTTGGCTTTCAGAAAAACCAAACTTAAAGATGCGTACATCATCGAAACCCGCAACATTGCTGATGAGCGCGGATATTTTGCCAGAGCATGGTGCAAGCGAGAGTTTGAAGAGCAAAATCTGGATGTCGGGTTGGTGCAGATAAACAAATCTTTCAATTTCAAAAAGGGTACTCTGCGCGGGATGCATTTTCAGAAGGAGCCCCATGGAGAGGTAAAACTTGTGCGCTGTACGGCGGGTAGGATCTGCGATGTGATAGTCGATATTCGCAAAGATTCGCCGACATACCTGCAATGGGAGGCGTTCGAGCTTTCGCAGGAGAACGGCCTGATGTTGTATGTTCCCAAATGTTTTGCACACGGCTATATAACGCTTGAAGACAACAGCGAAGTTTATTATCAGGTATCCGAATATTATCAGCCCGAGTCGGAAAGCGGTATATATTACGCCGATCCGGTTTTGGGAATCAAATGGCCGATAGCTGTCGAAGTTATTTCGGAGAAAGATAAAAAGCTTCCGCATATCGACGAAGGAGCACTGTGTTGAGCAACTTTAAAGAACCCAAATCTGTCGGTGGAGTAAAAGAATACTGGGACAAGCGCGCCGCAGTCATGGCCGAGAATCCGAGCGCCACGACCAACGATGTTTATCTGCGGGAGCTTGAGGCTAAAACGCTGATCGCCAGGTTGAAAGAACTGAACTTGCCGAAAAAATCGCATATCCTCGATGTGGGTTGCGGTAACGGTTACACGCTTGTAAAAGTGGCCAAAGAATTCGAGCATTTCAGCTTTCGTGGAGTGGATTATTCCGAAGAAATGATAAGGGCCGCGAAGTCTCTGCTTGAGAAGTCTCCGGATCTGAAAGGGCGCTTATCATTCGCTGTTGGGGATGCCACCAATCTGGAAGATTCCATAGACGGAATGTTGTTCAATGTTGTTATGAGCGACCGCTGTCTGATAAACCTCGAAAGCTTTCAGGCTCAGGCCGGAGCTATCGCGGGGATTGCCAGACATGTTATCGGTGGCGGTTACTATATCGCTATAGAAAATTTCATGAAGGGCCAACGCAACTTTACCGAAGCTCGTGAGGCTTTGGGGTTGCCGGAAATTCCGGTACGTTGGCATAATTTATTCTTCGATGAAGAACGCTTCGTCGCCGAAGTGGAAAAGAATTTTACGGACATCGAGATTATCAGCTTTGCCAGTTCTTACTATTTCGCCACCAGAGTTGTTTATTCAAAATCCTGCCAAATGCAGGGTGTAGAACCCGACTACGAACATCCCATACATAAATTGTCGATTGATCTTCCGCCCACAGGCGATTTCTGCCCTATAAAAATGGCAGTGATGAAGCGTAAGTAAAAGAAAGCGAGTATTGCCGGATGGACCGAGAATTCGAGAAGCAACGCCTGGAGCAGATGCGCAAGCTGGGTGAGGATGAAGATCTTAAAAGGCGTTCCATAGAATGGATAGTGCAGTCCTCGAAGAATAAATACTCATACAACTTTGATTGGTGCGGGCTGCCGATAATTCAGCATCCGCAGGATATTGTCGCGGCACAGGAAATCATCTGGAAAACCAAGCCCGACCTTGTAATAGAAACCGGTATCGCCCGTGGCGGTTCTCTTGTGTTCTGGGCCAGTATGCTTTCGTTATTGGGCGGCAAGGGTGAGGTGCTTGGCATTGATGTAGATATCAGGGCGCACAATCGTAAGGCCATCGAAGAATCGCCCTTTGCCGAGCGTATCAAGATGATAGAAGGCTCTTCTACTGCAAGCGATGTGATCGAGCGAGTCAAGCAGCTTGCTGCCGGACACGAAAAGATCATGGTCGTGCTTGACTCCATGCACTCACATGAGCATGTAGCCAAAGAACTTGAACTTTACGCCCCCTTGGTCAGCAAAGGCTGTTACCTGATTGTCTTCGACACCATAATCGAATTCATGCCTGAGGATTCTTTCCCAAATCGTCCCTGGAGTATTGGGAACAACCCATACACGGCGGTTCAGGAATTCTTGCAAAACGACAGGCGCTTTGTTTTGGATAAACAAATGGAAGATAAGCTGCAAATCACAGTCGCGCCCGGTGGCTATTTGAAGCGAGTGGAGGATTGATATGTCGCGTATTCCCATAGCCGGTCCCTGGATAACGGAAAAAGAAGTAGAGTATGCAGCCGATGCTGCCAGAAACGCATGGTATGCAGATGCCAACAAGTACAATAACCTTTTTGAAAAAAAGTTCGCCGAGTATACCGGGCGTCGATACGCCATAAGTCTGCCGTCCTGCACATCCGCCATACATCTTGCGCTCATGGCGCTCGGCATAGGTAAAGACGATGAAGTGTTGGTGCCGGATCTGACCTGGATCGCCAGTGCAGCCCCCATAAAGTATGTGGGTGCAGTTGCAAACTTTGTGGATGTGGATGCCGATTCCTGGTGCATGGACGCCGATTCTCTAGAAAAACAGATCGGCCCCAAAACCAAGGCTATTATCCCCGTTGACCTTTACGGGCTTTTCCCCGATATGGATGCAATCTTGGAAATTGCGAAAAAACATGATCTGGCTGTCATAGAGGATTCTGCTGAAGCTGCGGGATGTTCGTATAAAGGCAAAAAGGCGGGTAGCTTCGGCGATGTCAGTGTTTTCAGTTTTCATGGTACAAAAACGCTTACGACCGGCGAAGGCGGAATGCTTTTGACTGACGATGAAGAAATTTATCAAAAGTGCCTGTTCCTGCGAGATCACGGGCGCGACCTTGGCGGCAGGTTGTTTTATCACACCGAGGTCGCCCATAAATACAAAATGTCCTCCATGCAGGCTGCTATGGGACTGGCGCAACTGGAGCGCATAGATGAACTTTTAGAACGCAAGCAGGAGCAGTTCGGTTGGTACAAAGAAGCCCTTGCCGGTTGCGAGTACTTGACCTTAAATTACGAAATGCCCGATGTTGTAAGCACCTACTGGATGGTGACGATAATCGTCGATGCGAAACTCGGAGTGGAAAAAGAGCCTTTGATGCAGGCGTTATCCGCTGATGATATAGATACGCGCCCGATATTCTACCCGCTCAGCTCGTTGCCTGCTTACAAAGATAATCCCAATTCCATCAAGGCTCAGAAGCGCAATGTCAATGCCTATGCAGTCGCGCCTTACGGAATCAATCTGCCGAGTGCTTTCTCGGTAACAAAAGAGCAGGTCGGGATTGTGGCGCAAAGTGTCTTGAAAAACATAGAAAAACTCCGAAAAGCTTAAGGCCCGCAAAATACATGGCCCTCAAAAAAAGCAAGGCGAAAAAAAGCCTCAAAAAAGCCCGAGCCGGTAAATCCAAAGATGCAGCCTTTGTAAAAAAGCGACTTGAAGAAGCTATGGGCTTGCATCGTCAAGGTAAGCTCGATGATGCCGAAGTGATTTATCGGGAGGTTTTATCCTCGGATGTCACGAACGATGAGGCTCTTCACCTTTTGGGAGTATTGGTTTCCCAGAAAGGCGATCACGAAAAAGCCTTGGAGTTGATAGGGCAAGCTATAAAAGAAAATCCTCAAGTCGCGCAATACCACGACAATCAGGGCGTTGTTAACATGCGCCTCGGAAATTCCGAGCAAGCGGCGGCTTGCCACCGTGAGGCAATCGAGATAGACCCTCGCTATGCTATGGCGTATCATAATTTGGGTGTAGCGCAAGACACGCTCATGGATCTTTCCTCAAGCCTTGAGAGCTTCAAGAAAGCCTCTTCGCTCAATCCTCGAAATGCCGACACGCTGGATAGTTTGGGTGCGGTCCTGTCCAAACTTGGCCACGACGCGAAAGCACTCGAATATCACAAGCGAGCATTGAGCATAAACCCGCGTCTGGCAAGGGCTTATGGAAATGTCGCCGGTATCCTTAATAAGTACGGCAAAGGTGACGAAGCCTTTGATGTTTATCGCCAACAGTTGAAGCTTGATCCGCAAAATTTCGATGCAAATTACGCGCTGGCGGAATTGTCTCTGAAGCACATGGATTCCAATGCCGCTTTGCGACATGTTGAGCAGGCGCTACGACAAAAGCCTGATGATGCGGCGGCTCACTTGAAGCGCTTGGAGATTTATTCCAAGACCATGATGTGGGACGAGATCGACAAGTCTTTGCCGGAGTTTATTGAACTTGTTCAAAAGCAGTTCGGCAGTGGAAAACTCGCAAAGGCCGAGCCATTTGCCGCATTGCCTTTGGATGTGCCGCTAGATGTCATCAGGGCGCTTGCAACAGAACGTGCTCGGCGCATCAAGGCCGAAGCTCCTGCGCTTGAATTCACCTATCGAAAGCGAGAAAACCAAAAGCTGAGAATCGGCTATCTCTCAGCCGACTTTTCGTCACACGCAGTCGGATTTCTTGTCAACGATCTGTACGCCTTGCACGACAAAAAAAAATTCGAAGTCTATTGCTATTCACTTCGTAGGGTCGAAGACAAATTCAGAGCCAATATCAAGAATGCCACAGATAACTTTATCGACCTCGACGGCTTGTCTCATGAAGAGGCGGCACGCAGGATCAACGCCGATGGCAGAAATATACTTGTGGATCTTTCCGGTTACACTGCACATGGCAGACCTCAGATATTGGCCTTGCAGCCAGCGCCTGTTCAGTGCCATGCTATAGGCTACCCCGGAACGATGGGAGCCGATTTCGTTCAGTATTATATCACCAATCCTGCATGTGTTCCCAAAGAGATGCAGTCTGCCTTCTCCGAGAAACTTGTCTACCTGCCCGAGACTCAATTTGCGGCAGGTGCTTTCGATATACCCGACATCGAAATAAAGCGCTCCGATTACGGTCTTCCCGAGGATGCCTTTGTGTTCTGCTGTTTCAATCATGCCTATCGCATCAATCGAAAGGTTTTCGAATCCTGGCTGGAAATATTGCGTCAAACTCCGCAAAGCGTCTTGTGGCTCAAGTCTCACGGCGATGATATGGAGCAAAGGCTGCGCGCCTATGCGGTGGCAAAAGGTCTTGATGCTGAAAGAATAATCTTTGCAAAAATAGGATTGCTTTCCGAGCGCTGGCCGCAACGTCTTGCTGACTTGTGGCTGGACACCTTCAATCTTTCCGCAGGAACAGCCGGATTCATGGCGGCCTGGGCGGGCTTGCCGTCTTTGACACTCAAAGGGCCGACGCCTCAGTCTCGTACGGGTGTGAACAACGTGCTGGCTTGCCATCTGCCGCAAATGCTTGCAGAGAACGTCGATGAGTATATAGAAAAGGCCGTGTATTATGCATCCAACAGGGATAAGTTGCAGGAGATAAAACGGCACCTGTTGGACAAACGCGAGCAACTGCCTATATTCGACAGGCAGCGCTATATATGGCACTTGGAAGACGCATTCCGCGAGATGTGGCGGATTCATCTTGAAGGTTTGAAGCCGCGCGATATTGCGCTTGATGCGCGACCCCTGTAAAATGAGCGAAGATCTATAACGGGAGGTTTGAATGAAAGTAGTTATCCTGGCAGGCGGTTACGGTACAAGGCTTTCCGAAGAAACCGAGGTGAAGCCGAAGCCTATGGTGGAGGTGGGCGACAAACCTATCCTGTGGCACATAATGAAGCATTATGCCAGCTTCGGGCACAATGAGTTCTATATCGCTCTTGGCTACAAGTCGGAATACATCAAACGCTTTTTCATGGAGTTTATGGCTCTAAGCGGCAGTATGACCGTGAACCTTGCTAACGGTAAGCACTTCAAACACGAAGAACAAGACGAAAACTGGACCGTTCATTTGATAGAGACTGGCACAGACACCAACACAGGTGGACGTATCAAGCGTATGCAGCCTTATCTCGAAGGCGAAAGCTTTATGCTGACTTACGGCGACGGCGTTTCCTCTATCGATCTGGACGCGTTGGAAAAATTTCATAAAGGTCATGGAAAGCTTGCCACCGTTTCGGCTGTAAGACCGCCTGCACGTTTTGGCGGGCTTGAACTGGATGGCGATACCGTTCTTACATTTGCAGAGAAACCGCAGATGGGCGAAGGTTGGATAAACGGCGGCTTCATGGTTCTGGAGCCGAGCATATTCAATTACATAGATGGCGATGCCGTCAACTTCGAGCAGGTATCGCTTGAGTGCATGGTCAAAGAGCGCCAGCTTATGGCATACAGGCACCACGGTTTCTGGCAGTGCATGGATACGCTACGTGACAAGCGCACGCTGGATGCCCTGTGGACTTCAGGTGATGCGCCTTGGAAGCTTTGGTAAGATTGTTTGTTTGATCTTGAGCTTTTACGCTACGAGATTACCATTCCCCGTTAAACACACGTCGTCCGAAGAATTGATCGAGTTTCAAATTTATGATCTCGGGGAATTCGATGGTCGTGTAGTGTGTGCCGGTCGGGATTATGAACAGTTCGCTGTCGTTTATCTGCTTGTGTATGAACTCGGATACGGACAAGGGTGTCATTTTGTCCATTGTGCCAGCCGTAACAAGCGTCGGCACTTCTACATTTGGCAGGATCTCGCGGGCCGAGTGTTTGTTTAATTCCAGCATGAGCGGGAAATACACACCGAAATCAAGTTGCTTGAATTCCGTCAGCACTTCGCCGAAAAATTCACGGTTGGCAGAGACCAGCCCGAGGCTTTTTAGAATATCTATGGCCCAGCTCTTGCCTAAAACATATTGAGAAAGCGGTGACACCACAGGAGATGCGGCGATGCTGGCTTTTAGGATGCTTTTCAATACGGGGTATGCACCGGGAACGGGAAAGGCAGTTTGCAGGACATGCTCAAAAGTGCCGTTCAATAAAGTCAAAGCTTTGATGCGCTCGGGATGGGATTTGTAGATTTCCAAGCCGATCTGTATTCCCATGCTCCAGCCGCCGGTGACGTATTCTTCGTTTTCCCAGCCGATGGCTTTTTCTATGGCGAGACCATCCTTGACGTGATCGAGAACCTTCAGGCGTGACAGGTCGTCAGGTACGCCGGATGAGTAGAGACCACGCGGCTCCCAGGTGACGATGGTCATTTTGTCTTTGAAGTACTCAAACAGGTAACGCCAACT
>CAYTHG010000165.1:7298-8248 GCA_964437525.1 uncultured Myxococcales bacterium | reverse complement strand
GTCTATAAGTTCATCCCATTTCTGCTGATGCTGATAAATGCGCTCAAGCTGATCGAGGCTGTGCCTGTTGCCGGATTCTATATCCAGCACCATACGGTAGTTGCTGGAAGCCTGATCGAGATCCTGCATGTGCGTCTCGTTCAGGTGTCCCATGTTGGTGAGAATATCGACAGCAACGGCGGCATCGGCCTCCAAGTCCACACTGTCCAGCAAGTCGCCATAAAGGTTTATCAACTGCTGATACAATCCAAGTATGCCAGCCAGACGCTCCAACTCTTCCTGAACTTTTTCTTCGGTCGGATTTTCTCTCAAAGCACGGCTGTAGGCGCTGTAGGCGAGGTTTTCCTGGCTGATTTTTTCATCGTAGGTTAAGGCTATTTTCTTCAGCAACTCAACACGCTCTAACACAACTTCACTGGCGCTGATGGAATGCTCCAACATATCGATGTAGCGGTGCCAGTCTTCCCAGATCTCGAAGTACGGAGCCAGGAACGCGGACAATTCGCCCATGAACTCGTCTTTTTCGACGTATTCTTCCAGCTTTTGAAGTGCGATCCTGTTGTTTTCGTCGCTTTCGAGTACCTGAACGTAGAAGTTTTTGGCCTCTTCGAAGTTACCGACTTTATCCTCGTGGATAGAAGCGATTTCAAGTTTGATCTCGTTTTTGCGCTCATTCGAATCTACCAGAGTCAGCAAGTGCAAGAGCAAGTCGGCCTTGGGATTCCAGTCCTCGCGACGGGTGTAGATATCGAGTAATTTCTCGATAATATCCATATCCTGCGGAGTCAGGTTGAGTATCTCTTCGTAGTAATGAACGGCATCCAGAGGGGCTTCAAGCTGATCTTCGTAAAGGTTGCAGACTTCCTGATAAAGACGCTTGCGCTCCGAGTCCTCGTCCGACAACTCCACACGTTGCAGATAAATATCGCGCAACTCTTCCCAGCGCTCGG
>CAYTHG010000165.1:0-7288 GCA_964437525.1 uncultured Myxococcales bacterium | reverse complement strand
CGGCACAAGCTTTCCAAAGCCTGAATCGCTATCATGTTGTTGCGGTCGCATTCGAGTACCGAACGATAGGCCTTGATTGACTCTTCCTGCATGGCAAGAATGTCTTCGTACAGACGTGCGGCCTTGATGAACAGCTCGCTGCCCATCTCGGAGTCTTCAGCCGAAGCCCCTGCCCTCTCGTACACTTCAGCCAACTCGCGCCAGAAGCCGAGTTCTCCGGCCATCTTTTCCAACTCCTCCTGAGCGGTGGTGTTGGTGGGCTCGTCTACGAAAATGCGGGCAAAGCCTTCAAAGGCTTTTTCGGGATCTTGAAGCTTCTCGCTGTATACCTCGCCGACCTTGCGCAAAAGCTTGTTTTTGCGACGGGCGTTTTTGGTGTGCTTGAGTTGGATTTCATAAACACGTATCAAGCGTCCCCAGTCGGAAGCCTTGATGTATTTTTCTTCCATCTCGTTTGCGATTTCGAGCTGGGTTTCCTCCTGCTCCAAAAGGCGATCCACCAAAGCGCTGACAGCGGGATGTCCGCCGTAGTTTAAGGCCAGTTCGCGATAGAGCGCTATGGCATCGTCAACACGCTCCAGATTGTTTTCAAGCAAAGCTCCCATCTGGATCTTGACTGGCAGGAAATCATCTTCTTCACGCAAGTACTTGAGGCGAATATCAAGCAGTTCGTATAAATCCTGATGCATCTCCTCTATATCGTAAATGTGGCTTAAAAGATTGAATGATTCCTGATCGTTCTCGCGCTCGGCCAGAAGCTCCCGCAGAAGCTCTACCGAACGGGCGTTGTCTTCGAATTTGCTGTGGCAGATTTGCGCCATTTCCATAGCTGCTTCGCGGCGCATATTCTTTTCAGATGCCACAAGACGCTTTTTATCCAGCAATTCCACTAGGTCTTCGTGGTTATCCTCGACACGGGCGATGCTGATCATAATCTCAAGCGAACGCTCGTCATCCGGCCAGCTTTCGAGAATTTCCGCTAGTCGCACTTTAGCGCCCTGAATATCCTCCATCTTGTTCAACTGAACCTCGGCCAAATTTGACAGCAGTGTTTTTCTGTCAGCATCTGCCAAATCACCGGATGCAAGCTTTTTATCGGCGATAGAAACGAAGACAGGATATTCTTCTACGGCATGAACCAGCTTGATAACCTGATCGATCAGACCGTTACCGAGACTGGTGTTGTAGGCTTTGCCGTACCATACAAGCGCATCGGACAGTTTTTCGAGGTCTTCTTCCAACAGCGTGGAGATTCTGACGGCGATATTGTACTGCTCTTCGCCATCGACCTCATCATAGATGATTTCCAAAACTTCCACGATACGGGCGGCGTCGTTTTTCTGTTCGTAGATTGGCAGTAGCGTATGAGCGGCTAAAGAGCGGGACTCATCGGCCTCCAGCAGCAATTCCAATGCAGCAATGGCATCGGAGTTTTGCGGGTCTGCTCCCAATACCTCTTTGAATATTTCGGCAGCAGCAAGATAATCCTGCAATTTATCTTCAAAAACGTGCGCCAACTCTATCTTCAAGGAAACACGCTCCTGCGAAGAATCCACCGCTTCCAATTGACGCTTCAAGGTGACAGTTACCTGCTCCCAGTTTTCGATGTCAGTGTACAGACGAACGGCTTCGTTCAATGCCTTGGTATCTGCTGCATCTTTTCCGAGTATACGCTCCAGCGTCTCGACTGCCGAGGCGGGATCTTCGAGGTATTTTTCAAAAGCATCGGCAACACCGAAGTATACTTTCTTGGCTGCGTCCGGTTCTTCGAGGGTCACAGCCAACATCAGTCCGTACTCGGTATATTTGCTCCATAACGCATTGGCCTGGTAAAATTCGCACAGACGCTCAAGTATTACACTTGATTGAGGACAAAGCTCGGCGGCGGCCAAGAGATGCTCTTCGGCCTGCTCCATATTCTGCATCTGTTTCCAGTAAACACCGGCAACAGATACATGCAAATCGGCCTTGAAATCTTTGTCCTCTTCCGCTTCCACCTTTTTCTCCAAGGTGTCCAGCAGCTTTTGCTCACCGTCTAAATAACGGGCTATCTCGAAAGACAATGCCAGGAATTTCTCATTCCGGTAAGGAGTAGCCAAACCTTGGGAAGCCCATTTGAAGGCCGCTTCCGGGTCTTCTTTCTGGTTCAAGGAGATATCGGCCAACTTATGGCACAATTCGCCCTTAGCCTCTAATTCGGTTTCCTGCCCATAAAGTACTTCATAGCCGCGTACCAGTTTTTCAAAGTCCTTCTGCTCGCGGTAATGCGGCTCCAAGCCACGGAAGATCTCGGCAGGCAATACGCCTTTGGCCATCATCACTTCGAGATTCTCGACACTCGGTAGATGGGCCGGGTCAATCTCCACCACGTTTATATATGCGCGAGCGGCAGCTTCAGCATCGCTCAAATTCTCTTGGAAGATATTACCGAGCTTGAAGTATAATTTAACTCTTTCAGGCTGCGAGGTAATTACGCCTAACTGACGCTTGATGGTATTCACCATGTCGGCCCATTCGCCGCTGATGGTGTAGATCTCTTCCAAGCGCTTCAATACTTCTAATTCACCCGGTTCGATTTCCAGTATGCCTTCAAAAATACGCGCGGCTCTGGCAGCATCGCCAAGTTCGCGCTCGACGATATCGGCCTGCTCCATAGCGACACCGCGTCGCACTTCGGGTTCTTCGATTATCTTGAACTGCTCATCCAGTACATCGACGTATTTTTCCCACTTCTCCTCTTTGCGATAGAGCTTCGCCAGAGCGTCCAAAGTTTTTACGTCTTTTTCTTCTTTCAGCAATTCGCTGTAAATAGCGGTAGCGTCTTCGTAAAGAGACAACTCTTTATCGTAAATCTGCCCCAGCTTGAACTTAAGTTCGCGCCAGTTTTCAGGGCGTGGTTCCTGGGCTATGGCTTCCTTCAAGAGAGCCACAAATTTTTCCCAGCACTCAAGCTCAACGGCCAGATCTTCCATGGCCGATAAAACATCGGTGTTCTCCGGTCTGGCTTTCAGGCTTTCTGCATAATGCTCAAAAGCTTCCTCGGGCTTCTCGAACTCGTCTTTCAAAAGTTCGGCCAGCTTGAATTCCATTTCCGAGCGTCGCAGATCGTCTTCAAGTTTACCGACGAGAATTTCGTATACCTCGCGCAGCTTGTCCCAGTTTTCCTCTTCCTGATAAACCGGCAATATCAACTCGGCTACTTCCGGATCGTCCGAAGCGACTTCCCAAAGCTGATCGAGATACAGCATGGCCTTTTTGCGGTCATCGAGAGGGCCGAGATAGAGTTCGACCAGACCTTTCAATGCCTGCTTGCGAGTACCGTTTATGTGTCCACGTTCCAGGCGATCAAGCTGCAAGTCTAAAAGCTTTCCCCAACTTTCTTCTTTGCGGTATTTTTCGGCAAGTCTCGTGTAAGCCATTTCATTATCTGGATCTTTATCCACGATCAAGAGGCTCAGGCGAATAGCTTCTTCTGCATTATCGAGATGATCCAAATTAAGCTGGGCGTGCCTGTCCATGGCCTCAACCACCAGGGCTTCGTCGCGTGAACGATCATAGATTTCCTGATAGAACTCGGAAAGCCTGCCCCAGTCCGAATGCTCGGAGAGATAACGCTCGCCAAGCAAGAAGGCGCGGCGGTTGCCCGAGTCAAGAATAATGGCTTTCTCTATTGTCGCCAGAATCTGATCGCTGTTGGCAGAATCGTAGATGTAATAAATGGCGGCGGCTTTGAGATAAATAGACGAAGCCTGGATTTTATCGGAAATACTGACAGCCTCTTCCTCGTAGTTCCTGGCGACTTTCTGCCAGTTCTTTTCCAAGGAATTCAACTCATCCAGTTTCTTTTTGCTCTTTTTAGCTTTTTTAAGCGACTGGCCTTTTTCCAGATATTCTACAGCCTTATCCTTCTGGAAAGGATCTTCAGCCAGAAGCAGGCCTACTTCATGCCAGAGCGCGGCTTTATCCGCATCTTTTGTCAACAATTCTTCTTCACGCTCTATTAGATCCAGAGCCTCATCTATTCTGGAGTTTTTCAGGTAGTAAAGCTTCAATTCCTTGAGAGAAGGCAAGTGATCGGGAGCCACTTCCTGAGCCATCTTCAGATAGATTATTTTGCGGCTCTCAAGCCCCAGCTCTTCATAGTTGATACGAGCTATATCGACAAACAAATCAGCTTTCTTGTCAACATCTCCTAACGCCTCTGCTTCTTTGTTCAGGAGTTTGATAAGCCCCTTCCAGTCATGATGGCTCTTATAGCTATCTTTCAGGAAGCCGGAAGCTTTCTCGTTTCCGGGCTCTGCGTCCAGAACGGCCAAGTAGCATTCTTCAACCTTGTCCTGACGAGCCAGCCGGTCGGCATAAAGCTCCGCCGCCTTGAATAACAGCTCGGGAACCTCCTTCTTATGGGTGGTTTTGGCAGCTCTGTTTTCATAAAGTGCCGCCATGTCCCCCCAGCGCTCGTTTTCCTCGTAGATGCTCGCTAAAGCTTCGAAGGCCGGGCGGTTGTCAGGAGCCGTTTCCAAGATCTTCAGGTAATTGCGAATTTGTTTTTCCATGCTACTTCTCTCCTGGTCGGG
Organism: uncultured Myxococcales bacterium; assembly: GCA_964437525.1. Lineage (GTDB taxonomy): Bacteria > Myxococcota_A > SURF-8 > SURF-8 > SURF-8 > JAKQSH01. The sequence goes on along the minus strand of CAYTHG010000165.1, from coordinate 2,711 downwards.
AACTCATACCCAGAACACAAGCCCTGGTTGTCCCCATATAAATGTGAGTAGTTTCAATCACTCTTTCACCAAAACGAAAAGACTTTTCAGTCAGTCAGCAGGGTCTGATGCGCAATAAAAAGACACACGCAGCAAAAGCGCAAAATGAATACTTACGCACCTTCAAGCATAACAAGTAAGCCCGAGTGCTTTTCGACTTCAGTTGAAGCATGAAGCCATCATGTCGGAAAAAGAACTATTTCTTATTTACAGACTTCTTTATTCCGGTCTTGATTTTGCCTTGCGGCTGCTTTTTACCAACAGCTTGCGCTTTCTCCCCTTTTATACGCTGGATAGCACGCTTGGCGGCATCGGCCACCTTTTTGTCTTCATCCTTTGTAAGTTTTTTCAAATGGGGGAGAGCCTTTTCAGAGCCAATACGACCCATAGATTTAACCGCGCTGGCACGCACGGTGTTCCACTTGTCTTTGGAGGAGATTTCTGTCAGGAAAGGAATGGACGCTTCGCCTTCTATCACGGCAACAGCCGTAGTCGCATAAGCGCGTCCCCAACCTTGGGCGGAGTTCTTGGCCATATCCTTGAGTTTGGGCAGGCAGGAGATAACCATTTCATTGTCTTTATGCTGCATCAAGAGCTTGGGGACATCGGTCCTCAAGGTGTCGCTCTTTTCCAGATTGTCCAGCAAAGCGACCAATTCCGATATGGCTGCATCGCTGCCGATACGGGAGGTCATGGCCAACGAAGCCTTGCGCAAAGAGAAGTTGTCATGGGTGAGATACGGCTTTACCAAGGGAAGCAATTCTTCGCTAGCATTGGGAACCATGCGCCGGATAAGCTCAGCTTTGGAATTGTTGAGCGTTGCCGCCGTCAGAGCGTTCTTGAATTCCTCAAGCGTCAAAGGAGCTTTGCGAGTGCGCAGATACATCTTGAGATCTTTGAGTTCGGCGCAACCGTAGTCCTTGGGTTTACATACGTTTGCAGCTTTAACCCTGTCTATCAAACCCAACTTTTCAGTGGATTTGGCTTTGCTATCGGAAGCTATCTCTTTGGAGGGCGATAGCTTAGCGCCTTCAGTATCCTGGTCATTTTTTTTGTCACAGGCAGAGAAAGCCAGAAGAAGCACAGACATCAGGAAAATCGAAAAAACGGGTTTCACTATCTTCATATCGTCCTTCTCCTTTTTTTTATTTCTCAACGGACACCGCACGCCACACGTTACGGACAACAATTACAACAAGATACGCAATAACATGTAGAATCAACTTTATCTTTTGTAAATTCCGACCGCATAAACACTTCAAGTGTATAGAATTGTATAGCAATATGCAGAATATACGTCAAGTTAAGCTTATAAAAGCTTTAAATTTCTTTCACTATAACTCTGGCAGCCAAAAGTATCGGGTCGATTACAGGCGAAAACGGCGGCGCATAAGCAAAATCTATGGCGGCCAATTCATGTATTGTCAATCCAGCTTGAACAGCTACCGCCAGCGAGTTTATTCTAAGGGCGGCACCTTCTTTTCCAGCAATCTGCCCACCGAGCACTTTCCCGCTTTTCCGATCAACTACCAATTTCACATGTATAGGTTTGCGCTCCGGTTGAGCATGAGCCCGCGATGCGTGTTTGATGGTTTTAGCCACAACATCGAAACCGGCACCTTTAGCCTGCGCCTCAGTCAAACCCGTCATACCTATTTCAAGATCGAAGCATCTAAAATGCATCGATGCTATAGAACCTTCGTATCTGGCATCTCCACCGGCGGCATTTTCTCCGGCGGCCCAGCCGTGCTTGTTGGCGATATCACCCAGCGGCGTATAAATGCCCTTGCCCGTCAAGCGGTGCTTCGTCTCGCAACAGTCTCCGGCAGCATAAATATCCTGAACATTAGTAGACATTGTTTCATCGACGGCTATTGCCCCGGTTTTCCCAAGAGCTACACCGACCTTCAAGGCCAACTCGACTTCAGGATCGACACCAACCGCCATCAAAACCATATCGGCTTCGTATTCCTCACCACCGGCTAAAACTGACTTGATAAAGCCTTTCTCATCCAACAAAAACTCATCCGGCTTGGTATTGGAAAGGTAATTGACTCCCTGTGCCTTCAACTCTTCTTTTATCAGAGCAGCAATTTCCGGTTCGGTATTCCCACCGGGCTTGTCGCTGCGATGCAATACAGTGTTCTCGATTCCACGCCTGGAAAACGCTTCGGCCATTTCCAAAGCGATGAATCCCGCGCCTATGGTGACAACCTGACGGGGTTTATGTTCGCTGATGAATTCATCTATATTTTTTGCCTGATCGAGAAATTTCAATACAAAAGCATTGGGAGCGTCCGAGCCGGGCAAGTTCACAAAACGAGGTTTTGCGCCTGTTGCGATAATCAACTTGTCGTAAGAATGCCTTTCGGTCTCACCGCTGGCATGGTCCAGCACCTCAACTGTTTTGTTGTTCGTGTCGATATCGACAACTTCGCATTCGAGCCTGACATCGATGTTCTGTTTTTCTTTAAACTGCTGCGGCTTGCGCACTAAAAGCTTTTCCCATGAATCGACTTCGCCACCGATGAAATAAGGCTCGTCACAAGCGCCGTAGGAAATATAGCGCCCTTTCTCGAAGATCGTTATTTCCATTTCGGGGTCAGTTCTGCGCGCACGGCTGGCAGCGCTTGTTCCGGCTGCAACTCCACCGATGACTATCAGCTTTTCAG
>CAYTHG010000164.1:0-8342 GCA_964437525.1 uncultured Myxococcales bacterium | reverse complement strand
CAGTGCCTGGTTCAGGGATGGCGGTTCGAATACCACGAGCAGCGCAATTGCCGATACAATTGTTCTGGACCAGACTCCGCCGACGGTGCCGGGATCGCCTTCAGTGGCCTGGAGTCCTACTGCCAGCGCTAATCAGGGCTGGACATGGACGGCTTCTACCGATGCTACAAGTGGTTTGAGCGCAACTCAGACTTATCAGTTCTGTTGGGGCAGTTCTCCAAATCCGACATCAAGCTGTACTTATGTCACGACAAACAGCTATACCACCAACTTCGGACCGGGTACCTGGTATGTACAGGTTCGCGCTCAGGATAAAGCGACTAACGTCTCCGGTTGGTGCAACAACAACGGCGTTGTCGATGTAGTTGATTTGCAGGCTCCCGATTCTCCCAAAGTATTGGCAACTTACGAGGACGCAACCGAGGGTACGCTGGCATCTTTCCACGTTACTGTTGAAAGAGGTATTAACCTTTCAGATAGTGTTCAGTTCTCTATCTATGAGGAGAGCGAAGCCAAGTATGTAGGCTCCAACGGCAAGTTGACAAGCACCGAAACCTGGCTCAGCTATAATGGCTGGGGCGGAGCCTCCGGTATCGCTGTAAGTGGTCTGATAGACGCCAGCGATCTTACAAAAGCCACTAAGGCTTTCAAGATTCGCGCCCGTTTCCAGAGCAGTTCGACAACCTGGGAGACTTCCTCCTGGTCGGAATTGGGCGGCGGTATCTCTCATGACAATACCGTTCCCACGCAGACTCCTTTGACGGTTGCTGCCGATACAGGAAATAACAGGGTCAACCTGAGCTGGTCTCATGATCTTGGCTACATCGGAGCCAAGATCATGACTGAGGCTCCCGCATATTGGGGATTCACTTTCGCTCCTTCGGAGTACACCGGCTTCAAAGAAGATTATATCTTTGCCACCAGTAGCAGTGTTCTTTCCAAGAACACCATGGACGGGCGCCGTATATTCAGCGAGTCCAGTTCGACAAAATACAGCGGTATGTATACCGGTATCACCTATGATCGTTCGCGGAACTTCTTCTATACGCAGGATTGGTCTTCCTACCATCTTTACAAGTGGTCTGTTTCAAACGACGGTCAGACTTGGACGCGTGTTTCTGCGATGGCATCGGGCAGTTCCAATATAGAAAACTGTATCGGTATTGCCACCGACAGTGAGTATGTTTACTGCAACACTCGCGAGAACAATACCTGGCGATACAAGATAAATGGCGATGCCGCAAGCGCTAGCCATGCCGGTTTAATGTTCTCCGGCGGTTCCGGGCATTACCATGAAGGTATCGCCTGGTACGATGGTATCCTTTACCTAGGCGAAGGTTCTTCTGCGGATGGTCGTAGGAAGATCACCATGTACCGCACCGCCGACTGGCCTGATGGTAATACCAACTGGACCAATGCAACACCCTTGGCTTCATTCAACTCGTATACGGATGTTGACAAGTTGGCCACCGATGGACGTTTCCTGTATTCACAGAGAGGCTCCACCGATAAGAATCTCAGGCGTCACAAGCTGATGTCCGAGCACTACATGGAACGCGCATATGCCTCTTTCGATGATGCGCACCCCGGACGCGGAGCCTATGCACCTGTAGATGGTGCTATGGACAGGTTTGAAGACGGCAATTACAGTGACGATCCTGCCTGGACGCTTAAGAGTGGAGTATGGGGCGTTTCTGCCGGAATGCTGTCGCAGACCGGTACCAGTTCCAACAGAGTGCTTCTGTTGGATCAGCAGCCGACAGGTGCTCATTACATTGTCGAGGCCGATTTTAAAGCTGGCAATACGGCTACCAGAGCCGGATTGGTCTTTGGTTACGTAGACTCTTCCAATTATCTCGAAACCGATATTTCCACCACAGGTAGCGGTACCAGTGGTATCTGGCGTTGGTCAAGCGCTTCTGGAAACGATTGGACAGCTACCAATACTGTCAAAACTTTTGCCCGCAGCAAATGGTACCACGCCAGAATCGTGGTCAAGGGTAATCATTATCGTTTGTATGTAGATGGCCAAAAAATCGCAGAGGCCTTCGGTGACGCCGATATCGAAGTCGGCAAAGTCGGTCTGACCACTTACGGCGGAAGAGTCGATTTCGACAACTTCAAGTTGATGAATCTGCAAGGCGGAACCAGCTTAGTCGATGCTACGGCAAGCGATATTGACAGTCCGAGTGTGCCGGTAATTAATACTTCCACGCCTGCTACAGGTTCGTGGGTCAATGACGATACCGTTGCCGTCGCTCTGACCGCACCGGCCCCCAATGCGTCAACTTATTACTACAAGAGTGTCTCGGTGGATGCCGAGCACAACGAATCCAACGGATTCACCAACGGCAGTTTCGAAGCTGGCTCATTAAGCGATGCCTATTCCTGGAGTGAAGACACCAATTGCACGGATGCTTGTCGCTACAGAGTGCATGGTACTGGTGAGAACACAGGTGGCTGGTCCTGGTATGCCAAGGGCAAGAGTGGCACTGGTTATGATAACGTGTTGAACCAGTACATTCCGGCAATGAACCAGGATAATAAAAAATTCGTTTTCGAGTTCGATTACCAGTGCAAGACTGCTACCGCGCCTAATGGCAAAGGTTGGCACATGCGCTTCCGTGGCCACCCGGATTGCAGCGGTGGTTGTATGGACGTCGCCGATGATGCAGCAGTGTCCTATCTGCAGGGTGGAGGAATCAGCCAGAAAGAAATGACCAACTTCAGGTGTGCCGATGGCGAACGCGGACACCTAGTTGCGTACTTGTCGTCTGCCAGCAATGGCTCGACTATGAATTATCAGTTCAATGTCTGGGACTATTCCGGTGCCGATGCGAACATGGAAATTGTATTCGACAACCTGAACGTCAGGGAAGCCGATATGGCCATAGTTGATACTCCTCTTGATGAATATCAAATCAAGTGGGATACCAACGCGACCATTACCAGTAATACCTGGGTAAATCCTTACTACGCTTTGGATGCCTCGGAGTCTTTGCATACATCTCCGGAACTTGGCAGCGGAATATTCTATGCTCATCTCCGTGCTAAGGACGAAGCGGAAAACTGGGGCGAGATTCTCAACTACGGCCCCTACTATATAGACGTTTCCAAACCTGCCGTTCCTTTCATTACCTGTAGCAACCATGCCAACAATGTATGGGACAGCGATACTGCTTCGACATGTACATGGACAGACACGACAGGGCCGAGTCCTGAACTGTGGACTAAGTACTGTTTCGGTACCGATCCCAATTGTACGCCCGGCACGATCGATGCCGATCGTAGTGTGGACGTAACTTTGGCCAGCGAAGGTCTCCATTATCTGAGAGTACAGACTGCCGATACCGGTGGAACTTCCAATATCTCCACCTTTATCTTCAAGATCGACTACACCGCACCTCCGACTCCGAGCAATATTCTTTGTACCGGGTTTACTGATGGTGTCTGGAAAAAAGCCAACTCTACAACTTGTACATGGGAAGACAATACAGGCATAAGCGATACCGGTAAGTTCTACTATTGCGTGGATCAGAGCGATACCTGCACGCCTTCTACCGAAGACAGTAACCACTCTGTAGCAGTCGGTCCCAATACGTCGGGAACGTACTACTTCCGCGTGATGAACTCCGATACCGGTGGCAGCAGCGGTGTTGGAACATTCGTTCTCAAGATGGACGTGACTGAACCGGAATCTCCGGGCGCTCCTGTTTGTCAGGATTGTGAGGGTTCTGTCACCGGTAACACCATGCCGACCTGGGCCTGGACTCCTTCCAAAGACGAAAAATACGGTATTCTGGATCAGTCCGGAATGCGCACGAGCAACACCTATCGTATCCATTGGGCTCAACAGTCGGGACAGACTTACGACAGCTCATACTCGAACAGCAACAATTTTACACACACCAACGATCTGACGGGTGGTGTCTGGTATTTCCGTATTTACGCATTTGATGTCGTTGGCAACATCTCCGGCGCGTCGCCCGAAGTCAGCATTACCATCGTTGTTCCCAATATGCCGGGTTCGCCGACAGTTACTGCTGATATGGATGAGCCGCTTACAAGTGAAGCTGCCTCTGTAAAGGTAGCCATTGATCCTAATGGCAATGGCGTAGATACGCTTTATGCCGTAAAAGAAACTTATGCCACCAACAAGTGGTTGACTCTCACTGGTACATTGACTGGTTCAAGCGCCGATGCAAATTACCATACGCTGGCTCAGTGGCATGGCAGCTTCGGTTACAAACCGGTTAGCGGTGTCGATGACTCTGCCACCTATAAATTCCAGGTTCAGGCCAAGTATGGCGAAGGCACCCCGACAGCCTTGTCAGGTATAGGGGAAGTGGATACATATGACAGAACCAAGCCGGTCGATCTGGTTGGAATGACAATCGTTCCAAAACCCGATACGGATGAATTGGAACTGCGCTATGGCCACGGGGCTATTTTCCTTGAAGCCGAAGAATTTGAACGCACCAGCAATAATCCGATTCTGGAGCATGATTCCGGTGCCAGTGGTTCCGGCTTCTATAACTTCACAGGCGGCATGTCGATTTCTCACGACATCTACATACAGCAGCCGGGACAGTACTATTTCTATCTGAGAGGACGTGCTTTTAATGGTAGTGCCGACTCTGTAAGATGGGTTATCGATGGAAGCGCTCTACAGACTTTCCATTATAATCCGGGTGGATACAATATCTGGGGATGGGACAAAGCTGACAACTCTTCATTGTTGAACCTGACCGCCGGTAAGCATACATTCGAAGTGTATTACCGCGAACCCATGGATCTTGATGCCGTACTGTTGTCTCGTTCTGGAACACTGAATACCAAGTGGGCCGGACGCGACGATGCGGAATACGTGGCTATCAAGAGGGCCGAAGCTCAGCAAGCACCTTTAGATCAGTTTGCTACCAGTTTCGAACCGGTTGGCGGCTGGGAAGATTCCTTCTCCAGCAACAGCATCGGTGAGTACAGCGTTGCTCTCGGCAACAGCTTGTGGAATATCGGTTCAGGCGAATTGACATATGCCGGTGCTGCCTCCTCCGCCGTTCTGCTTTATGACGGTGAAAGTTTCGGAGAGTTTGTAGCCGAGACGGAAGTTTATGTCGGTTCCAGTGAGAACGTCGGATTGGCTTTCCGCCACAGCGACAATTCCCACTACTACGTATTTGCAATCCAGCCCTTGCTCAACAAGGCTGTAATTACTAAAAACTCTGATAACCTCGGAGCGCCGTGGGACGGTAATCAGGTAACTTTGAACCTCGATAGCGGCGAATGGTATCGATTGAAGGTTATCGGCCATCAGGGTGATTTCAAGTGCTTTATCAATGACAGACAGCTCTTTGAAGTCCGAGATGCCGATTCTCCGAATCTTGAAGGTAAGGTTGGCCTTGTCTCTTATTACAACGCCAGCGCGAGCTTCAATAACTTCAACGTAACGAGTCTCAAGACAAGTGGTGGATATGTTGATGTCGGTGGTTCTGACATTGCCGATCCTGATATTCCTGGCAAGGGTGCCACTGTTCCTGCCGAAGGCAACACCAAGGATACGACTATCCAGATCACTTGGACTGAACCTGATTCCAACGGTTCGCATTACTTCTACTTCGCAGAACAGCAGGATCTGGCGGGCAACACCGAAAACATGATTGATAACGGTGGGCTCGAAGAAGGCACTGCTTCCTGGAACTTCAACTCGGGAGTTTCCGTCGTAAACGATTGGAAGCGCTCTTTCGAGGGTGACAGGCACGTCAAGTTTGCCATGACAGGCGGCTGGCGTCAGTTCTACCAGGACGTGACAGTCGATGCCAGCAGCTACTACTATGCTTCTGCAAACCTGAAGAGTCCGAACGGCACACAGATGACCTTGAAGGTCCAGTTGCTGAATTCCGGTGGCGGTGTGATTTCCACTCCGGTTGACCTGAGCAGCAACCAGAGCACATGGAATACTCTGGGACGCGGTTTCGAGACTACGGGTGTCACTGCCAAGGTGAGAATTATTGTCGGCTTGACTGCCGGCAGCGGCAGTTACTATGCGGACGATATCAAGTTACTCCAGGTTGAAGATGCCACTATAGAATCCGAGATTGTCGGATACTACGTAAGTTGGGACCACAATCCGACAACTAATGTTTCTTTGTCGGATAGCACTGCTCCCAATGTGACCGGACTCTCGGTCGAGAGTTCTCCTTTGACTGAAGGCACCTGGTATGCCCACGTCAAAGCCAAAGATGCCGGCAGCAATTGGAGTATGCCTCAGCACTTCGGTCCGTTCAATATCGATATCAGCCCGCCTGTGGTTAACTCTTTTGTTATCAATGACGACGCTGAATTCACGGATGCAATTCAAGTTCAGTTGAAAATGGATGTTGACGATGCTTACGAAATGGCGTTGGCTAACAGTGCCAACCCTGTAAGCTGGATCAGCTATGCTACTCCGCACAACTGGATTCTGGTCGGTGGCGATGGCGAGAAGACTGTCTATGCCCGCTTCCGTGATGAAGTCGGCAATGAAACTACAGTTGATGTCAGCGACAGTATTACTCTCGATACGAACGCTCCGACAGGAAGCATTCATGTTGAGGGTACGGATGCTCTTGATGAATTTACTAAGGAGCAGAAAGTCGATTTGACTATCTCGGCAAGCGATGCCCAGAACTGGCAGCCTGTCAGTATGCAGTTCTCCAATTCCGGCAGCACTTGGAGCTCGTGGTATCCATATGCTACATCTCACACCGATTGGTCGCTGAGTCCCGGCAATGGCGCCAAGAGTGTCTGTATGCGTCTCAAAGACGGTGGCGGACATGTCAGCCCGGAGCTTTGTGACAACATCGTGTTCGACAACATTGCACCTGTCTGCACATTGTCGATAAACTCCGATGCAGACCGCACAGCTACTGCATCGGTAACTTTGTCGATTACTGGGAATGATGCTCAGAATTGGGCTCCGATAGAAATGGCTATCAGCAATTCTCCGACTACAGGGACATGGGAAAGTCTTGCCACAAGCAAGTCCTGGACAATTCCTTCCATTGAGGGAACAAGAAGCGTCTACCTGAAGTGTCGCGATGCTGGTGGCAACACATCTGGAAACGTCATCGATACCATTATTCTTGACACCACGGCACCTGTCGATGGTTCTATACTCTTGGCTGGTGGCGCGATCAGGACGGCCAGTGACAGCATTTCCATGGCGCTGTACGCTTCCGATCAATGGACGCCGCTGGGCATGAGATTCTCCAACGACAACAGTACATGGAGCGATTGGGGCACGTATTCCACAGGTTACAGCGGTTGGTTGTTGGCTTCCGGTGATGGCACCAAAACTGTTTGGGCTAAATACAAAGATGCCGGTGGCAATGTAACCTCGTACGAAATCAAGGATACCATTATCCTCGACCAGAGTGGTCCTTCCGGTTCTGTTGTAATTAACGGCACTACGGCTCCTGGTCCTGAATGGACCACAACCAAGCTTGTCACCCTGCACTTTGTGGGTGTCAGTGACACTTGGGCGCCGATTCAGTGGCGTGCCCGTAACCAGGGTGAAACATGGTCTGCCTGGACAGCATACAACTCCGGCAGTCCGTTCTTCACCGGATTCCTGTTGAGTGATGGTGACGGTGAGAGAACAGTAGAAGTTCAGTATAAGGACGGTGGTGGAACTACTTCCGATATAGTTTCCGACACGATCAAGCTGGATACCGATGTTCCGGATTGTCCGTTCACCGTAGAATTGGATTGTACACCTCCGGGTGATGATCCTTTCTACACTCCGGGACGTAACGTCTGTCTGCATTTCAGCTATTCGGATGAGCCTTACAAAGTTGCATATGGCAACTATTCAAGTCCCAGCAACTGGTCGGATATCGATCCGAGCGAGAAGACTCATGTTTTGACGGTTGTCGATGGTCTCAAGACCGTCTATGCCCGTTGTATGAAGCTTTCCGGCCTTATCAGTTCGGACTTCACCGATTCGATCACACTTGATACCACACCGCCGACGCCTCCGGGTAAGCCGATTCCCGAGGAAAGCCCGACCAACGATTCCACTCCTAAGTGGACTTGGGCCAACTCCGTGGATTCCGGCTCCGGTCTGTCCGATAGCGGACGTTATCGTGTCAAGTGGTGGAAAGAAGGAACTCTTGAGGATGACGCGGAAGAAGCCGTTGTCAATACTAACGAATTCACTCATACCACAGCACTGAGCGATACCAATGCAATCTGGTATCTGCGCGTATACGCCTACGATAAAGTCGGTAATGTTTCCAACGGTTCTCAGATGGGTTCGGTGGAAGTCGATACCACACCGCACCCATCTGAGAACCGTTGGAAAC
>CAYTHG010000163.1:3220-8369 GCA_964437525.1 uncultured Myxococcales bacterium | reverse complement strand
AACGGAGTTCGGGAGGCTGTGTTTGTTGTTCTCGACTGGTGGCTACCGCTTGATATTATGATAGGTGTCGGGTGAGGAATCACCCGAGCTATGGACTGTATTGTAGTGAGTGTGATATAATCCATTTATAGAATACTTGTCTGAGAACAGAACAGGGCCATCATTCCTTCGGATTGAAGACCGTGGCACCCGTCTGTGGCCACCCGCCAAAGAGATCAGAACTCCAGCGATGCAGGCTGGAATCGTTTGCCACAAACTGACTTTTCGTGATATCTCCACCTGTTAAGAGCTTCTCTTTTTGTGCCTGATTATTTTGGCTCTGATTCAACGTGAGATTGAGCGGAAGAAGTTGACCGGCAAGGAGAGTTGGAGTGGGCTAGCAACACTTGATCAGTGAAGCACCCCGATTTGATTTTTTTGTGGCATAGAAATGAGGTAATGGATGACTGAACATACTGGCGCAAGCTATAAAGGCAAAGCAAAGAAATACGCTCAGATGGTTGATGAAAGTCCGTGGAACGTACATTATGAAAGACCAGCAGTCGTATCTTTGTTGCCGCCTCTTGAAGGAGCCAAAGTGCTCGATGTTGGTTGCGGCTCAGGTTGGTATGCAGAATATTTGCTTAGTCGTGGCGCAGTAGTCGTATCCTTTGATCTTAATCCAGAGTTTGTGGCGATGACCGAGTTGCGGGTAAAACAGAAGGCAAAAGTGCATCAAGCCGACTTGTCCAGACCATTGAATTTCGCAGAGGATGGTGAATTTGATGTAGTATTGTGTCCACTTGTCATGCATTACCTTAAAGACTGGCAACCAGCATTCCATGAATTTTACCGCGTCTTGAAGCCGCATGGTATTTTAGTTTTCTCTACTCACCATCCGTTTAATGACTGGAAACAGTTCGATAAGGAAAATTATTTCGATGTGGAGTTGTTAGAGGATGAATGGGAAGGTGTTGGCCAGGTGAAATATTATCGTCGTCCCCTCACTCTTATCTCTCAGGATCTGGCCTCCGCTGGCTTTTTGGTCAAGAGGCTTCTTGAGCCACAACCTACAGAAGAGTTTCGCCAAGTACATCCAGAAGGATATAAGCGTCTCTCCATGAACCCGTGGTTCCTTGCAATTAGTGCCATTAAAAGCACTATGCAACTGACCGAAAAATAAAATCACAAACGGTAGCACCGTATTAAAATCAATTGAGGAATTGGCAGAGCCTGTCTTCGCTGAGCTCTCCCCACGGGAAGCAGGTGGGTGGTCTGGCTTTAATTGAATAACGAATCGAGGGTGCCATAGTCTCACAAACGGAGTTCGGGAGGCTGTGTTTGTTGTTCTCGACTGGTGGCTACCGCTTGATATTATGATAGGTGTCGGGTGAGGAATCACCCGGCTGGTCTTAAAGTTGTATTCTGTCAATTCTCATCCCGCCCCGTCCGATAACCGGACGCCCCTTTCCGGTTTCCGTACGAATGGTATCTGTCTCTTTTCATAAACACCTGAAAACATAGCCATTCTCATTTGGCACGGGCTTTGCTCTTCCATATCGGTGCAGTTTTGGAACTTATGGAAGGATTGCCATGCTTGCCAATATCATCAGCGGTGCTTTGTTGGGGATAGATGCCTATCGCGTTTCGGTGGAAGTCGATATGGCCATGGGCTTGCCGCAGCTTACGATTGTCGGCCTGCCTGACGGCGCGGTGCGAGAATCAAAAGAGCGCGTGCGCACGGCCATCAAAAACAGCGGTTACTCGCTGCCTTCGCGCCGGGTCACCATCAACCTTGCCCCCGCCGACATTCGCAAGGAAGGCTCGGCCTTCGATCTGCCCATAGCCCTTGGAATGCTGGCCTGCGCCGGGGGACTGGCGACAGACAGCCTTGGAGAATACATGATATTGGGCGAGTTGGCGCTGGACGGTAAACTGCGTCCCATCAAGGGAGCGCTGTCGCTGGCGGCGGCCTGCCGTGATATGGGCAAAAAAGGCGTTATCCTGCCCATGGAAAACGCGCTGGAGGCGGCGGTGGTGGAAGGCGTCGATGTGATAGGCATAGAAGCGCTTGATGAAGCCATTCATTTTTTGAACGGCAACCTGCCCATAGATCCATGTTGCGCAAAAAAAAACACTTTCGAGGTTCAACCCGGCGACTTCAATGTGGATTTCTGCGATGTAAAAGGACAGGAGCATGTCAAGCGAGCCTTGGAAGTGGCGGCGGCTGGCGGGCATAATGTCGTCATGGTCGGGCCACCGGGATCGGGAAAAACCATGCTCTCACGCCGTTTGGCTACGATCCTGCCGGCCATGATTTTTGAAGAATCGCTTGAAACCACCAAGGTTTATTCCGTCATGGGCTTGGTCAGCGAGAAAGAATCGCTGATCGCGTCGCGCCCCTTTCGCTCGCCACACCACACTATTTCGGATGTCGGTTTGATAGGCGGTGGTAAGACTCCCAAGCCCGGCGAGATTTCGCTGGCGCACAACGGCGTGCTGTTTTTGGATGAGTTGCCCGAATTCAAACGCAACGTGCTTGAGGTAATGCGCCAGCCCATGGAGGACAATCGCGTCACCATCACTCGCTCCATGGTGTCGGTCACCTACCCGGCGCGCTTTATGCTGGTGGCTGCCATGAATCCCTGTCCATGCGGGTATCTTGGCGACCCACGCCACGAGTGCTCCTGCTCGCCTGCCGAGATAGTCCGCTACCGCACCAGAATTTCTGGGCCGCTTCTGGATCGCATAGACATTCATGTCGAGGTGCCCGCCGTACGCTACAAGGAGCTTTCGGACAAAAGCCGGGGCGAGGATTCAAAGTGCATCAGGGAGCGCGTCGAGACTGCCCGAAAGATACAGCTTGGGCGCTATACAAACGGCGATGCAGTGGCCTTCTGCAATGCTCAGATGGCCCCGCGTCAGTTGCGCAAATTCTGTCAAGTCGATTCCGAAGGCGAGCGTCTGTTGGAAATGGTGGTCGATAAGCTCGGCATGTCGGCCCGCGCCTATGACCGCATCTTAAAAGTAGCCCGCACCATAGCGGACCTTGACGACTGCGCCGAAATCAAGCCGGTGCATTTGTCCGAGGCCATACAATACCGGGCGTTGGACAGGCCGGTAGCATAGGTGGATATCGTTCATGAGCAAGTCAGGACATTATTAAATTTTGCTAATAGCGCTAAAAAGATTTGCACTGGTGAGTCGCTGATTGTATGACAAGGGGCGTTTGTCATTTTGTTTATACGAGGCGGTTATGAAAATTTTGCTCATCCTGCATGTCTGTGCAAGCATAGTGCTTCTTGGTTCGGCCACTCATAACGGTATTTATACTTGGCGTTACACCCGTGGATACTATCGTAATTGCGACCTGCAAAAGCGGTATGTCTCTGTTTTGTTTTACAGCTACATCGTCACCTTCCTCTTGGGCCTGATCATCTACCCGGCTTTTCGGGTAGGGGTGCGGCCAGATTTTCTGGATGTTCTTTATCCGCTGGCGACCGGCTTTTTTGAAGCCAAGGAGCACTTGATGGCGCTGGGTATGGGATTGCTGTTGTGGTACTACCCGATGAGCCGCAAGATAGAGCTGCACCATCCGGGGGCTCTGCACACGCTCTATCATTTCTGTGGATTGGTATTGATGGGTGTCGTGTGGTTCGGCGCTCTGACCGGTTTGACCTTGGTTTCCCTGAAAGCCCTGTAGGAGACGTTTCATGCAAAACACAAACAGCGCAGATACTCCAGTTACAAAAATGATGGCTCAGCGCATCGTGGTTGAAGATCCGCACCTGATAGGTGCTCTTATGGGCAGCATCGCGTTTCTGCTGTTCTATCCCTTGGCCAAGTGGGCGGGTCTGCCCAAACCCTACTATTTGCCCACCGAAGGCATCTTCAGCCTGAGCAAATCGGCAGACATGATTGCACAAGGCTATTACGGCTCGTTGTTGTGGGCTTTCGGCGGTTTTTTCGTCTTTTATCTTTTGGGGCGTTTCCTGCTCGTTCGTCTGTTGATCCGTCCACGGGTTCAGCGTGTCCTGATGTGGGTGACGATTCTGCTGTTCGTCGACTTGGCCGCCATTTTTGTCTTTATGGAACTGGGGACTTGGGGCTTAAAATAAGCTGTTCTTTCTTGATCGTTCCAAGAGATTTCCCGCTGTCGTTGTCCAAAATCGTCAAAATATAAACAGATTTCGTAAGGTGGTAATGGATACACATCCGAATCGTCGATCTGGACGACTGCCTCGAAATCAAGCTCGTGTACTTGTCTGAGGCTATACTGTGCAGGGCTTTGGACAGGACCGGTAGGGTAGGGCGAGATGTCACGCAAATCCGCATTGTCAAGTATTCAGGTTGGATTCCAAATCAAGTAGCGATTGGTCTAGAAGATATACTACATCGACTCGCGAAAGCCTGCTTGAGACTAAAGTTGCTGCGGCATGGGTGCTTTCGTTGGAAATCAGTATTTTCCATACTTCATTCAACCAATCGGAGCGGGGCTTTTTCCCTCGTGGGGGGATAACATGTAATACTTGTCCAGCGGCAACGATTTCTGCGATTTTGTCTCCCAATGGTTTTAAATCCGCATCTATGCGATCGACTTCGTTGTTGAATATCGCGATTACGGTGTTGATTGATTTTGCTGTCACCGCTCGAGTGAGTTTTCTCAGCAAAGCGCGTTTGGGGACAAATTCGTCGTCTACCATGCCATTCGCTGCGGAAACTATCCTCGTCCTTTGACTTGATACGGTTGTGGCCAGTCCTACTTGGCGGATCGCCAGCATGCTTTCTTCACAGCCCCTCAACCAATCCTGGGCCAGACGCACGTATTCAGGATCTCCAACAGAATAGCGTTCCGTCAGGGGTAAGGAGTTTTTCAAACATTCGAGCAAACGCTCTCGTATTATTGCTTTCATGTGGCCTCTAATCCGGAGTCAAATCCCACCTTTTATTAACTTTTCCCTTATTGTCGACATGTTCCTCCAAAGTCCACTCGTATCCGTCTTCCTTCAATGTAAGATCAACATACATTATTCTTTGCTCATTGCTTGCCGCTTTAACCTCGGATGTACGTGCTTCGACTTCCATTCTCGGAGAGACATGTTTTTCTATAAGAGATTTGTAAAGGCCACTGCTTATGCGATCTTTCAGTTCATCGGTATGCAAAGCGAAC
>CAYTHG010000163.1:0-3210 GCA_964437525.1 uncultured Myxococcales bacterium | reverse complement strand
GGATACCCTTCTTCTTGAGACATTCCGTCAACTGTATGATCGACAACGGAATAAAGTAGTCGAGAGAGGCTGTATCCAGTAGTTGCCTTCGTGCTTTTCAAGTTCTCCTGAAGGTTGCTCTGGAATGCTTTTTTTAACTTGTCATCCAGTTTGACTCCCGCCAACTCGAGACCCGAGTCCCCCAAGATTTGTGCTCCCTGGTGTCCTATTTGGATTGGATCTAGACCATGGGGAGGATCTTCCAAGACTATTTCTTCTACCACTACAGGTATCCTAGTTTCCATTTCGCTTATTCGGATGTGGGGAACGGGGAAGGAACGCAGAATATCATCTTGTTTGTATATCAAGGCCAATTGGCGACTTTTTATATCAGCTTGCAATTTCGCATTCAGGAAGGCTGTCAGTACTGAGGCAATTACCTGCTGCAGGTCTTCCGGTTTCTTGGGGTCATTGGACATGTTTAACCTCTATCGCCTAAACAAATCATTATTGTTTCCCCCGGTACCCAATTTCTGACAGACAAAAGGGCACCCGGGGGGAACTTTTCTTTACTTATCAGGCTGCTTTGCTGCTGGGGGCTATTACCAAGCCGTCTTCAAGCAATCCCAGTACCCGTTCCATGCCAGCCGGTAAGTCGTCCTGTACGACCCTGACTTTGACGCCCAACTGGTAAGTTTTTTCCATCTGGCTTTCTGAGGATGTCTTCTTCTGGTATGAAGCCGACACGCTCATCTTTGCGGACACGCAGAAGTAATTGAATTCAACATCGAGTGTACCCGAAGCACTGGTGTCTTCCGAGGTTTGCGAACGATCCATGGAGGTGATCTTGACATTGAAATCGATTTCTCCGTAATCCACTCGAATGAATGGAATAGGCAGAAGCACCAGCAACGGCAGCTTCACTGTTGTAGGTACTTCAGTGGTTTCATTGGTGTCCGGATCGTACACATTACGTGTATACTCGAACTCCACCATGCGCGCTTTTCCAAAGCCACCAGGACTCTCCGTGCTTTCGAAGCCTACATTTCTCACGAAATCGACTGTTGTCATGGCTGATTTCGCTTGCGCTTCGACAATGGCATTCAAGGGACCGCCGATCATCGCGCCAAAATCAATCGAAGATATTTCGCCTGCAATGCTCATAATAGCTCTTCCTTTCTCGTTTATCGTAAATGGACCTTACTTCCCCGAAACTAATGACGACATCTCTATCACCTGATCCCGAGAAATATCGGGTATGGCCGATAGCATTTGTATTTTTTAGGTTCTGTAGGGATTTCTATGCAAGTTCCGTCAAGATTTGTAGATCGTTCATCGCTTGGCAGTGTTTTGCATTCTGTGCCACCGTTTTTGAAGAAAAATTGAGCGGAACCTCCGCCATCCAGATTGAGCGCTTCGGTAACGCCGAGATCGATGAGTTTGGTGGCCAAAGCTTGTGTGGTAAGGCCATCATTCCTGTTGCCTGGATTGACAACCATAATTACAAGCTTTGTTGCTTTGTTATTCTTGTAAATCAGGCCCGCCGCTGTACGTGGAACCTTATGAGTCGCTTTTATGCCACATGATAGGTCATTGTATTGCTTGTTTGTAATCAACTTGAAACCGGATACGGCTGCAACTACGTTTGATTTATCAAAACCCTCAAAAGCGCTTTTATCTACTATTTTAGCCGGTCCGTTTGCTGTTGCCGCATTGCCTTTCAGGAAAGCAAGCGTTTGTGTATCGCAATCATGCACTTGGGAATAACCACTTACCTCCTGACTACCGGAATAGGAGTAGCCCAGAGCCTTAGTGCATTTTTCCTCGTAGGGTTTTTTCTGTAAGCTGAAGAAATTTGCGTTGATTATAAGGCGGATGTTGCTGTAATCCGGTGTTTCCTTCCATTTTGGTGTATTGTTATATTTATTGGGATAGTCGGCAGTTGTGAGGCAAGGATGCATACCTTTGTTGTTAGGAACTACAATATTGTTCTCAATGTTAGGCTCGTTAAAATCTACAATCGCATAATAGCCTATGATGTCTCCGCTTGCCTGGCCTGCTCTGTAAACCGGGTGGCAGCATTCCAAACCATTTCCATTGTAAATGCCAGAACCAAGACAAGCCGCCATCGCGGTATCAGGTTCTGCAGCGACCGATCTAACCCAAGACAGATTCTGTTTTCGTGACACAACCGTAGATAGAGAATAAGGCGATGAGTGCTGTCAATAGACAGGCTGACAGATGATATCTATGGGTACCCAAATGCGAAGTTAACATTGAATCTCCTCTGATTATTGCAAAATTGCTACTGGAGGTGCAAACGCCATCTCTCCAGTCAGGCTCAACGCCGCCGCAAGATTGCCTCGTGCTATTTGTACTGCTTAGTGTGTTTAAGCCTAGGATATCGTACTGCAAAAAGTCAAGTGATTATTTTTGCGGTGTGTCATACTGTGACATGTTGTCACGGAGTGTCACTACGTGTAGTGGCTTGTCTTGCTGGATGTAGTTTGATTGAATATTTGAAGTAAGAGAAATAAAATCAACAAGTCGGATAGTTTGTCTAGACTAGGGTTTTATTGGCACAGGATGAAAAATTCTCCAATTATTCCTGATTATTCCCATCCCGCACCTCCTCAAAATCCATCCTCTCATCAAATTCTTTGACTAAGTCTGCAGTAATGAGCAAACTGTGAAGCAAGGCAATATTCTTTTCCGGGAAGGTTTATGGATTATTCTCCGCTAGAACATTCGGCTGTTTTCGTGTATTTGGCAAACGGCTTGTTAATAGCTCTTTTGGCTTGGGGATTGTGGCCCGAGCGTAAGTCCTTATCCGGGGTTAATCGCTGGGACGTTGCGGTTTTGGGGGCCCTGCTTCTGGCTACGCTGATTGCCGTTTTCCTTCATGCGGATCTGTTCAACGATCTGTGGCATCCCAGTCAGCAAAGCTGGCGCAGCGAAGCCAACGGCTATCTTTTGAGCCGTTTTTTAGATGCTCGATATACGGGTATACATCACGATACATCCTCGTTCTTTATGATTCCGGCTTTATGGATTTTCGGCAAGAGTCATCTTGCGGCTGTCGCCACCAATCTTGTCTTTATGCCTTTAACCATATTGTGCTTGTCGCTTCTGGCGTGGCAGACTTTTGCAAGTCGTTGGTCGGGCTTGTTAGCCGGATTGTTTCTTTTGTGCTACCAGCCTTTCATCGCTTTGGTTCCAGCCGGGCGCGAG
>CAYTHG010000162.1:0-8400 GCA_964437525.1 uncultured Myxococcales bacterium | reverse complement strand
CCATTCTCGCCGCGCAGGCCGTGGCTCTTGATGCGCTCTTGCACCTTATCCCACAGCGCAGTCTCTACAATCGCTTCATGCTCGCCGGGATAGGTTTGCTCTTTGTGTTTTACGAGACCGATGTACAGGGGGTTGTTCAAAATGCGGTAGATATGTCCCAAGTTGAACGACCGCCCCTCGCGCCGTTTGCCTTTCTTCGTCACCCAGGATTTCGTGCGATGGCCGGCGTTGTTCAGTTCGTGGATCAGCTTCACGCCGGATTGCAGGTTGAGAAAGCGGCGAAAGATCCGGCGCACCAGTTCGGCCTCGTCCGGGTTGACCAGCAGCTTCTTTTTACCGAAATCCACGTCGTAACCCAGGGGCGGTACGCCGCCCATCCACATCCCGCGCCGCTTGCTGGCCGCCACTTTATCGCGGATGCGCTCAGCGATCACCTCCCGCTCGTAGGAAGCGAAGGTCATTAGCAGGTTCATGAAAAGAACCCCACTCGGCGTGTCCGTTTTGAAGGCCTGCGTCACGCTCACCATGGCCACATCATGCTGCTTGAAAAACTCCATCAGGCGGGTGAAATCTGACAGCGAACGCGACAGTCGATCGATTTTGTACACGACGATGCAGTCGATTCGCCCCGTGCCGATGTCGTTGACCAGCCGCCGAAGCGCGGGGCGCTCCATGGTCGCACCGGAATACGCCCCGTCGTCGTACCGTTCCGGCAACACCGTCCATCCCTCTTGAGCCTGCGACTGGATGTACAACTCGCAGGCCTCCCGCTGGGCGTCCAGGCTGTTGAAATCCGTGTCGAGGTTCTCGTCCGTGGATTTTCGCGTGTAGATCGCGCAGCGCACGACGGGCGGATGATTTGTGCCTGGGCCGTTTCCGCTGTTTTTCTTATCGCTTCTCATCCGCCGCCTCTTTTCCCACAGCGCACTTCCCGCGCAGGCCGAAAAAGGCCGGTCCGTTCCACTGCGTGCCGGTGATAGCCCGCGCCACCGCCGACAGCGAGCGATACGGCATGCCGCGATAGGCGAAGCCCCCGTCCTCCAGGACGATCACTTCGTGGCGCTCGCCATTCCATTCTCTAACCAACAGTGTCCCCGGCAACAGGGTGTCGCCGGGCTTCCCCGTTTTCGGTCGGCTTTTTACACCCAACTCGTCGTAGCCCTCGGCGTCGAGCAGTCGGTTCATGCGTCTGCGCGCGCCGTCATCCAAACCGCCATGGGCCAATTCCTGGATACGATGCGCCAGGCGCTTGATCAGAAACTGTCGATTGAAACGCGGCGGCTCGGATCCGTAAAGCGTCTTCCAGCGGCTTTTTAACTCCTGGGTGGGCAGATCGTCGAGTTCGGCCAGTTGCGCCAAGATGGGTGTATCCGTCTTTTCTCTTGTTTTCGACCGTTCCATGCGCGAATCCTTTCTCCGGAGTTCGTGTCTCCGGCGTCCGAAGCTTCGCGCTGGGGGCGACATAGGCAAGGTGTTTCTTCGAGAAAATCCAGAAATATCGGCTTATCATTTGACCGCCTTCATGTTATCCATGACACTCTGGGTTAACGAGTTGAATGGTTTTATACTGGAGGAGATGAATGGCAAACGTGATTCGAAACAAGTCGGAAATCAGGCAAGCCGTTGAAAAGTTGTTTGCGGATCCGCCTCTGAACGACGGTGAACTCCGGCATCGCATGAAGACGCTGGATGCCGGGAAAACGAGACGCTGTCTCATCGACATGCTGGAACAGGAGCAAGTCGAGGAAAGCTACGAGTTCCTGTTCAGAGCCATGATGATGCAAATCGGGCTCGGCGACCGTAGCGAGCGTCTTTTCCGGATTGTCGTCGATTCCGGCTATTCGGTATTGATCCGGGGTATCGCCGTATCCTTGCTTACCGATCTGGAACCGGACGACATGGAACGCTTGTCCGGGGAGTTGCCGCCGGAAGAACTTGTCGCCATGAGCGAACTGTCGCTTCTGTTGCTTTTTCGTTATCACCGGCATGATCCGGATTTCGGAAAAATCATCCGTCAGACTCTGGAGGAAACACCTCCAGACGAAACCACCCGGATGTATATGTTCGAATTGATGGAGCGCTCTCGGCTGGAGATGACGGCGTCGGCCGTATCGTCGTATCGCGAGGCTCTGATGAGCCGGAAGATTTCAAAGCTGCATAAGCGAATGCTTGAAATCGTCGGCGCGGAGGGTGGCGACGAGGCTGTCCGCTTGCTGGAAAGGTATAAAAAATCGGCGCGTGGGGCCGCCTTGAAGCGGGAGGCGAGCAAGGCGCTGCTCCGGGCGCGAAGCAACGCCATCGGCGCGCCAAAGACGCAAGCCGAGGACATTTCCGGCTATGCTTATCTGAGTCCCTGTGACGGGCAGGGGGCGTTCGCTCTGCTCGGTGTCCTTGAAAACAGGGATCGGACATATACCGTAGCCGATCTGGTTATTCGTCTTACGGGCGATATACGGGACGGTTTTCTTCTGCCTTGCATCCAGGAAAAAGAGATCGAGGAACTCGTAGGCGAGATTGCGTCCGGCGGGGGCTTCGAACTGGTCCGGGTTCCGTTGTCCGCCGTCGCCGGAATGGTGGCGATGGCCGAAAAACGCACGGTGGAACTAGGGAAGACGATCCCCGAGGATTCGCGGCCGGCGGTTGAGCTTTTCCACAAGGTTTCGGCGGATGCCGTCGAACCGGACAATGAGATCGAAAGCCGGGGCAGGCCCGCCTTGTCCGATACGCGCAGACTGTTTCGCCGTCCCGAATACGCCCAATCCTGGTTTTTTGACCGGGGCGATCTCGAAGCCGCCGGAGTCGAAGCTCCAGGAGGACGGCTTACGAAAAAGTGGAAGACGGAAGCGGCGGCGCAGCTCGGCGAAACATCGATGAAAGCTCGTTTGCTGGCGATGATTGGCCACATGAGTTTGTGGCATGCGTGGCATAACGATCCGGATACGGCCGCGTTGTGCCGGGCTTTGGCCGAGGAGATGTCGGAAGATTTCAAGTCGAGTTCGCTCGTTCATGTCATGCTCGAACATTCCATGCCCGTTCTGGATGAACTGGACGATGAAGATGAGGTTCACCATGGAAGCATCGGCGACCCGGTGATCCGTGCGGAAATCAAGCGTCGATGCTTTATCGATGTGGACAAGCCCAAGGGAAAAGACCTTGCCCGCCTGGATTTTACGGAGGCCGCTCATATCGCACTGGGGGATGCGTTTTTACGGATTCCGGGCGATCTGAGGCCCCGGGAGAGCCAGTGGATTGATGCGGCGTTCGCGGTTGCGGGGACCTACTTGCAGTATATGGGCTCCAGGCGACCGGATGCTGCAAAACGATATACCGCGCAACTGCATAAGGCGTTGACGGATACGCTTGAACCGATGGGGGATCGGATGGACGATGTGCTTTCCACTGTGCATCAGGCCTTGGGTGGATTTATCGACGAAGTTTGCGACGTATGCGACATTCAATGCCACGAGCACCCGCGCAAGCATATGGCGGAAGCGTTTTTCTCCGACGAGCATCCCGCCCTGGTCGGTTCCCTGAAGTGGCTGGCCGAGGAAACCGACGGGGAAGAAAACGGTGGCCTGGAAGGGCGTTGCGCGGCCTGCGACGCCTACGGTCCCGTGGACGATGTTTCTCTCTGCGAGGAATGCGGGGCAAAGTTCGAGCGGGATATGCTTCGCCTGCGGGAATGGAATTATTCCGCGCTGGCCTTCGGCCTGAATGACGAGCGGAGAGAGATTCTCCGCCGGCACGTGATCGACGAATTCGGCAAACCCATGGAGCTAGTCAGCGGCGCCCCTCGCGAGATCACCAATACACCAAAGCGGAGAAAAACCGGGAAAAAGCGCCGCCAATGAATCGAAACAACATGTCGAACGGCGTCGGTATTGAAGAAAACGATTATATGCTCGACGAGTTTCTAACCCGGCATCGCGTCTTCAGCCACGCCCGGATCGGCGAGGTTCTGCGAGAGGAGCGCGCCCGTAGCCAGGCCGCCGTGGATGCTCGCCTGAAACGCCTGCGACAAAGCGGCAGAATCGGCCGCATCCGGCGAGAGCTTTACTACGCCGTCCCACCGGGAGAGAATGCCGAACCGTGGTGGCTGGCATAAGCAAGGGTTCAAACTCTATTGGAATGCCATTCCCAGGAGAGGAAAGCGAAGAGGCAAACCTCGTAAAGATAAGGAAATTCGTGATTTGATACGGCAAATGGCATTGGAAAATAACTGGCGTGCTCCTGAATTCGCTTGCTATTGTAAGAAAATTAGGTTAATTTACCTTACAGAAGATAAAGGTCGATTATGGATATTAGCATAGAAAACAGGATAGTTAGTCGCATATACGGTAGCGGTAGGGGTTGGTCCTTTTCACAGACCGACTTCTCGCAACTCGGCTCGGCCGAGGCTATCCATGTAGCGCTCCACCGGCTCGAAAAAAAGGGCACGATCCGGCGGGTTTTTCGCGGCATATACGACTATCCGCTCTACAGCAAACTTCTGGAGAAACAACTGAGTCCGGACATGGTGCAGGTCGCCGCTGCTCTGTCCCGGAAATTCGGCTGGCGCATTCATCCGAGCGGGGCGGCGGCTTTGAACCTGATGGGCCTGTCCTCGCAAGTGCCCGGACGAATCCTTTACATGTCGGACGGACCGACACGGCGCTACATGATCGGAAAGACCGAACTCGTCTTCAAGCATACGGCCTTGAAGGAAGCCTCGTTCAAATATCCAGAAAGCGCCCTGATCGTCCAGGGTTTGAAGTCCCTGGGCAGAGAGGCGATAACGGACAAGGTCGTGGACAAGATCCGCAGTTGGTTACCGAGGGGCTTGAGGAAAAAGGTGTTTCGGGATACAAGTACGGTCACAGCCTGGGTGTACAGTGCCATATGGCGGATATGCAGGGAGGAATCGGATGCAAAAAATAGCAACACTGTCGCCGAAAGACCGTAGCGACCTGTTCACGGAGACCGCAGCGGTTCGAGGCTTGTCTCCCGCCGTCATCGAAAAGGACTTCTGGACTTGCTGGGTGCTCGACATGCTGTTCACATCGGACTTCTTCAAAGAGAAGATTCTGTTCAAGGGCGGAACGTCCCTTTCCAAGGTCTTCGGCCTGATCGAACGGTTTTCCGAAGACATCGACCTGATTCTCGATTGGAACGAGGTTGTTGAAGAGAGCCCGGAACTCGAGCGATCGAAAACCAAGCAGGACCGCTTCAACAAGGCGACCAATGAGCGGGCTCGGGCTTATCTCAGCGACCGCTTTCTTCCTGCCGTTGCCGATCTCATTGATGGAGTTGCTACGGCCAGCATCGATCCGCAAACACCCGATGTAATCGATATCCTATATCCGGGAGCGTTCAAGGAGACCTACCTGCGGCCCGAGATCCGGCTTGAGGTCGGTCCGCTGGCTGCATGGCTGCCCAATGCCGAATACGCCATCAGGCCTTATGCGGCGGAGGTCTTTCCCCATCTGTTCGAAACTCCGGATGCCAGAGTCAAAGCTATCCTGGCCGAAAGAACGTTCTGGGAGAAAGCCACCATTCTTCACCAGGAAGCGCATCGACCGCCCGACAAACCACAGCCGCCCCGTTACTCCAGGCATTACTACGACCTGGTGCGCATGGTACAGTCGGATAAAAAGAGCGTTTTCCTGGCCAGCACGGTGCTGTTGCCCGATGTCGCAGCTTTCAAGCAGAAATACTATCCCAGCAACTGGGCGCGCTACGACCTGGCTCAGATCGGTACGTTGAAACTGGTTCCGCCGGATCATGTTGTTGCCACTCTGAAACGGGATTACGCTCAAATGCAGATCATGATCTTCGGCCATGCGCCGGAGTTCGAGGAGATTCTTGAGGTGTTGAAGGGATTGGAAACGGAGATCAATCAAGGTAAGGTGAAGTAAGATCCGGAGTAATGATGGGCAACCGTCTTGAGAAACTACAAGCGGAACTCGCTGACCTCGAGATTCGTCGCAACGAAATCCTCGATGAAATTGCTTGTCTGAACCGGCCCGACCCACAACTGTCCACCTTTGAGGCGAATACTGCACGAGTAAACGAGAAATCATCTCCAGCGGAGAAGATATACCTGTTCCGGTCTTTGTTTCGCGGTCGGACAGATGTGTATCCCCGTCGATTCAAGAGCCGAAAGACCGGGAGGTCCGGCTATCAACCGGCCTGCGAGAATGAATGGAAGCCGGGCATATGCGAGAAGCCCCGTGTGAAATGCGCCAAGTGCAGCCACCGTCTGTTTCTGCCGCTTGCCGACCTGGTTATTGAAGCGCACCTGCGCGGCCACTGGCCGGGCGACTGGAAGAGCGAAGGCTTCACCATCGGCGTCTATCCGATGCTGCTGGACGAGACCTGCTGGTTTATCGCCGCGGATTTCGACAAGGCGGAATGGCGAAGTGATGTAAACGCCTTCAGGCAGACCTGTGAGGAACTCAATATCCCGGTAGCGGTTGAATGCTCACGGTCGGGAAACGGCGGGCACGCCTGGATCTTCTTCAACGAACCGGTTCCCTGCGATGCGGCTCGTACAATGTGTTCCTGGCTGATCACGGTCACCATGGAGCGGCGGCCGGAAATCGATTTCAACTCCTATGATCGGCTGTTCCCCAACCAGGATACTTTGCCCAAAGGCGGCTTCGGCAACCTGATCGCCCTGCCGCTCCAACAGAAACCGCGCAGCAAGGGATTCAGCGTGTTCCTCGATTCATCCCTATCTCTCTATCCCGATCAGTGGGAGTTCCTTTCTTCAGTTCGCCGCATGTCGTGTGAAGAAGTGGAAGGCTGGGCAAGGAAAGCACTCGACTCTGGCCAGGTCACGGGTGTCAAGATGCCGGTAACGGATGAAGACTCCGACCGCCCCTGGGAGGCACAGCCTTCTCGTAAACAAAAGCGAACCATTGTCGGACCGTTTCCTGATTCCATCGAGATTGTCCTGGCCAATCAGGTGTTTGTTCCAAAGGAGAATCTGTCACCCTCCCTGCTAAACGCGATTATCCGCATTGCAGCCTTTCAGAATCCAGACTTCTATCAGAAGCAGGCTATGCGCATGCCGATCTGGAATATACCCAGAATCATCTCTTGCGCCGAGAACTTCCCCGAACATATCGCTCTACCTCGCGGCTGCCTGGAATCCCTGGTGGAACTGTTGGAAGAAAATGGAGTTCAAGTCAGGATCCAGGATAAGCGCTACAAAGGGAATGCGATCAAGTACAGATTTCTAGGCGACCTCTATCCGGATCAGGCCAAGGCAGCCAAAGCCTTGCTCGCTCATGATACCGGGGTGCTGGCCGCAACCACAGCTTTTGGAAAAACTGTTGTGGCCATGCATGTACTTGCCAAGCGCGCCACGAACACCTTGATACTTGTCCACCGCAAGCAACTGCTCGATCAATGGCTTGCCCGCCTGAGAGAATTCATGGATATCGATCCTGACAATATCGGCCGGATCGGCGGCGGGAAGAAAAAGCCTACGGGCATCATAGATGTGGCCATCATTCAGAGTCTCTGTCGAAAAGGCGTTGTTGATGATTGTGTCGCCGATTACGGACAGATTATCGTGGACGAATGTCATCATGTTTCCGCGCCCAGTTTTGAATCGATATTGAGAGAATTCAAAGGCCGGTACGTCATGGGGCTTTCAGCAACGGTGACCAGAAAAGACGGCCACCATCCCATCATCTTCATGAACTGCGGCCCCGTCCGCTACGCCGTCAATGCCAGGAAGAAGGCGATCGAGCGGCCTTTCGAGCACAGGCTAATTGTGAAGAGAACATCCTTTAATATGCCTAATCGCACTCCCTTTGACGATGAGTTGAAGATAACTGACATCTATCGTGCGTTGATCGCTGACAAGAAACGGAACGACATGATTGTAGCCGACGCGTTGGAGGCTCTGCGTGACGGTCGCTGCCCGCTATTACTTACGGAACGTCGAGCGCACCTGGATATGCTGGAAGCCATGTTGCGCGATCAGGTCGAACATCTGATCGTCTTCAAAGGGGGAATGAAGAAGAAAGACCTGAAGGCCACGGTTGAGAGACTGGAAGGCCTTCCGGAAGACGAACCCCATCTCATCCTGGCCACAGGACGATTTCTGGGGGAAGGATTCGATAATCCTCGACTCGACACATTATTCCTGGCCATGCCCATCTCATGGAAAGGGACGCTCGCCCAATACGCCGGTCGCCTGCACCGCATCCATCACAGTAAGCGGGAAGTGATCATCTACGATTACGCCGACCTCAACGTTCGCATGCTGTCACGCATGTTCGATCGCCGTCTCAAAGGCTATCGCTCTATTGGATATGATCTTGATGATGAAGAAGATCTTTTCGACGGGATGTAAAGGGTCGCCCTCTGATTTTCTCCAGCATCGCCGCCATCACCTCCATCGGTGTA
>CAYTHG010000161.1:0-8470 GCA_964437525.1 uncultured Myxococcales bacterium | reverse complement strand
TAGTCCAAATACCTTGACGTTGAACAAAGAAAAAGTCCAGGAATTTATACGTTTTATGTATGTCGTCCTCGCTGCCGTCTTCATAGTCGTGCAGGACAATATACTGCCCGTTGGGTGCCACTACACGCACTTCAAGATCTCCGATATATGGGTGTGTAATATCCACCGAAACGCAGACCCTTTGCGCGATACCGCTTTCGCCAACATAGATGTAGGATTCCACGCCGTCCATGTTGCCGTCGGGGATTTCAAGCGGAGCCGGCATAGAAGCGCAATCGCTGTCGCCATCGACTACCACGGAGCATTCACCGCCAATGCAGTATCCTATTTGCTCTTCTTCGTAGCAAGGGCTTCCGTTGGGCTTGTCAACCCTGTAGCAACCCACATCGGTCTTGCATTGATCCTGAGTGCAATCGTTTGCGTCGTTGCAGTTTTCCACATTCCACAGGGTTCCATCATCCGAGCATGTGCGCGAAATCGGATCGCCCTGTTCTGTTTCGCAAATCACCGTTCCCGGATCGCAAATGACAACAGGCACGCATTCGCCAGCGATGCATTCGCCGTTACCGCCGGACAGCAAGGTGCATGATATTCCGTCTTCCTCAGACGGGTTACTGCATCCGCTGGCTGCGTCGCACAGGTCTTTCGTACAGGGATCGCCATCACTGCAATCGACAACGCTTCCCGAACAGACGCCGCCGGAGCAGACATCACCTTCGGTACACAGCGAGTTGTCATCGCAGGGCTTTTCGTTGTTGCTTGAAACACAACCTTGACCTTCAACGCAAGCTTCATCGGTGCAGATATTGCCATCATCAACACAGACTACAGGCGCACCGGAGCTACACAGGCCACCCGAACAAACATCGCCAGCAGTGCAGTCCAAGCCGTCGTTACAGGGCTTTGTATTGTTCTGGGATACACAACCCTGGCCTTCGATGCAGACCTCGTCCGTGCAGAAGTTGCCATCATCGGGACACGAAAGCGTCGTCCCCGAGCATTCGCCCAGAGCGCATTTGTCGCCTTCGGTGCAATCAAGACCGTCGTCGCAGGGCAGGCTGTTGTAGCTTGACCCGCAGCCCGTAGCCGGATCGCAGGTTTCCGTCGTACAGACATTGCCGTCATCAGAACATTGCAAGGCACTGCCGGGAACACAAACACCGCCCGAGCAGGAATCGTCTGTCGTGCAGAGGTTTCCGTCACTGCATTCGCCGTCAACGGGCATGACCTGACAAGCTCCGCTGACCTCGTCGCAGACCGCTTCGGTGCAGGGGTTGTCATCCTGAGGGCAAACCACAGGCTGGCCCGAACATTCGCCGCTGGAACAAAAATCGTTTTCGGTGCAGTTGGAACCGTCGTTGCAAGGATCGGAATTGAATTCCTGTGTGCAGCCCGGACCTTCGATGCACTGGGCATCTATGCAGGGATTTTCCTCTCCGGGGCAAACTACAGGCTTGCCCAGACATTCGCCCAGACTGCATGTATCGCTCTGGGTACATTGGCGTCCGTCATCACAGGGCAGTTCATTGGGAATATAGGTGCAACCGGTTACTGAACAGGAATCGTCGGTGCAGGGATTTGTATCCGCACATAATTCGGTGTATTCCCAACTAAAGCCGTCATCGCTGCAAGCCTGGAAAATCAGTTGTCCGAACTGCTCCAGACAGCGCCCTTGACCGGGAATGCATATTGGGAGTGCGTCACGCTCAAGTTCATCGTCCATATCCAGATCGCCGTCTACCTGCGAACACTCGGCTAAGCCCGAGCCCTCATCCGCACAAGCGAGGCCACCGCAATCGCTGACTTCCTGACAGTCGCAATATTTGAGGCATTGCCCGCTTGCAACTTCAGGAGCGCAGAAATACAAATGCTCGTCTATACCGCACTTGAAACCTTCATCGTCGCCTGAGACACCACCGTCTTTAAAGCAGACGTAATCCGGGAATATGCAGTTGTCGTCGTCTTCGTCGAAGTCTCCATCGATTACGTCTTCCACGCAATCTTCGTATTCTACCTGACAGGAAGTGCCTTCAGGACAGCTTTCTATCTGCGGCGGACAGCATTCTGTATTGCCGCCTGTCAGATAAATATTTTCATCGTCCACGCAATGATCGAACAGGTAATCGCAGGGAGATTCGGTGCAGGCGTCGTCGATACAGGGACCGCATGAACATTCCAGCACCACATACCATTGCTGATCGTTTCCGCACATGGTCAGGTAAGTGCCGTCAGGCGAGCATTCAAGGTCGCCCGGATTGCAGCCGCCTTCCATATCAAAATCGAAATCGAAGTCAACATCCCCATCGGGATCGTTGCAGGCGGCAATACCGTTTTCCATGTCTTCACAGACAAGCTGGCATTCATCTATGTCAAAGCATTCGCAGGATTTGGAACAGCTTTCAAAATCTTCTTTGGGGCGACAGAATTGCAAGGTCAGATCGTCGCACTTATAGCCCATGTCGGTACCGAACTCACCGCCTTCGGCAAAGCAGACAAAGTCTGCCGGAAACACACATTCATCGTCTCCATCTTCCCAATCGTAATCGTAATCGGCGGGGATTTCATTGCAACCCGAACCCATAAGACAGACCGGCAATTCCGGCGGACAATCCAGGGTGATATCCGTTGCATCGCAGCAGGTGCCGTCGTCGTATTTGTGACTGAACATCACTTTATTCTGTCCGACACAATCGGCAAACTCGGTGTATAGCGACTCATCGCAGTAATCCACCTGCGGCGCGTCCTCGGGATACACGCAAGCGCCTTGCTGGCAGACCTCGAAGCTACAGTAAGAGCAATCCTTTACATCCTGCCAGAAACCTCCGACGCATTCCTGCAACACATCGACCCGCACGGGGTCGCATCGCAGACCTTCGCCTACGCAGGCTTCGGCTTTGTCGCCGTCTGCATCCGATGCGTCGATATCGCCATCGCTCGACAGATCCGAGTCGCCATCGGGGAACAGGCTTCCCTCTGCTACGCAGATACCGGCATCATTGCAGACTTCGCCACTTTGGCACTCGGCATCGGTCGTGCAACTGCCATCCAAAAGCCCCGAGACATCACAGGCCGAAAGCAGCCCCAGAAGCATGGGCAGTATCAATAATTTAATTGTCGCTTTCATTTCTTTTTCCCCGCAATTTTTTGCACCAAGCCTCCCACTCTTACAGATCTATCTGATATTCTTTTATTTTGTACAGCAAGGCACGGTGACTTATTTCAAGTAGCTTGGCAGCAGCGGTTCTGTTACCGCCTGTTTCTTCAAGCGCCTTGCGTATCAATATGTTTTCTATGCGATAAGTATGTTTTTTTATGGAAAGATTGTCTTCGCCCAAAGACAGGTTGCCGCTAGAGGAGCGCTCGGTTATTTTGGCTGGCAGATCGTTTGCGCCGATTTCCGTTCCGTCGCACAAGACCATGGCGCTTTCTATGGTGTTTTCCAACTCGCGCACATTGCCCGGCCAGTGATAACCCTTTACCAGCGCGGATGCTTCTTCGTTCATGCCGCTGATATCAAGCCCCAATCTCTCGTTGAATTTGTGAATGAAATATCCCACCAGCACAGGAACATCCCCGCTGCGCTCGCGCAGGGGCGGAACTTCTATCTGGACGACATTCAATCGGTAGTAAAGATCCTCGCGGAAGCGGCCTTCGTTGACCTGCTCCTGCAAGTTCTGAGCAGTCGCCGCGATAATGCGCACGTCCACCTTGAAGCTTCTATCAGACCCGACCCGGCGGATTTCCTCTTCCTGCAATACGCGCAAGAGCTTGACCTGCATCTGCAAAGGCAATTCGCCTATTTCATCAAGCAGCAGTGTACCGCCGCTGGCTTCCTCAAAAAGTCCCTTGCGGGAACGCACCGCGTCAGTAAATGCGCCTTTTTCGTGACCGAACAACTCGGATTCGATCAGGTTTTCGGGTATTGCGCCGCAGTTGAGCGTCACAAAAGGATTCTCGGAACGCTCGGAGTTGAAATGTATGGAACGAGCGAAAAGCTCCTTGCCAGTGCCCGACTCGCCGCCTATCAATACCGTGGATTTGAAACGGGCGACCTTTTTGATGATCTCGAACAGCTTATCCATCTTCGCCTCTTTAGAGACGATCTGGGAGAAGTCGTATTCTTTTTTCAACTGGCGTTGCAGATAGATATTCTGGCGGCGCAGACGCTCACGCTCCTGAGCTTTGCGTATGGTCAGCAAAACCTCGTCTGCTTTGAAGGGCTTCTGAACGTAGTCGTATGCCCCGGCTTTCATAGCCTCGATAGCACCATCAATGGAACCGAAAGCGGTTATCATGATGACTGTACTTGCCAGTTTTTCCTGGTTGATATGCCCCAAAAGCTCTAAGCCGTTCATGCGCGGCATATTTATATCGCAGAGCACGATCTCATAAAGGTTTTGACGAATCTTTTCAAGACCTTCCATGCCATCGGCGGCGGTGTCGCATTCAAAACCGGCCTTGGACAGCACCATCGAGAGCATATGCCGTATGTTCTCTTCGTCGTCCACTATCAGAATGTGGTTGACAGTCACAGTTTCACTCCCTTGCAGATACAAATAAATCCCGGGGATTATAGCAGAAATCCCACAATAAAGCCAGCGCCGAGACGCACCGCTACATTGCCCGACAGATTCCCCTTGTCGCTACCTTTGCAATTGGAACATGGCATCCTTGCCTGCTCCTAAATTCTATCGGGTAGGATGGGCAATTGCCTTGCCCATCATTGCAAAATCACTTTTAAAAAAGATGGGCAAAGCAATTGCCCTTCCTACATTTTTGCTCCAGCACTCTAATTACTTTGACTTTTCCGCCTACGCTTTTCCGCGCCTGAGCAGTCTTCCTGCCGGTTTTCCCGGGACGTATTCGCCGCGATTGACGACCAGACTGCCGTTGATGTAAACGCGCTCGATGCCTTCCGGTGCCACTTCGGGATTGTAGAAAGTCGCATCCGAGCCGATTTTCTCCTGATCGAAAATCACGAGGTCGGCAAAGGAACCTTCCTTGACGGTGCCTCTGTCTTTGAGGTTCATCATGGAAGCAGGCAGGGAAGTCATTTTGCGAATGGCGGATTCCCAGCTTATTTTTTTGCGCTCGCGCACATAGCGTTGCAGATATCCGGGATAACAGCCGTGGAACAATTCCGACGGGCGACCGAAGCCCATCAAGATGGTATCAGTGGAAATCGAAGTCTCAGGATCGAACAGAGCGGCGTAAAGCGACTCTTCCGTCATGCGCGCGCCGGGCTTGGTCAGCGTACCGAAGACCAGCACATGGCCGTCTTCTTCCAAAAGCAGGTCACAGGCCGCCTCGAAGGGATGCTTGTGGCGCTTCTTGCCGACTTCCGTCAGCGTCAGACCCTCAAGCGATTTGTTCTCTTCGGAAACCACGCTCATAATGCGGAAGCCGTCAAATCCCAAAGACTTGAAGTAGTTCATATTGTACTGATCGTCGTCGCGATGCGGCCAGACGTTGCCGCCAGTTTTGATGGACTTATACATCTTCTTGCGCAGCGACTGATCCGCAAAGCGCTGAAGCACGGTCTGCGTATCGCCTTCAAGCACCCAAGGCGGCATAAAGGCCAACAGATGAGTGAAACCGACAGTGGTCGGCATGGCGTCCATCGAGATCTTGATTCCGTCTTCCTCATGTGAACGGACACGTTTTATAATGCGCTTCATCTCGTAATCCACCGGCAATGTGACCGGGATCTTGTCATAAAGCTTGATGGCGGCGACTATCGCCCTTCTGGTGACGGCGTTCATTTTGGGAATTGTCATAATGTGGCTGATCTGCGCTTTGATGCCGTTTCTCTTGGCAACTTCGGCGATTTCATCCACGGCAAAAGGCAGCGTCTCGTTATAGCTGCGCAAATGAGCGGCCAGAGTTCCGCCGTATTTGCCGACTTTGCGCCCCAGTCGCAAAAGTTCGTAGGTATCGGACTTGGAACCGGGGAAATACTGCAATCCCACCGACAATCCCAGCGAACCGGCTTCCATGCTCTCGTCTAAAACGCCTTCCATGTAATCCAGATCTTTTTCCCGCGCCACCTGCGGACTCATGCCGAGGGCATCCAGTCGCAGAATGGAGTGTGGCGTCAAAAGTCCCATATTCAAAAGCATATCGCTTTTGTCGAGATGGTCCATGTACTCGCCGACACTGTTCCACTGCAGGTTTTCTTTTGAAAGATCGCGGGCCGTGAAAACCTCAATGTATTGACGCACCTTGTCGAAGTGGCGTTTCCCTAAAGGAGCCATACCCATGCCGCAGTTGCCGCCCACAAAAGTAGTCATGCCCTGCATCACCAGCGGTTTTAGAAGCTCAATGTGGTCGTCGCGGTAGATGGTCAGATCGCCGTGGGAATGGATGTCGACGAAGCCGGGACAAACGACGTTGCCGCCCGCCTCGAAAACCTCTTCGGCATCGACTCGTCCCAGGTTTCCCACCTTGACGATACGATCACCGTCGATAGCCACATCGGCGCAATAGGCTTGCCTGCCCGTGCCATCTATTATCTTGGCATTCTTGATTACCAGATCGAACAACTCCGGCCTCCTTTCAAAAAATCCAGAAACACGGAAATACTTATACTATATTTGCTAATGCTTATTGCGCGCTGCGTCAAGAACAATTGCACACTGCAACATAAACTAAGGTAGCGTTAAGCCATCTCAATACGAAAAAGACCTTGACCGCATACCCCTGACTGCGCTAGCATCCCGTTATTATTGCCATAATAATCACCTGTTGTGGGTGAAGAGGAGCAGGCGAATGAAAGCAAGCAAAATGATGAGGATTTTCGGTGTATTATTACTATCCTTCCTGATGATTTCTAATGCTTTCGCCGAGGAAAAAGAACAGGATATACAGGTAGTTTCGCCCAACAAAGTCCTGAAAATGTCTCAGGACGGCAAGACGCTGGACTCCTACCTGATAGATGCTTTCAGCCCCTTCGGATTCAAAGTCAAAGGTCCGGGCAAGCTTTCTGTGTCGCTATACAAAAACTATCCCGTCGCCGAGCTAAACGGCGCAAAAGCCCCTTCGACCTTTACGATTTTCCAGAACCGTAAAAAAGTGGAAGAAATAAAAGTCAAAGGCGAAGCCGACAAAGCTGCATTTACCGACAACAAAGAGATGCTGCCCGGCAAAGCAGTCAAAAAAGAATACGATCTCGAAGAAGGTGAGTTCGCCTATAACATCCTGATCTCTCCTGACGCTGAAAACGGCGGTATGGTCGTTTTGTCTTTCGAGCCCAAAGCTGTCGAAGAAGTCGAAATGATTCCTCTGGTGCCTTTGGTACCGCTGGCTCCCATAGCTCCAGCCGAGCCTGTCAAGGTCGCCGAAAAGCAACCTGAGCAAAAGCCAGCCGAACAAGCTAAAGAAGAGCCTAAGGAAGAACCGAAAGAAAAAGCCGCCAAGGAAAAACCGGCTGAAGAGAAAAAAGAAGAAGCCAAGCCGGAGGAAAAGAAGAAGGACGAAGTCGTTCCGCCCAGCGTCGAAGAAATCCCGGTGGATGAAAAACCCACTGAAGAAGAAAAAGTCGACGACTCCAAGAAGAGCGATACACACTACGTAATGATAGAACCGCGCCTGGGAATAAACCTGGCCATGCAGTCGGTCAAAGCCGAAGGCGAAACCAGCTTCGATCCCAACCCGGCTTTCACGGCTGGCGGCGCTGTACGTTACATACTGCCCTTCTGGGAAGAGCGCCTGCGCTTGGGATTAGGTGTCGATTGGCACAGCTACGATTTCAGCCAGGAGACAGGTACCGGAACCGCCAAGCAGCGTAACATCGACATCACTTTGACAAGCGTACCCATGATGCTTGAAGCAGAAATATTCATTCTGCCCAATGGCATCTTCCGCCCCTACGCAGGCATAGGTCTGGGCGGCGCATGGACCAGAATGAAATACACCAGCACCCCAACCAGCACTTCGGAACAAATCATAAAAGTGGACATGAAAAAGTGGACTTACGCATTCGAGATTCTGGCAGGCATACAGTTCAACGTCTGGCAAGGCGGTCCCTTCCTGCAGGCTCGTTATCTGATCTCCAGAACCGACTACGATTCCGAAGACACCGATAACAGCTATCTGTCTTCAGCAGAACACGGCGGACTGGCATTCCAGATCGGTTACCAATTTGAAATATAACAGAAAGACAAACTGTCTCTTCTGATCGGTTTCACATGAACGACTCTTTAAACTTCGATGTTGTAGTTGTGGGGACAGGCCCGGCTGGAAGCACGGCTGCGCGTATCTGTGCCTCCGAAGGTCTCAAAACGGCACTGCTGGACAAGCATATCCCGCCACGCGACAAACTGTGCGGAGGCGGAGTTTCTAACCGCGCCTTAGAATGGCTGGGGCTTGATGTTCCACTGGAGTTGGTAAATTCCGAAATCTGCGGAGCCATCATTCAGGGGCGCAAGACAGAAATAAAAATTGCTCTGGAGAAAAGAGCCGGGATTCTGGT
>CAYTHG010000160.1:0-8512 GCA_964437525.1 uncultured Myxococcales bacterium | reverse complement strand
TTGTATCCATGGTCGAAGGCGACGATGTCAACAAGCTGTTCCGCAAATCCGAAGGAGCCATGATAGAAGCCCGGCGCGACGGCGGCAACAGAGTCAGGGCTTATGTCGATAGAGGCATGATTTAAACCGGCTCTCTCCCAGCAACGGTCGATACAGATTCAAAGGCACCCAAAACCATGTGGGACGATTACTTGCAGATGCTTAAAATTTTCGCTTTCCTGATTGCTGCGGTAGTAGTAATCAAGTTTGTCAGACGCTTCCTTTTCCCCGAAGACCGCAACAAAACCGAAGAACTCCCGCCCCTTCCGGCAGGTTGGGAGCAGATGGAAACGATTACCCCTGAAGACCTCGTTCCCGACGACCTCGTTTTGCGTGACGATGCGCTTGAACTGATATACATGCGCAAGGCCGAACCCAACGAATACCGCCAGGGCGTTGATGAATGGCTGTTTCATCCTCCAGGCTCCAAAGAAGATTTCTGGGCTGGCATAGTGCGTGAAGACTTCGATACAATCAAACGCGTACAAAAAGCGGCAGATCGACAGGAGAACGAGTAATGGCAGCAAGCGAGAGGCTCTCTATCCATCTGGCCAGACCGGAAGAGCTTAAGGACTGCTGGCGAATGATAATCGAAACCAACATCGAAAACTGGGACATGCATTCCTGCGCCGGTCCCCTGCCCAAAGACCTCAACGCCCACAAAATACAGCTTCTGCAAAAGCTGCAACACATGTTCGATCCAAGATACAACTTTTTACTGGTGGCAGCCTACGGAGACAAAGTCGCCGGAGTAATCTGGTATGCCTTACACGACGATCCAGTTTACGGACTGAAACACGGCCAGATTTATGTGGTTTACATCAAAGAAGAGTTCCGCAGGCGCGGCATTTCGCGCAAGCTGATAGGCGAAGTCCGCAAGCGCGTCTACAAAAAAGGCATCAAGTTTCTGCGCCTGTCGGCGCTGCACACCAACACACCAGCCCGCAACCTCTACAGACAACTGGGATTCTTCGACGAAACTCACAACATGATATGCAGACTGGAGCTGACCGGTCCCGAAAAGCGTAAAGAAGAAGCCAGAAACAAAAAAATCGAAAACGAATCTCAAGACAAGTAAGAAGAAAAGGCCAGCGTCGTTTCTCAGTAATTGACACCGTCTTTCTCAACCACGTAATCCACAGGACGGTTCAAGTCCCAGGCGCTGTACTCGCCGGTATAAAGATAGCGATAAGTGGCAATAGTCCTGAGTACCTTCTTGACATACCGCCTGGTTTCATCGAACTGGAAATTCTCTATCAACTCATCCCATTCAAGCGGGCGATCCTCGTAGCGTTCGAGCCATATTTTGAGGTTGTGAATCCCGCCGTTGTATGACGCGATTGCGAAAGGCAATTGACCTTTTACGCGTTTCAACAACTGCCCCAGGTACCAACCGCCGTAATGTATGGTCACTTCCGGCTCGAAAAGGCGCACTCGGTAGAATTCGTCGTCTTCCAAATCGCGGGAAATATAAAAACCGGTAAAGGGCATGATCTGCATCAGGCCGATGGCCCCCATTGGAGAAATCACGCCGTGCCTGAAGGCGCTTTCCGTCCTCATGGTCGAGATTATCAACTCGTCGGGCGTCTCTACTCGCTTGGCCTCGTCTATCAAAATATCCACATAAGCCGGTGGATAATAGCGCTTGTCCTGTTCTTCTCTGTCCAATCCCGGCCAGCCGTTTCTGACACCGTTTTGCAGGCTATTGACATAAGCCTGACCGATATCGCCTATTTGCAGGAAGAACTTGACAATGTGGCCGTAGAATTCTTTTTTCTTGCCGTTTTTCTGCAACTCCTTGATGAACGCCAAACGGCGCATACGCAGTTCGTAATCTTCCTCCGGCTCTTCCTCTATCTTGGCCGCGCCCTTGATCTTTAAAATACGCACATTCTCGATGAAGTGTTCCATCTCGGCACCGGCCTCGGCATCGCCGGACAACCTGCGCCACATAAGCGCCTTATGCAAACTCGGGAACAATCCGTCGGCCAACTCGACTTGCTTTTGCAGGTATTTGATGCTCCTCCTGCTTGAGCGGCGGGCGGCTTTGATAATGCGGCTTTCCGCCTCTATCATGTTGTTTCTGAAAACCTCGGTATCAAAACCTTGACCGGCTGCCAGCTTTTCTTCGAATTCTATCCAGGCTCCAAAACGCTCGGCTGCAACCTTGTTGACTTTTTCATCGGCCACATCCACGGGTACAACCTTGACAGGGCTTGATTCTTTCGCCTGCGGATTGAATCCTATTTCGAGGTAACGGGCCATATTTCTGAGCCTGTGAATAGATGCCAGACGGTAATAACGAAAGGCGTCTTCACCAGCAAGCGAGGAATAATAAGCCAGTGCCTCGGCCACCTGCCCTTTTTTCTCGTGTGCGCGTCCCAGCCAGTAGCGATACATGAACCTGTTCACAGTATGTGAATAATCCTGCAAGAGTTCGTTCATGCGATAGATGGCTTCGTCGTAGCGACGGTCAAGATAACAGTAAAAAGCGGCGAACCAACGGGCGTTTGATTTATAGCGGTTGCGCTTGTGTGCCGTTGCAAATTCGTCCAGCAGCTTTACCGCACCGGGATAATCTCCCGCCTGCCCCAAAAGCCAGCCTGCCATATACTCGGCCTTGTCAACGTAATCGAAACCGGGATATTCGGCTGCCAGCCTGATATAAGTCTCCACCGCTTCCGGCAACCTGTTGTTGCGGGTGTAAGCCTTGGCCAGCCACCACAAATAAAGCGGCTTGTCGTCTATATCAGCGTCGGTCTGGGACTCCAAAAACCTGAAAGTCTCCAGTGCTCCCATGTAATCCTTGCTTGAGAACAAATTTTTGCCGTACAACAGCACAAGCTCCAGATGATCTTCACTGCTTTTTCCCGGACCGCCTTCAGAGAAATTGTCCAGGGTCCAGCGACAAAGAACAGTCGCTTCTTCAAAGGCGTTAATAACGCGCAACCGCTTTATCCATCTGATGGCCTGTTTGTAACTCGGCTCGGGCAAAAGACCCTGAGCTTCCAACTCGTGCCTGCGGGCGACGACTTCGGGGTAGTGATCGGTGTCGGGATGATAAAGCAGAATCTTGTTAAGGAAGCGCCCTTCCGTATCGTGGCGCTTCAATATTCTGTATGCGCGAGCTTTCAACCACAGAAATTCGCCGTAATTGGGATGCCTGGAACCGTTGCCGTTTTTGGTATAATCGCCGCTGGATATGTCCTGAAAATGCTTTTCTTCTTCCAGTATTCTCTTGATCTCCGACAATACCGGCCAGGCTTTGCCGCGTTCGGCATAGCATTCAAGCCTTCTGATCTGAGCACGAAAATAAAGGCGGCTGTTGCACCTGTTGCCGTTGCATATCCTTTTGTAATAACGCTGCGCCTCACGATAACGCCCCAAGGCTAAAAAAGACTCACCCGTTATCCAGTCGAACCAATCGCGCAATTCCTTCTTGAATCCATTGCGGGCCTTGGGTAAAAGCTCTATGGCCTGCTCGTATTGCTTCAGGTGAAAATGGGCCTTGCCTTTCAACATGCGGCTGCGATTGCGCCACGGACGCCCTCGTTTGGCATCGAGAATGACTTCAAAAAGCTGTGCAGCTTCTTCCCATTTGTAGGTTCTGATCAACTCCAGACCGTCATTGAAAAGCTGCTTCAATTGAGCGCTTGTGGGTTCTTTCTCGAAGCCATAGGGATTGACGACAACTTGCGGCTCGACCTGCGATTCCGATTCCTGCTCGGTTAACTCAGATTTTTCTAGAAGCTCCGTCTGCTCGCTGCCCAAGACCTCGGCATTCTCCGATGCAAGCTCCACAGTATCAAGCTCAGATGCAATGATTCGCTCCATCTCGGCATCGAGTTCAACATCGATTTCTTTTTGTACGGCAGGCGAATCCAAATCGCCGTCCAAGGCCCACAGACAGGATGTGCAGAATGGGGAGCAAAGCAATGCAAGCGCCATCAACATATTGAAAAACTGCGTAAATT
The DNA here is from genome assembly GCA_964437525.1 of uncultured Myxococcales bacterium. Lineage (GTDB taxonomy): Bacteria > Myxococcota_A > SURF-8 > SURF-8 > SURF-8 > JAKQSH01. The sequence continues at coordinate 4,499 of CAYTHG010000160.1, read as the reverse complement.
CAGGACGTTTCATCTTGGAACGCATTAAAAACAACCATTCTTGAAATAAATCCCCAAACACGATAGTGACCAGATTTGACATGATAACAAAGCGCTACCGACACCGCAAGGCACGGCCTGTTCCCTAAAGCTTATATTCTATCAAGCCGGTACTGCGAACGCCGTCAAGCCCGACGCGAGTTCCCAAAACATAGATTTCTACTCCGGCGGCATGGACTTCGCGCAGGGTTTTGCCGTATTCGGGATCTATATCGTCAGCAGGCACAAAGGCTTTGCCATCGGCCCTTTGGACCACAAACACCATGGCCGCCCTATGGCCGCCCTCAAGAACTTCCCGGCGCAATTCCTGCAAATGCTTGAGCCCTCTGGTCGTGACGGCATCGGGAAAACGCGCCATGCCACCCTCGACAAGCGTGACGTTTTTCACTTCCACGTAACAAAGGCCGCTCTTGCCCGACAGCAAAACATCCACCCGGCTCTTGTCGCCCATTTTGCGCTCACGCTGTATGTCTTCGTATCCCGACAACGCCTCGATTTCACCGGCACGAATGGCTTTTTCCACAAGCGCGTTGGGCAGCATGGTGTCTATGCCTATCCATGTCTTGCCTATCTTGATGGCTTTGAAGGAATAGCGCGTTTTTCGGGTAGTGGACTTGGAATCCCACAGCAAAGCTGGCGCGCCTTCTTCAAGACAGGCTTTCATGGAGCCGGTATTGGCGCAATGGGCGGTGATTTCGCTACCATCTTCGAGTATGAAATCGGTCAGAAAACGCTTGTAGCGCCTGATGAATGTGGCTTTTACTATGGGCTCTGGAAAGGGAATGAAAACCATGCTGATGTTCGGCCTTACTGGCTGTTGTAGACGATGCGCCGTTTTCCTTCTGGTTCTATGCGGGTGACTATCTCATAGTTGATCGTGCCCACCCAGGAAGCCATGGTCTCGGCAGAAATGCTCTCGCCGTGCTGCCTGCCCAAAAGTACGACCTCGTCTTGAGTCTTCGCCTGCTCTATATCGCTGACATCGACCGCCATCATGTTCATCATAATGCGCCCACAGACGGCAGCCCTTTTACCATGCACCAGCGCGTATCCGTTGTTGGAAATACGCCTGTCGTAGCCGTTGGCATATCCCACAGGAAGTATGGCCAGCTTCGTTTCGCGCGTGGCTCTGAAGGTTCTACCGTAACCGACATACTCTCCGGCCTGTATGGTCTTTATCTGGGCGATGCGGGTTTTCCATGTCATAACCGGCTTGAGTTCGATATTCTCCCGCTTCAGCTGGTTTGCCGAAAGGAAGGTTTCCTTGCTCGACCACAGGCCGTAGGTGGCAATTCCCATGCGCACCATATCGAAATATGTCTGCGGAAAGAGTATCGTCGCCGCCGAGCAAGCGCTGTGCTTGATGGCAGGCTCTATGCCCATGTCCTTCAAAGACTGAATGGCATCCTTGAAGTTCTGCAACTGCTTTTCGGCGTAGCTGTGATCGGTTGTATCTTCGATATCCGCAAAGTGCGTGTAAGCACCTTCTATCTTGACCTTGTCCGGCGAGAGCATATGAAACAACAATGGGAATTCATCGAGCTGCAAGCCCTGTCTGTTGGTGCCGGTCTCAATTTTGAGATGAACCTTCAAGCCTTTGACACCGCGCCTGGTAAGGGACTCAATCGCCTCGGGAGAACCGGCGGTAATGCTTATGTTCTCGCGGGCGGCTCTTTCGTATGCCGATACCGCAACCGGGCCGAAGACAAGTATGGGCGCGACTATACCGGCAAGGCGCAAGCCCAGGGCTTCCTGAAAATTGAAAACCCCCAGCCAGTCTGCACCGGCTTCCAGCGCCAACCCGGCGCAGGGGATCATGCAATGACCGTAGGCGTTACCCTTGACCACCACCAGCAGTTTGCGCTCGTCGCCCACAAGACCGCGAAAGGTCCGTACATTATGCGCCAGCGCAGCGGCATCGGTCTCCACCCACGATAAAAGCTCAGGATTGTAGTTCATATCCAATTGATATCCTTACAAGTTCGCTGTACATCAGTAGCCGCGATCATACCGCAGTAATTGAAAGTATACTAACAATATTGACAGTTTATCCCAAAAGAAAAGCCCGGCAAAAGTGCCGGGCTTGACCTATCGTTTTTTATTTCACGTTTCGGCAGTCGCAAGCACCGCAATTCCCGTTGGAGCGGGTCTCCGACCGGCTCCACACGTTTTTCTGTTGGAGCATGGCTTCCCAGCCTGCTCCACACGTTTTTCTGTCCTTACGTTTTTACCCTTTTGATTCGAACAGATATGGAAATTCTTCCTTACACCATGACTCAAGGGATTTATACACTTCGTTATCATAATCCGGTTGATTTGGATTCGAATGTGGAAACAGCCCAAGATAGTAGTTTCTTCCTTGGTACTGCTTATAAACAATCCAATCCCCCGTTAACTTTCCTTTTTCAACTCTTTTTGTACACCCACCACTTTTTTCAGTTTTTTTTTCAGCTCTTTTTATATGCCCACCAATATATGTCTCGTTACACAACCGACCAATTATTTCATCATCAAGCTCCTGCCCCATATGCGGATTGAGAATTTCATCCACCTTTTCTGAAAAACGATGGTTACCTTCTTTAAAACCAAGGCTCCAGTGGGCACCAATATTCTTCATAATATTGTTTGGTTGCCAGAAATGCTTTTTTCTGAAACCACAAAGAGGGTTCTTATTGAATTTACTCGACGGTACGGTAGACGTAAGTTCTATTAGCCCTTCTAGCAAGTCGAGTTCGCCTATCACACCATGTATATGCAACAAACGTAACTCACAACCTAGTACAAGTTGACAGCACATCAAACGACTCATTCGGTCTAAATAGCGCCTATTGCCAAAATAACATGTCGCTCCAAGCGCAACCGTATTCAGCAAAGTGGCCAATTCTGTTCGAAAATCGCGACTCATGCCTTCACTAACCTTCCCCGGAAAGAATCATGAATTGTCGGGTAACAAGTTTCCCGACCTACGATTACTGTAGTCTAATCACCAAGGCACGGCCATGTTTTCTACGAAAACAAGACCGTGGCACCCTTGGATTGCCATTTATTTAAAGGCAGCCACCGACCCAAAAGAAAAGCCCGGCAAAAGTGCCGGGCTTGATCTATCGTTTTTGATTTCACATGTCAGCAGCAGTCGCAACCGCCACCATTTTCCAGAGAGAGGCAAACCAGTCTGGCGTCCACGCCTTCGATTTTGTTGAGCGTAGAGATATGGGCCTCATGCTCGGCCTTGTCACCCTTTAATTCCAAAAAGAGCAAGCCATCTTCGCTACAGGCTTCCTGGACTCCTCCATGCAGACCGAGGCGGGTTTTAATATTGCATCCCCAATCGGTCAGGACTTTCTGTACAGCGAGGGCAGTAGAGCGGCGGTTGTTTATCAACACCAAAGCACAGCATCTTTCCATGACATGTCCTCCATTTTTTATCAAATATAAATCAAACCACTTCGTTCCTTGATACTACACAAATTGCCTGACTGAAAATTAAAACTTCGCCAGTCAGGAAACCTTTCCAAAAATCTCGCCCGCTTCCTCGACTCTGAAACACTCGCCGTACTCATAACCGGCCCTCTCGCCGACTCCCTGCGCCCAGGTCTTAATCATCATCTCAAGGGCGGGCTCGTAGTTGTCTTCATCAAGGAAAGGCAAAAGATGCTCGTTTTTGCCGGAAACTTTGATGGACATTTTCATGTCCTGAATAGTCATGCGCATCTGGCTTTTCTGTACGCAAAGAGCCTCTATTTTTTTATCTATGGTCGAACTGATATCTTCGACATGTTCTGCAAGGCTGTCGTTTTTGGCAAACCAGTAGCACACAGGCGTTTTCCAGGTTTCGAGTCCGGCTGCGATTTGCTCGGGATGATAAAGCGGAAGGTGCGCGAAGCCGACCGCCTCGATTGCCGCCCAGGAAACGTGGCGATGATCGGGGTGGGACTCAAAAGGCGCGAAGGGATCGAAACTCATTACCAGATCGGGTTTGACTTTTCTGACCCACTCCATGAATATTCCGCGCAACTTGTTTTTGGGGAACTCATCCAGATAGCCGTCGGGATGACCCAGAAAAACGACTTCTTTCTTTCCCATAATCTTAGCAGCTTCGTGCGCTTCTTTATACCTGCTTTGCGAGACAAGCTCGGTTGTTTCAAGCTCAAATGACCCGCGCCCGTTGTCGGTGCAAATCACCTCGGTCACCTCCGCCCCGGCTTCGATCAGCTTTGCAACCGTGCCACCGGCAAAGAATTCGCAATCATCGGCATGAGCCGTAAACAACAACACTCGTTTTATATCCGACATACTACCTCCAATAATTCGCCAACCTAAATACTATTCCATAACAAAGCCTTGCGGGGAATAGTTAAACCATCACATTAAATACTCGCCAAATTACTGACAAAGACAATTCTTCCGAAAAGATTAAGGGCAAACTTCCGTCACACCCGCGCAGGCGGGTGTCCATATGC